>CAYVHH010000424.1:0-4771 GCA_964450175.1 uncultured bacterium | reverse complement strand
GCCGAAGCGCTCGCGGAGCGGCGCCGACAACATCCCCGGGCGTGTCGTCGCGGCGACCAGCGTGAAGGGCCTGAGCGCGTACTTGAGCGTGCGGGCGTGGAGCCCTTTGTCGATCACGAAGTTGACGGCGAAGTCTTCCATCGCCGGATAGAGCAGCTCCTCGACTGCCCGGGGCAACCGGTGGACCTCGTCGATGAACAGGACGTCCTTCTCGCCGAGGTTCGTCAGGATGCCCATCAGGTCGGCGCCCCGCTCGATGGCCGGGCCGGACGTCGTCACCAGGGTGGTGCCCATCTCGTTGGCGAGGATCCCGGCGAGCGTCGTCTTCCCGAGTCCGGGCGGGCCGTAGAGGAGCACGTGGTCCACGCACTCCTGTCGCATCTTGGCCGCGTCGACCGAGACTTTCAGACTGGAGACCGCCTGCTCCTGCCCGACGTATTCCTCGAACGTGCGCGGGCGGAGCTGGCGCTCGAACTGCGCCTCTTCGGGCGCCGCGACGCGACTGAGCATCTTCCCGTCGTCGGCCGTCGCCGTCATCACGCCTTCTGCCCGCGGTAGATCTCGTCGAACAGCTCTTCCGGCGACATGATCGACGGCCGGCGGCGCAGCGCGTCGGTAATCAGCTGCGAGGCCTCGGAGGGCCGGTGGCCGAGCTGCTTGACCATGATCTCCCACACCAGCTCGCGCAGACCGTCGGCGTCGATCGGCTTCGCCGCGGCGGCGACCGGCTCCACCGGAGCGCCCTCGCGGGCCAGCGCGAACTTCGAGACCTTGTTCTGAAGCTGCGCGACGATGTTCTTGGCCTTCTGCGGACCGACGCCGGGGAGGCCGCGCAGGAACTTCTCGTCCTGGCGCGCGATCGCCGCCGCCAGCTCGCCGACCGGCAGCGCGAGCGCGCGCGCCGCGACCATCGGGCCGATGTCCTTCACCGTGATCAGCTTCTCGAAGAACTCCTTGTCGAGATCGGAGGTGAAGCCGATCAGGACCGGGCGCGGCTGGTCGCGGGTGGCGTGGTAATAGATGACGAGCTCGAGCTCGCTCCCCTTCTCGCCCGGACCGGCCGTGACGTGCTCGATCTGGCGCTGGGCGATCGGCGGCAGGAACACCTCGTAACCGAGGCCGCCGCACTCGACCACGACGCGATCTTCGAGCTTGCGACGCAGCCGTCCGGAGAGGGTCGCGATCACGCCAGCCGTCCGCCCAGGCGAGAGAAGCCGGTCAACGCGAGCGCCAGCGCATCGGCGACGTGGGACGGCGTCGGCAGGGCGTCGAGCTTGAGGATCCGGCGGACGGAGTGCTGCACCTGATGCTTCGAGGCGGCGCCGGCCCCGGCGACCGCTCGCTTGACCTCGGCCGGCGCCAGCGCCAGCACCGCGACATCGCACTGCCGCGCGGCAAGGCAGATCACGCCGCGGGCGTGGGCCATCAGCAGCGCAGTCCGCGGAAACTTGTACTCGGCGTAGAGATCCTCGAGGACGAGCACCGTCGGTGTCTGGGCCTCGAGCAGGCGCCGGACACCGTCGTAGATCAGATGGATCCGCGCTTCGAGCGGCAGATCCGCGCTCGTCGAGATGACTCCGCTGCCGAGCACGGCAACCCCGCGGGGAGCCGGCTCGATCACTCCGTAGCCGGTTCCGACCAGGCCGGGGTCGACGCCGAGGACCCTGAGGCTATGCGGCCGAGATGGCCTCGAGTACCTCGTCAGGAATGTCGTAGTTAGCGTAGACGGACTGGACGTCGTCCAATTCCTCCAGCGCCTCGACCAGGCGCACCACGGCGGTCGCGTCTTTGCCCTCGACCCGCACCGTCGACTGCGGAACGAAGCTGACCTGGCCCTCCAGCACGGGAACCCGCGCCCGAGTCAGCGCGTCGCGCACGGCGTCCATTTCAGCAGGGGCGGTGACGATCTCGAAAGCTTTTTCGGCCCGACGCATGTCGGTCGCTCCGGCATCCAGCGCCTTGGAGAGCAGGTCGTCCTCGTCGATCTTCGAGGAGTCGACCTGGATGATCCCCTGGCGCTCGAACATCCACGCGACGGCGCCCGATGAGCCCATGTTGCCCCCGAATTTCTCGAACGCGTGACGGATCTCGGGGCCGGTTCGATTGCGGTTGTCGGTGAGCACCTGGATCAGCAAGGCAACGCCGCCCGGCGCGTAGCCCTCGTACGTGATCTCTTCGTAGGACTCGCCCGGCAGCTCGCCCGTGCCCTTCTGGATCGCCCGCTTGATGTTCTCCTGCGGCATGTTCGCTTCCTTGGCGGACTCCATCGCGGCTTTCAGGCGCATGTTGGCCTTGGGATCGCCGCCGCCGTTCTTCGCCGCCACCGTGATCTCGCGGAGGATCTTGGAGAAGAGCTTCCCGCGCTGGACGTCGGTCTTGCCCTTCTTGCGCTTGATCTGCGACCACCGGGAGTGCCCTGACATCGACCTACCCTCTTTCGTTGAGCAGCATCGCCTTCAGTCCCTTGACCCGCTCGAGCCGTTGCGCTCGCCGACCGAGCGCAGCCTCCCACCGGCGACAGGCGCCCGCGGTCGTCGGCGTGTACGGCGGACACGGCCGCGGACGCAGGTCGGCCCCGAGGTGCACGTACGTCACGAACGCGGTGCAGGCGTGCCGCACCTCGCCCGACCACGGGACTTCCGCCAGCACCTTCACGCCGACCTCGAGCGACGAGGTGCCGACGTGATTCAGGCCCGCCTTGAACGTGACGACCTCGTGCGTGAAGATCGGCGAGTAGAAGTCCATCGCGTCCACACACGCCGTCATCACGAGCCCCTTGCAGTATCGCATCGACAGGATGCCGCCCGCCTCGTCGAGCGCCATGAGCATCTTGCCCACGAACATCGTGTTCCCGAACAGCGCATCCTCGGGCAGGACGCTGCGAACCGATTCGAAGCGCCAGCCGACGTCGACGTCGCTCGCGTCCAGATCGGGCTCGACCTTCGCGGAGAGCCGCGACTGCCGCTGCGCGAAGCGCGCCAGCCGCTGCCCGCGCCGGGCCCGGGCGGCCTCGACCAGCGCCGACTCGTCGGCGCCCCGGGGACGAATCTTAGCCTCGACCGGGCGCGGACGCACGCTCTCGTCGACCTTCACGAAGACCAGGTGCGAGTTCAGGGTCACGCGGCGCTCGCCGGTGATCACGTCCTCGGCGAACACCCGAACACCGACCTCGAGCGAGCTGGTGCCGACGTCCTCGACGCGCGCCCGCAGAATCGCGATCTGGCCCACCTTGACCGGGTGCAGGAAGTCGATGTCGTCCATCGCGCCCAGGACCACGGTGCCGCGCGCGACGCGCGAGGCAGCCAGGGTGCCGGCCTTGGCGATCCACTCCATCATGCGCCCGCCGTGAATCTGTCCCGGTCCGCCCGCGTGCTCCGGGAAGACCCACTCGATCATTTCGAGTGTGGTGTCGGCGATCGATGGCATGGGCGAGCCTCGCCTCGTCAGCGTGTGGCGCCGGGAGCGGGCGCCACGGCGGGCGAGATGTCGAGGCTCACCGTGTCGAGACGATGAATGCCCGTCGGATGCAGCCGCAGACCCTTGACGTCGGAGCGGACCACCGCCCATTGGAGACGCACATAGATGGGCAGCCACGGCAGCTCTTCGGCCAGCATCGCCTGCCCTCGCTGGTAGAGCCGCTGGCGCTCGGCACGGAACGAGAGCTGGCTCGCGCGGATCAGGACGTCATCCAGCTTCGGGTTCCGATAAAAGGAGAAGTTCATCGCGCGCGGGCCCTTCGTCGCCGCCTCGCTCGTCGACAGGGGATAGAGAAGGAGATGAGGATCCCCCCCCGCGACGGTCGCCTCCGTCAGCGCCATATCGAACGCGCCCGACTGCAAGAGCGCGCGCATAGTCCCTTCGGGCTCGACCTGGATGTTGAGCGGCAGATCGTCGGAGCCCAGGAGCAGCTGGATCGTCTCGGCCAGCTTCGGGAGATTCAGCGGCGTCGTCTCAGCCGGCACCAGCAAGGTTGGCTTCGTTTCCTTCGGCCACCGACTCTCCTTGATGAGCGCCTTTACGGTCGACCGGCTGCCGCCGAGGATCGGCGAGCCCTCGCGGCGTCCCCAGACCCCCGGAGGCAGGAAGGACTGCAAGGGCATCGCCGCTCGCTCGAGTGTCTGGCCGAGGATCGCCGGGTCGAGAGCCGCGGCGACGGCCTGGCGTAGGGTCCGTCGAGAGAAGGGCTCCTTCTCGGTCTGGAAGGCCAGGTATCCGATGCGGAGGCCGGGGGCCGAGAGCGCCCCCTCGGCGCGCCGGGGCGGACCCGCCGGAAACCAGATATCGAGCGACCGGGAGTCGAGCTCGGACTCGGCCTGGTCGTCGGCGCTCACGTCGAGAAACACGATCCGCTCCGACTTCGGTGGTCCCGCCCAGTAACCCGGCATCGCCTCGAGTGCCAGTCGCCCGACCGAGGCATCGACGACGCGGTACGGACCGGTGCCGATCAGCCTCCCGCCGCCTTCGGGTGCCGTCGAGGGCTTGGCGATCGCGAGCCCGGGATGGGCGAGCACCGTGAGTAGGGGCGCGTAAGGCTGGACCAGAACGATCTCGACGGTTCGCGCATTGGCCGCGCGGACTTGCTTGACGACTCCTGGAGTGCCGCGGAGCAGCACCGGCCACGTGCGGTTCGCTCCCTGGGCCTCCGGACGTAGCTGGCGCTCGAAGCTCGCGGCGACCTCGGCTGCGGTGAGCGGGCTCCCGTCGTGGAACTTGACACCTTCGCGAAGGGAGAAGGACCAGACGAGCCCGTCGCGCGACGCGTTCCAGCGGG
>CAYVHH010000423.1:0-16344 GCA_964450175.1 uncultured bacterium | reverse complement strand
CGCCACGCTCAGCGGGCCGCTGCAGCGTGAAGTTCGACGCCCTCCGATCTGCGACTCATCAACGTTACTGTATAACTTCATCCGCTCGCGACAGCATGGCCTGCGAGATCGTGAGCCCGAGTGCCCTCGCAGCTCTGAGATTGATCATCAGCTCGAACTTCAAGGGCTGCTCGACCGGGAGGTCACCAGGCCTCGCGCCCTTCAAGATCTTGTCGACGAAGACCGACGCGCGACGCCAGATGTCGTTGATCTCTGGCCCGTAGGAGATGAGCCCACCAGCCTCGACATACTCACGAAGGCCATACACCGCAGGTAGCCGGTTCTTCGTGGATAGTTCTGCGAGCCATCGGGCGCGCGGAAACAGGATGCCGGCTGCGGATATGAGGAGCGCGCCGGCCCGGGCTGCGGTTGCCGCTTTGAAGGTGCCCTCGATGTCCGCCGTGTCTCGGACCTCGAGTGACAGCAGCTTCCACCCCCGTTCCCGGGCGGCTGCTTCGGCGGCCTGCCAATCAACAATGCTGGGCCGGTCCCAGATTACCCCGATGGGCGCCGTACCGGGGACCACTTCCTTGAGCAGCTCGAGCCGCTTGCCGATCGTCTCAGGCGACTGGAGGCTGAACCCTGTGAAGTTGCCGCCCGGACGCCCGAGACTCTGGACGAAGCCCTGGCTTAGAGGGTCGAGAGTGGCGGTCATGATGACGGGGATCGTCGATGTCGCCCGCTTGAGGGCAGGCAGCGCTGGTCCTGGAGCGAGGATCACGTCCGCCGGAACACCGACCAGCTCTGCGGCCAGGGCGGGGAAGCGTTCGGGCCGGCCGTCGGCCCCACGCACCTCGGTCACGAAGTGTTCCCCATACACGTACCCGAGCTCGTGCAGTCCGAGCAGAAGCGCCTTGGTGGATGGACCCCGGGGCTGCGGCCCGACCATGTTGGCGGTCGGCCCCAGACCGAGGATGCCGATACGAAAGCTCTTGCGCGCGGGCTGCGCGGGGAGGACGCGCGCCAGGGCGGCGAAGGTCCCGAGTGCAACGCCGCCAATGAAGATTCGCCGGTCCATCAATTGATCATCTCGTGGGCCTACCACCATGTCTTCCGATGTCCAGGAGCACAATGTGCTGAACGGCTGCTTCAGCTGTGCGGCGAACTTCTAATTCCACAGAACCGCATATCCTCGCCTCGCAGCATATCTAGCAGCATATCGCGGCAGCGCATGTCGGACGAAGGACGAATCCCCTCAACCCTGACGCGACTTCGGACGCAGCGAGACTAGAGCGCGGCGAGATATCCAGACCGGCATAACTCCGCAGTGTCCCCCATAGATAGCGAGCACGATCACAGATCAAGGACACGGTCGGCAGGGCTCGTCACCGCCGCAGGCCCGCGATTCAAGACGTGCGTGTAGATCATCGTGGTGCTGACGTCGTTGTGGCCCAGCAATTCCTGGACGGTGCGGATGTCCCGTCCGTCTTCGAGCAGATGCGTGGCGAAGGAGTGTCGAAACGTGTGCGGCGTCGCTCGTTTCCCGAGCCCCGCCCGCCGAACCGCGTCGAGCACCGCGCGCTGCAGGACAGACTCGTGCAGGTGGTGACGGCGCCGCTGGCCCGTAGACCGGTCGACGTAGAACCGAGTGGCCGGGAAGGTCCACTGCCACGGCCATTCGCGGCCGGCGTTCGGATACTTACGGGCCAGCGCCCACGGCAGCTCGGCCCAGCCCGCGCCAAAGGCCAGATCGGCCCCGTGCTGGCGCCTCACCTTGAGCAAGTGCCGGGTCAGCGGCTCCTTGGCCACGGTTGGCAGCACCGTGACGCGATCCTTGGCGCCCTTGCCGTCGCGGACGATGATCTGATTCATCGCAAAGTCGATGTCCTGCACACTCTGAGGCGCGCGCACTCGAGCAGGCGCAGCCCGGAGCCGTAGAGCAGAGCGGCCATGAGGCGCGGCGTGCCGTCCAGCTTGGAGATGACTGCGCGCACCTCGTCGCGCGTCAGCACGATCGGCAAGTGCTTCGGTCGTCGCGCCCGAACGACGTCGTCGAGCCAGGGCAGCTCTTGATGCAGGACGTAGCGATAGAGAAACAGCAGCGCGCTCAGCGCCTGGTTCTGGGTTGACGCGGCCACCTGCCCCTCGACGGCGAGCGAGCTGAGGAACTGTGCGACTTCCGGCGCGCCCATCTCCGCCGGGTGGCGCTTGCCGTGGAACAGGATGAAGCGGCGGATCCACCCGATGTAGGACTTCTCGGTGCTCCGGCTGCCGTGGCGCAAGCGATTGGCCTCGCGCACGCGGTCCAGCAGCCGGGACGGCCGCGGGCCGTTCTGGCCGGCCTCGCGCACGAGCGAGGGCGCGGCCGACACGATAGAAGACGCGCTCGGCCTCAGCGCGTAGCGCACGCCACCGTTGATCTCGCGCGCCATAGTTGGTACGAGAGTAGGCGCCGGTCGAAGTAACGGGCAAGAGTCGACGAACTGATACGGCAGGCGGGCACCGCCCCGTGCGCAAGGAGTGGTCATGGCCACGAAGATCGAGCAATTCGCTCCGGAGCTGGAAAAGATCGTCGCCGCGTCCGAGCCCATCCGCGCGCTGGCCGATGGCTTCGGCGGTCCTCAGGGTCCCGCCGAAGGGCCGCTCTGGTGGAAGGAAGGTCGCTACCTGCTATTCAGCGACATCCACAACAACAGGCGCATGAAGTACGTCCCCGATCAGGGCGTGTCGCTGTTCCTCGAGCCGACGAACCGGGCCAATGGGCTGACACGAGATCTGCAGGGGCGGCTGCTCGCCTGCGAGCACGACACGCGGCGGGTAACGCGGCTCGAGCTCGACGGAAGCCTCACCGTGCTCGCGAATAGCTTCCAGGGACGGCGCCTCAACCGTCCCAACGACATCGTGGTCAAGTCCGACGGCTGCATCTACTTCACCGATCCGTGGACCAGTCCCCTCGCCCCCGAGCAGTGGGACCTCACCTTCTCGGGCGTGTACCGCCTCACGCCCGATCTGGGCACCTACACCCTGCTCGTCGACGACTTCGTGCTGCCCAACGGCCTGGCCTTCTCGCCGGACGAGAGCGTGCTCTACATCAACGACACGCGGCGCAAGCACATCCGCGCCTTCGATCTCTTGCCCAACGGCACTCTCGCGAAGCAGACCGACCGCGTGTTCGCGGATCTCGGCGGCGACGAGCCGGGTGTGCCCGACGGCATGAAGGTCGACGTGGAGGGCAACGTCTATTGCGGCGGTGCAGGCGGCATCTGGGTCATGGACCCACGCGGCAAGAAGCTCGGCCGCATCGTGCACGGGGCTCCGGCCACGACCAACATCGCGTTCGGCGGCGACGACTGGAAGACGCTCTACTTCACGAGCCGCAACCACCTGGGCTCGGTCAACGTGAAGATTCCCGGCATCCCCGTACCGGTCGCCAAGAAGTAGCCGCGGGTTTAGCGCGGAAGCGCGCGCTAGCTCTGCCGCACGTACTTGTCGACGCGCATCCGCGAGCCGAGCGCCAGGTAGATGTCCCCGTGCGCGTCGATCCAGCTGCCGTGGGCCGAGAGCGAATCCCACCGGGCGACCACTCTCCCTTGCGGATCCATCAGGCTGATGCGCGGCGAGAGCCCGCTCACGCCGCCTTCGCTGATGCAGAAGAGGCCGTCGCGATCGATGGAAATATCCAGGGGTCGGCGCAGGTCGGGCCAGATCGCCAGGAACTTGCCGTCAGCCGCGAAGACCTGGATGCGGTTGTTCTCGCGATCGCATACGTAGACCAGACCTGCCTTGTCGACCACCAGGCTGTGCGGCAAATGGAAGTGATCCGGCTCGGTCTTGCCCGGGTGTCCCCACGATCCCAGGAGCCGGCCGTCGGCGTCGAAGCGATGCACGCGCGCGTTGCGATAGCCGTCGGTCACGTAGAGGTTGCCTGACGGCGACGGGACCATCTCGGTCGGATAGTTGAACGGGCCGGCCGAACGCGGGACGAGCTCGCCCGGCTTCTCGCACCCGGTGTCCGAGTGCACGCCGCGCCGCCCCAGCACCTGGAGCGGCTTGCCGTCGAGCGTGTACATGAGGCACACCGAATCGTCGCGGTCGGTCAGGTACACGATGTCGTTGGCGATGTAGATGCCGTGCGGATTGGCGAACGCGCCGATGCCCCAGGCGCCGAGGTGCTTGCCGTCCCGGTCGAACACCACCACGGGCGGGTCCTTGCGCTGGAACACGTAGACCCGGTCCTGTGAATCGGTGGCGATGGCGCTGACGTTGCCGAAGGTGTGGCCCGCCGGCAGCTGCCCCCAGCTCTCGGTCAGCTCATATTTGTATTTGCCCGAACCGACCGTCGCCATGGCTACGACCTCCTGAACGCCGGGATCACCTCGTGGGTAAAGAGCCGCAGGCTCTCGCGCTCGAGCGCCGGTGGGATGAGCCCGCCGGAGTTCGGCTCGAGCAAGATGCCGTCGATGCCGAGCTCCGCGCGCAGCTTCGTCAGACGCTCGATCAGCTGGGCCGGGGTGCCGAAGGCGACCTTCTTCTCGAGCACGTCGTCGTAGGCCAGATTCGCCATGCGCTCGGCCTGAAAGCTCCGCTGCGCCGCGGGCCCGGCGCCCGCGCGTCCCACCGCCGAGCGCGCGAGCTCGGACTGCCGCGCGAAGAAGGCCGTGATGCTCTCGCGCGGCTCTTCGAGGGCGGCGCGCTCGGTCGCGGCCGCGTAGACCGGGATGCGCACGTAGGCGCTCGGCGCGCCCGTGTGCCCCGCGTCGCTCCACGCCTTCCGATACGACGCGAGCGACACCTTGAGATCGTCCATGTCCGTCGCGCGGAGCCCGACGAAGATCGGCAGGCCGAGTCGGCCCGCCACGCCGAACGTCTCGTGCGACGTCGTCGCCATGCGGATCGGGGGATGGGGCTTCTGGTATGGACGCGGCGACACCGTGGCGTTCTGGAATCGATAGAACTCCCCGGCGTGGCTGAACGGCTCGCCCTTCCACGCCTCGCGCAGAATCGTCAAGGTTTCGTGGAACCGCGCCTGACTCTCGGCGTACGGAACGCCGTAGACGTCGTAGCTCCGCACGACACCGCTGCGGCCGATTCCGAACTCGAAGCGTCCCTTGCTGATCTGATCGATCGTCGCGATCTCCTCGGCGATGCGCAGGGGATGGTTCAGCGGCAGCACCTGGACGGCCGTGCCCACGCGGAGGCGCTTGGTCCGCGTGGCGACCGAGCTGGCCACCAGGAGCGAGGCGGAGATCACCGAGCGCGCGGGGGTGAAGTGGATCTCGCCGAGCCAGACGCAGTCCATGCCCCACGCCTCGGCGAGGTCGGCCAGCTCGAACGCGTCGTCGAACGCCGAGACCGCGGTGGCGCCGCGACGCATCTCTTCGACGAAGAGTCCGAAGTGCATGCGGAAGTTATACCATGCGAGCCGGGTGCCTGGCCCCGGCGCGGAATCTGGCCTACACTAGCGCCGCATTCAGCCCATCCTCGCGCCGGGAGGACAGAGCGTGGCACAGGACAAGACCGAGCTGGTCGAGCTCCTCCGCAAGATGATCCTGATCCGCGAGTTCGATCTGCTGGCGATCGAGCTGCGCAAGGCCAAGCGGATCTACGGCGCGCTGCATCCCTACGTCGGCGAGGAAGCCGTCGCCGTCGGCGTGTGCGCCGCGCTTCGTCCGAGCGATCGCATCACCAGCACACACCGGGGCCACGGGCACTGCATCGCCAAGGGCGCCGACATCAATCGCATGATGGCCGAGCTCTTCGGGCGCGTCGACGGCTACTGCAAGGGCAAGGGCGGCTCGATGCACATCGCCGACTTCGCCATCGGGATGCTCGGCGCCAACGGCATCGTCGCCGGCGGCATGCCGATCGCGTGCGGTGCCGCGCTGGCCGCCCAGATGGAAGATCGCGGTGGTGTCGCCGCGTGCTTCTTCGGCGATGGCGCCACCGGTGAGGGTGAATTCCACGAAACGCTCAACATCTCGTCGATCTGGAAGCTGCCGCTCATCTTCGTCTGTGAGAACAACCGCTATGGCGCCGGGAACGCAGTCGAGTCGGTGCGCCGGGTGACCGATATCGAGCTGCATGCGCCGGCCTACGGGATGCCCGGCGTCGCGGTCGACGGCAACGACGTGCTCGCGGTCCGTGACGCGACGGCGCAGGCGGTCGAGCGGGCGCGCCGTGGCGACGGCCCGACCCTGCTCCACTGCAAGACGTTCCGCTCGCTCTTCCACGCGATGCGCGACGCTCCCCCGCCCGAGACGCGTGCGCCCGAAGTCCTGGCCGCGTGGAAGACGCGCGACCGCGACGCGATCGGGCGGCTCGAGGATCTGCTGACCGGGCGCGGGCTCGTCACGCCGAGCGACGTGGCGGCGATCCGGGCCACGGTGAAGCGGGCCCTGGAAATGGCGGTGGAATTCGCGGAGAAGAGCCCGTATCCCGACCCGAACGATCTGCTGGTCGACATGTTCGCCGAGTGAGGAGCGAGCCCATGCGAGAGATCAGCGTCACGCAAGCGCTCGAAGAAGCGATGATCGAGGAGATGGAGCGGGACGAACGCGTCATCACGCTCGCGACGACGCGCGCGCCGGCCCTCGAGAACAAGTTCGGCGACCGCCGGGTTCGCTTCACGCCCATCTCCGAGGCGGCCTTCACGGGCATCGGTCTCGGCGCGGCGGGCAGCGGCTTTCGCCCCGTCGTGCACTGGGGAATGGTCACCTTCTCGTTCGTCGCGATGGATCAGATCGTCAACCAGGCGAGCAAGATCCGTTACATGTTCGGCGGCCAGGCCGACTTTCCGGTGACCTATCGCTGCACGACCGGCGGCGGCGCGCAGATCGCCGCGCAGCACTCGCAGAGCCCGTACTCGATGTTCATGCACCTCGCCGGGCTGAAGATCATCCTGCCGTCGACGCCGGCCGACGCCAAGGGCCTGCTCAAGAGCTCGATCCGCGACAACAATCCGGTGATCTTCTTCGAGTGCAGCCGGCTGGCCGGCGTCACCGGGCCCGTACCCGACGGCGATCACACCGTGCCGATCGGCGTCGCCGACGTGAAGCGCGCCGGCCGCGACGTCACCGTCGTCGGGCTCGCGTACTACGTGCGCGAGGCGCTCGCGGTCGCGGATGCGCTGGCGAAGGAAGGCATCTCGATCGAGGTGGTCGACCCGCGCACGCTCGTGCCGATGGACGCCGAGGCGATTCGCGCGTCGGTGCGCCGGACCGGGCGGCTCGTCGTGGTCGACGAGGCGCCGGCGACGTGCTCGGCGGCCTCGGAGATCGTCGCGCTGGTCACGGAGGATCCCGAGACGTTCCGGGCGCTCAAGGCGCCGGTGCAGCGCGTGTGCGCGGCGCCGGTTCCGGTGCCGTTCAGCCCGCCGCTGGAGCAGGCGGCGCTGCCCGATAGGGCCCGCATCGAGGCGGCCATTCGCCGGGTGCTGTAGGGACTCACACGGAGGGCAGACGTGCCGATCACGACGATCACGATTCCTCACTTCGCCACCGGACCGACCCCGCCTCGCGCCGCGAGCGCCGACGGGCCCAACATGCTGCGCACGCGCGTCGCCGATCTTGTCGCCAAGATGGGCCCGCCCCCGTGGTCGCGGCGGGTCATCCAGGACGAGCGCAACCTCGTCACCCTGATCGCCAACCGGCCGGGCGGCGGCAATCGTCCGCACTGGCACGCCGACTTCGACGAGTGGTGGGTCGTGATGGCGGGCGAGTTCACCTGGGAGCTGACCGGCGGCATCGTCGTCGAGGCACGCAAGGACGACATCGTCTGGGTGCCGCGCGGCACCGTGCATCACATCAAGACGGTGGGCACCGAGAACTCGCTGCGTCTCGCGGTGGCCATGCCACCGGCCACGCACTATTTCAGTCCGTGCGAGCAGTGCGGCTACGACGACGAGGGCCCGCGCGAGTGGAACGCCTGAGCGTCGCCCCCTAGCCTAAAGGGCGGCGTCGCTCACAAGATCGCGCGCGGCGGCACGTAGGCGAGCATGAACACGCTGAGCTGCACGAGCAGTAGCTTGTTCCACGCCACGCTTGCGACCGCAGCGTCGGCGGCGCTGAGCTCCTGAGCGAAGATCCCCGCGAGTGCCGACTGCGTCAGGCTCATCGCGCCGACCATGAGGTGCTGGGGGATAGCGCCGGGTGCCGTGGGACGATGGCCGTGTGCTAAAGCGGCGCTGAGCAGGTAATACGAGAACTCGTGCGTGATCGCCGCCTCGGCGGTCTCGCGCAGCCAGCGCCCCAGGCTGTGCTTGCGTCGCTCCAGCCGCGCCTGGTCCACCTCGCCGTCCGGCTTGAGAAAGAACTGCGCCGAGCGCGGGAACTTGATGAAGTGGTCGTAGAGGGCGGTCGTCAGCTCGCGCTCGTGGCTCAGCACGTTCGGCGCCGAGCGGCGGATCGCTTCGACGTCCGCCTCGGTCATGCCGACGAACTCCATCATGTCGCGGATGAACCGCGGCATGTCCGTCCCCGGCAGGTATCCAGGTCCTCGCTTCGCTCCCGTCGCTTCTTCGGCCACGGCTCCGCTACCCCGTCCGCAGCTTCTCGAGCAAGCGCGGGTCGGGATCCACGCCGAGCCCCGCGCCCTGCGGCACCGCGATGCGGCCGCCCTTGGGATGGATCGCGTCGTTCAGCGGGTTGTCAGCGAAGTCGCAGTAGAAGCGCTCGACCGGTGAGTCGCTGGCGAGCGCGGCGATGCAGTGGATCGACGCGAGGAGCCCCGGGCCGAAGTAGGCCGAGTGCGGCACCACCTGCACACCGAACATCTCCCCGAGCGTCATCACCTTTCGCATCTCGGTCACGCCGCCGACCTTCGTGACGCTCGGCTGGGCATACGTGATCGCGCCCGTCTCCATCGCACGGCGAAACTCCCACGCCGTGCCGTAGTTCTCGCCCGCCGCGGTCGGGATGCCGCCGCGCGTGCGCACCTCGGCGAGTCCCGCGAGATTCTCCGGCGGCCACACCGGCTCCTCGAGCCAGTGCAGGTCGAGCGGCGCCAGGCGGTGCGCCATCTCGATCGCCTGCGGGACGGTCCACGGACAGTTCGTGTCGACCATGATCGGGATCGTCGGCCCGGCGACGTCGCGCGCGGCCTTCACCTCGGGCACCGTGATCTCGTGCAGCTTGATGAGCCGATAGCCGCGGCCGAGCGCCTGCTCGGTGTAGCGAGCGACGGCGTCGGCGGCGCCGTAGCGCAACAGGCTCGCGTAGGCCGGCAGGTCGGCGCGCGGGCTTCCGCCCAGCAGGCGATAGAGCGGCACGCCGGCCGCCTTGCCCGCGATGTCCCAGAGCGCGATGTCGAGACCCGACAGCGCGTACATCGTCGGTCCGCTTCGACCGATCCCGTGCAGGACGCGCTGGACGTCCTCGTTGATCGCGGCGATCTGGCTCGGATCGCGCCCGACGCACATGGGCCCGAGCACCGTGTCGATGACGGCGCGCGTGGCCGGGAAGACCCGATGGCCGAACGCCTCGCCCCAGCCGACGATTCCGCCGTCGGTCTCGACGCGCACGAGCAGCATGTCGATGCTGGTCCGCGGCCGGCCGCCGAGCATCGGCGTGGGCCCGTCGATCAGCATCGGGAGATTGAGCACGAGCGTCTGAACCCGGGTGATCTTCATGCGGGATGAGCCTCCAGGCTTCCGTGGTAGGGTACCCGGGCCGGGGTAGATTGACCCGGAGAGGAGCGTCGGTGGTCACGAAAGAGCGGTTCGAGCAGGGGTTGACCCTGCAGCAGTACATCGATCACATGTCCGTCAATCGCGAGCGCTTCGTCGAGGCGATCGACGAGGCGACGATCCGGCCCGACGAGGCGCAATTCTTGGAGAAGCTCGGCGCCGCGCGCCGCGTGCTCGTCATCAGCGAGGACTGGTGCGGCACCTGTCTGGCGCACGTGCCGTTCGTGGCCAAGCTCGTCGAGGGCCGCCCGGACATCGAGATGCGGCTCTTCGCGCGCGACGCGAATCTCGACCTGATGGACCAGTACCTCAAGAAGGGCCGTTACCGCTCGATCCCCGTGTTCGCGTTCTTCGACGAGCACATGAACGAGCTGGCCCGGTTCCTGGAAACCCGCCCGAGCTGACGGCGGGCGGCCGGCCGATGAATCCATGCGCGGCATTGTAGCGTCTCAAGTACGAAAGGGGTGGACCCGATGAGCAATCCGATCGTCCACGTGACGAACGCCACGTTCGACGGTGTCGTGACGAGTGAGCGGCCGGTTGTCGTCGACTTCTGGGCGCCGTGGTGCGGTCCCTGCCGGGTCATCGGGCCCGTGCTCGACGAGATCGCGCGCGAGGTCGGCGACCAGGCGACGATCGCCAAGGTGAACGTCGACGAGGAGCCGGCGCTGGCGGCGCGCTTCGGCGTGCAAGCGATTCCGCAGCTCGTGTTTTTCAAGCTCGGCCAGGAGAAGGACCGGCTGGTGGGCGCGGCGCCCAAGCGGGAGATCGTCAAGCGGCTCGACACGCTTCGCGACTGAGGCGACCGAGCCGATGATCGACGCGGCGGACGCGGTCGTCATCGGCTCGGGTGCCTTCGGCTCGAGCGTCGCGTATCACCTCGCTCGGCACGGTCTCCGGATCGCTTTGCTCGACCGCTCCCGCCTCGCCTCTCAGACCTCACCGCGCGCCGCCGGGCTCAGCAGCCAGGTCCGCGCGACGCCCGCCCTCACCGCCATTGCCCGTCGCGCCGTCGTGAAGCTCGCGTCGTTCACCTACGAGACCGGCCAGCCGCTGCGGTTCACGCAGAGCGGCGCCCTCAAGATCGCGCGCACCGAGCGCGATGCCGCGCAGCTCGAACGCGAGGTCGAGCGCGGCCGCGAGGTCGGCGTCGCGATCGACTTCGTCTCGACCGACGAGGCGCGGCGTCGGCTGCCGATCCTGCGCGAGCGCGGCATCGTCGCCGTCACCTGGAGCCCGACCGACTGCAACGTCGAGCCGTCGGAGCTTCCGATCGGCTATTGCCGCGCGGCGGAGAAGATGGGCGCCGCCTTGCTGCCGCACACGCCGGCCACCGGCATCGAGATCGGCGCGCACGGGGTGGAAGGGGTACGCACGCCGCACGGCACGATCGCCACGCGGGTCGTGGTCGACGCCGCGGGCGCGTGGTCACGCGTGGTCGCGGAGACCCTCGGCGCGCCCCTGCCGGTCGTGCCGACGCGCCATCAGCTCTTCATCACCGAGCCGATCCCGGGCGTCGTCCCCGAGTTCCCGATCGCGCGGGTGATCGACGCCAACGTCTACGTGCGCCACGAGCGCGGCGGGCTCATGCTCGGCGGCTACGAATCCGATCCGCTCCAGGTCGACGCGGCGACGCTGCCGCCGGCGTTCGAGATGGCCGAGCTTCCGCTGGACATCGAGGTGCTGCGCCGGCTGGCCGAAAGCGTGGCCGAGCAGTTCCCGATCTTCCAGGATTCCGCGATCCGCATCGCCGAGCACCGCGGCGGCCTGCCGACGATCACGACCGACGATCGCTATCTGGTCGGGCCCCTGCCCGGCATCGCGGGGGCCTGGGTGATGAGCGGCTGCTGCGTGGGCGGCCTCAGCGCGTCCCCGGCGCTCGGCGAGGCGCTCGCCGAGTGGATCGTCGACGGGAGGTCCGAGCTCGACCTGTCGGAGATCTCGACCGCGCGCTTCGCCGGACGCGCGATCGACGAGGCCGAGCTACGCGAGCGCTGCCGGCGCGCCTACGCGACCCACTACCGGGCCGATCGAGAATAGGACGCCGCGAGCGGCGAGAAAGCGCTCACGAACCGCCGCATGTCGGCGAGCGTGCCGATCGTGAGCCGAAAGCTTCCGTCGATGACCGGCTTCTTCGCCATGCTCCGCACCAGAATCCCCTGATCGCGGAGCGCCCGCACGGCGCCCTCGCAGTCGCCGGGCGGCCACACCAGCAGATAGTTGCCGCCCTCGCCCGCGTAGCGCACGCCCAGACGCCGGAGCTCTCCGATCGTCCACTCCCGCGCGGCGAGCACCTCGGCGACGTAGCGCCGCGTGTGGTCGGGGTCCGCCATCGCGGCCTTGCCCGCGACGACCGCGAGCATGTTGATGTCGTACGGCCCGGTCACGCGGCGCAGGCGCTCCACGATGGTCGGATGGCCGACCGCGAACCCCAGGCGCAGGGCCGCGAGGCCGGCCGCTTTCGAGAGGGACTGGAGCGCAACCACGTTGGGCAGCTCGCGCGCCAGCGGGACGACCGACCGGCCGGTGAAGGCGACGTACAGCTCGTCGACGACCACCAGGGTCTGCGGGGCCGAGCGCGCGAGCGCCACGAGCACGGCCGGCTCGACCAGCGTCCCCGTCGGATTGTTCGGGTTACAGACGAACAGCAGGCGCGGGCGCGATTCGAGCTTTCCCGTGATCGCCGCCAGCGGGAATCGCAGGTCCTCGGGGTAGCGGACCTCGTCGATCACCATCCCCTGCTGCTGCGCGCACGGCTCGTAGTAGCCGAAGGTCGGCGCGGTCGTCAGGAACGTGCTGCCCTTCTCGCCGTAGGCGTCGAAGATCGCCCGGATCGCCGCGTCGACGCCGTTGAACGCCTCGACGTGGCGCTCCGGTACGCCGACGGTCTCCGCGTAGGCGGCGGTGAGGCCCGCGTACTCCGGGTAGGCGCCGTAGGCATCGGGCGGCAGGCTGCGGATCGCGTCGAGCACTTTCGGGCTCGGCCCGATCGTGCTCTCGTTGAAGTCGAGACGCAGCATCGGCCGCCGGCCCTCGAGCGGCGCCACGTACGGTGTGAGGGCCTCGACCTCGGCCCTGGCCCTGATCATCCCGGCACTCGCGGCGTCAAGCCGGTGTCGGCGCGGCCGCCGACTTCTTCTTCAGCTCGGGGATGACGTGCTTGCCGAACATCTCGATCGACGTCATCACCTTGTCGTGCGGCACGGTCTCGGTCGCCATCAGGAACTGCAGCTCGTCGACCCCGGCCTCCTCGTGGATCGCGATCCCGCGCAGGCAGCTCTCCGGATCGCCGGCCACGAGCACGCCCCGCTCGACCAGCGTGTCGGCGTCGATCTGGTTCCACAGGGCCGACGCGATCTGGCCGGATCCGCCCGAGAGGTCCACCTCGGGCGCCCCCGCGGCGCCCTCGGTCTTCAGGTAACGGGAGAAGTTCGCCTTCAGATGCTCGGGCACGCCGCCCCACGAGGCGACGAGCTGCTCGTAGAGATGGGTCTGATCCTTGAGATATGGGCGATCGGGCCCGAAGAACGTCCGGAGCGACTTCGCCGCCAGCTCCCGCGCGCTCTTGCCGTCCGAGTCGCAGAGCGCCATCGTCGAGCTCAGCCACTGATCGTTGACGAATTTCCCGACCGGCTTGGCGTGCCGCACGCGCTCCTTGTACTGCTTGATGTGGGGCGCCAGGTACGAGGGCGCCGCGACGCTCAGCGCCATCACGCCGATGCCCAGCTCGGCGGCCAGCTCGTACGTGGCCGGCTGCAGCGCGGCGACCCAGATCGGCGGGTGCGGCTTCTGATAGGGCTTCGGGCGCACGTCGCGCGGCGGCACCTTCCAGAACTGTCCGTCCGCGGAGAATAGGCCGTCCTCCCAGATCCGCGGAATCATGCGCAGCGATTCTTCCCACATCGCGCGCGTGTTGCGCGGATCGACCCCCATCCCCATCTGCTCGTACGGCGCCGAGCGTCCGGTGCCGAACTCGACGCGCCCGCCGGACATGTGATCGACCATCGCCACGCGTTCGGCCACCCGCGCCGGATGATGATACGGCAGGATCACGACGCCGAACCCCAGACGGATACGCTTGGTCAGCTGGCTCAGCGCGCCGAAGATGACCTCCGGGCACGGAGACATCGAAAAGCTCGTCAGGAAGTGATGCTCGACGAACCAGACGGTGTCGAAGCCCATGCGATCGGCGAGCACGCACTGCTCGAGCGTCTCCTTGATGACCGCGTGATCGTCGACCACCGGCCGCTGCATCTCGTACGCGAGGCTCAGTCTCATGCACGGTCCTCCGTGGGCACCAAGAGTAGCAAACAACCGGCGCGATCGGGACCTTGACAGTCCCCGCCTTTCGACCGATCCTCGCGCGCAAGATGGCCGCGCGAGCCGGGAAGCAGTTCCTCGAAGGTCTGCGGCGTACGAAGCGCCAGCTGTGGGTCGAAGGCGAGCGTGTCGACGACGTCACCGCGCATCCGGCCCTCGCGGGCGCGGCGCAGACGATCGCCGGGGTCTTCGATCGCCAGCACGCCTTCCCCGACGAGTGCCTGACTCCCGATCCCGAGACCGGCGAGCCGATCAACGTGGGCCACATGATCCCCCGCTCGGTCGCCGATCTGAAGCGCCGCAACCGCGGCCTGGCGCGGATCGCGGAGGCCACCGTCGGGCTCATGGGCCGCACGCCGGACTACATGAACGTGAAGTTCGCCAGCTTCGCGTCGCGGGCCCACGACTGGCGGGGCGCCGAGGGCCGGAACGAGGAGGGCGCGGACAACATCGTGCGCTTCCAGAAGCGGATCGCGCGTGAGGACGTCTCGCTCACCCACACGATCATCCATCCGACCATCGACAAGTCGACCGATCACCAGTTCGCCGGCAATCGCGTGCCCGTGCACAAGACGGGCGAGACCGCCACTGGCATCGTCGTGCGCGGCGCGCGGATCCTGGCGACCCTGGCGCCGTTCGCCGACGAGATCGCCGTGTACCCGGCGCATCCGCTGCCGGCGGGCGCCGAGGCCTACGCGCTAGCATTCTCGATCAAGGTCGACACGCCGGGCCTGATCTTCCTGTGCCGCGACAGCGCGGCCACCCCGGCCGCGGACGTCTTCGACCGGCCGCTCTCCACACGCTTCGACGAGCAGGACGCGTTCGTGATCTTCGACGACGTCGAGATCCCGCGCGAGCGGCTCTTCTGCGACGGTCACCTCGACGTGTACAACACCGTCGGCACGACCGGGCTGCGCGACAACATGACGAACCAGACCACGATCCGCGCGCTGACGAAGCTCGAGTTCGCCTACGGGCTCGCGTGCCGCATGGCCGAGACGCTCGGCGACGCGAGCCCGACGACCCACGAGATGCTGGGCGAGCTCCTGGACTACGTGGAAGTTTCGCGGAACGCGGTGCTCCTCTCGGCGGAGCACGGATACGACATCGGTAACGGCGTCTGGTTTCCCAGCGGGCGGGCGCTGCATCCCATGCGGTCGCTCCTCGCGACGTGGTTTCCCCGGGTGAACGAGATCTTGATGCTCATCGGCAGCCACAATCTCCTGGCGACGCCGAGCCGGCGCCAGCTCGACCACGCGGGGCTCCGCCCTCTTCTCGACGAGTTCCTGCACGGGGCCCGCGGGACCGGTGCCGAAGAGCGCGCCGCGCTGTTCCGGCTCGCGTGGGATTTCGTCGGCTCGAGCCTGGCCGGCCGCAACGTGCTCTACGAGCGCTTCTATCTCACGTCGGCGGCGCGCAACCGCATCAACCACCACCTGCGCAACGTCGACCGAAGCCGGGCCTACGCGCTGGTCGACGAGATCCTGGCGGCCGGACGCAAGACCCCCGATCGCTGAGGAATCAGGCGCTTACTCGAGCGCGAACACGGCGGCGCGAAGCTCGGCGATGTGAGCCGCCCGAACGACGGTCGCGGCCGGTGTGATCGTCGGGTCGGTCCACGCCGGGGCCGACAGACTGCGCGCCGCGTAGACCGCCGAGACCGCGGAGCGCAGCTCGGCGAGGTGCGTCTGTTTGATCGTCGTCGTTCCGGCGACAAGGCTCGGATCGCTCCAGCCGAACGCGCCGAGCCCCTGACGCGCGCGCAGCGTGTCGATCGCGCCGCGAAGCTCCACAAAGTGAACGGCGCGGACGACGGTCGATTGCGGCGTCAGGGACGGGTCGGTGAACACGCGGCTGAACCGGGCGGTCACCCCGCGCGCCTGGTCGAGGACGACCGTGCAGGCCCCGGAGCCGCTGCAGACGCCGCTCCAGCCGGCGAAGACCGAGCCCGCGCCCGGCGTCGCGGTCAAGGTCACCGACGTGCCCGTCGCGAAGGTCGTGGTGCAGACAAGGCTACAGGTGACTCCAGCCGGCGCGCTCGTCACGGTGCCGGTCCCGCCGCCCGAGACGGTCACGGTGAGGCCGACCGTCGTCGACGACGCAAAGGTTGCCGTGACGGTCGTCGCGCTCGTCGGCGTGACGGTGCAGGTTCCGGTCCCCGAGCAGCCGCCGCCCGTCCATCCGCCGAACACCGAGCCGCCGGCCGGCGTCGCGGTGAGGACGACCGCGCTGCCCGACGGAAAGCTCGCCGAGCACGTCGTGCCGCACGTGATGCCGCCGGGCGCGCTCGCGACGCTGCCGGTGCCGAGCCCGGCGCGCACCACCGTCACCGCTACCGGCGCGGGCGCGAACGCGGCGCCCAC
>CAYVHH010000422.1:0-8664 GCA_964450175.1 uncultured bacterium | reverse complement strand
TCCTGCGCGGCGGCAGCGAGGCGATCGAGTCGAACATCGCCATCGCGACCGTGCTGGCGAAGGCCCTCGAGAAGGTGGGGGCGCCTGCCGACGCGGTGCAGTTCGTCGACACCACGGACCGCGCCGCGGTGGCCGCGCTGCTCGAGCTCGACGAGCTCGTGGACCTCATCATCCCGCGGGGGGGCGAGGAGCTGGTGCGGTGGGTGAGCCGCAACTCGCGCGTGCCCGTGCTGAAGCACGACAAGGGCGTCGTGCACGTGTTCGTCGACGCCGGGGCCGACCCCGCGATGGCCGGCACGATCGTGGTCAACGCGAAGGCGCAGCGGCCGAGCGTGTGTAACGCACTCGAGACGTTGCTGGTGCATCGCGCGATCGCCCCGAGCCTCTTGCCGTCTCTCGCGACGCGCCTCGGCGACGCCGGCGTCGCGCTCCGCGGCTGCCCGCAGACCGTCGCGCTGGTGCCCGGGATGACCGCCGCGACCGACGCCGACTGGGACGCCGAGTACCTGGACCTGATCCTCTCGATCCGCGTGGTCGACGATCTCGACGCCGCGATCGAGCACATCGCGCGGCACGGCACGGGCCTCGCCGAAGCGATCGTGACCAACGATCTGGCTCATGCCCGCCGCTTCACTCGCGAGGTGGACGCGGCCGCCGTGCTCGTGAACGCGTCGACCCGGCTGGTCGACGGCGGTCAGTTCGGCATGGGCGCCGAGATGGGTATCTCGACGTCCCGGATTCACGCCCGTGGCCCGGTCGGCGTGCGCGAGCTGACGACGACCAAGTTCGTCGTGCAGGGCGACGGGCAGGTGCGGGACTAAGTGCGGCTCCCGACCCTGTCGACCCGGCGCTAGGGCGTGGCGCGTACGGCCGTCCTCGGCGGCTCGTTCAATCCGATCCACTATGGTCACTTGCTGCTCGCCGACGACGTGGCCGACCTGCTCGGTCTCGATCGGGTGCTGTTCGTGCCCGCTGCGCGGCCGCCCCACAAGCCGAACGCCGACCTCGCGCCGGCGGCGGATCGGTACGCAATGGTCGAGCTGGCGATCGCCGGCCACCCGAAGTTCGCGGTCTCCGATCTCGAGTTCCAGCGGTCCGGGCCCTCGTACACCGTCGACACGCTCGAGGCACTCAGCATCTCGCGAAAGGACCTGTTCCTGATCGTCGGCTCGGAGACGTTCCTCGATCTGCTCACGTGGCGCTCGCCGCGACGAGTGGCCGAGCTCGCCCAGCTGATCGTGGTGCCGCGGCTCGGCAGCGCCTTCGATCCGGAGAGCGCGGCGGCCCGGAAGGTCGTGCACGAGATCGGGCAGGAGCCGCTCGTCGTCCGCGCGAGCTCGCTGCCGATCTCGGCGTCGGACCTCCGGCGCCGGGTGCGCGAGGGGCGCTCCATCGCCTACCGGCTACCCGAGGCAGTCGACGCGTACATTCGTGCCCGACGCCTCTACCGGGCCGTCGAGTCGTGACGGCGCCATCGGCGGAGTGGAAGGCCCGTCGCGCCGCCCGTGCCGCGCTGGACAAGCGCGCCGGTGATCTGGTCGTGCTCGACGTGCAGCGCGTGTCCAGCGTCACCGACTACTTCCTGATCTGCAGCGGCAAGTCGACGACTCACCTCGAGACGATCACGGAGGCCATTCGCGCCGAGCTCCGGGGTGAAGGGGTCAACGTGCTCCACGCCGAGGGCGTCGCCGAGAGCGGCTGGGTCCTGCTCGACTACGGGGATGTGCTGATGCACGTATTTCTGGAAGACACCCGCATGTACTACGCGCTCGAGCGGCTGTGGGGCGACGCGCCGGCCCTCACGCTCGACGATTCGTGACGAGATGACGTCCCGACGGCCCGTTGGTGTTGCGCGCTCTTGATGTGCGTGCTAGCGTTGGTTTCTTGAGTGCGCGCCATCGTCGCACGGAAGGAGGCCGCGATGCGCAAGGACCGCCTCGCATACTTCAAAAAGCAGCTCGTCGAAAAGCAGCGGCAGCTGACCGAGGAGGTCGGCCGGACCGCTTTGTACGGAAAGGACGCGGAAGACGACTCGATCAAGGATCTGGGCGACCAGGCCAACACCGCGTACACGCGAGAGTTCTTCTTCGAGCTCGGCAACGGCGATCGTCGGCTGCTTCGCGACGTCGTCTCGGCCCTCCAAAAGCTCGACGATGGCGCGTTCGGGTCGTGCGAGCGGTGCAACGAGCCGATTTCCGAGAAACGGCTCGAAGCGCTACCGTTCGCGCGTCACTGCATCGACTGCCAGCGGGTGATCGAGGAAGAGGAGCGGATGGCCACGGGCTAGTCGTGTCTCGCGCCGTCGCGCTCCCGCTCGGTCCTTCCCAGGAATCGCCGCGCCCGTGACGTTGCCGGCCTCGGTCCGTTCGCTCCTGTCGCTCGGCCTGTCCCTGAAGAGCTTCTTCCAGGTGGGCGCGGCGCGGCGCACCGAGGCCGACGACTCCTCCACGGTCGAGCTGCTCCAGCGCGCCGAGGAAGCGCGACGCCTGGGCCGCTCCGACGAAGCCGCGACCCACTATCGGTTGGTCCTGCAGCGCCGCCGAGACCATCTGGGCGCCCTGCGCGGTCTCCGCGATCTCGCCGCCGAGGGCGGGCGATGGCGCGAGGCGCTGGACGCGCAGCAGCGAGTCCTCGGCGCCGTCGGCTCGACCGAGCGCTCGCCCGAGACCGAATGGCTGGCCGCGATCTACTACGAGCTCGGCCGCGCGGAGGTCGCGCGGTCCAACGCGGGCGGTGCCCTCGCGCATTTCAAGAGCGCGGCGCGTGCCGATCGGTTCTTCCTGCCGGCGGCGCTCGCGCTCGGCGACGCCTACGAGCTGACCGGTGATCACCGGGAAGCGGTCCGCACCTGGGAACGGGCGGCCGAATCCGTGCCGGCGCTCCCGCTCCTGGCTCGGCTCGAGCGGGCCTACCGGCAGGAGGGCCGCCCCAGTCGCATGATCGCCCTCTATCGTTCGGCGATCGAGCGGGCGCCCGACGATCTGGCGCTGGCCGTCGCGCTCGGCCGCGTCTTTCTCGAGCTGGAGATGCTCGACGAGGCCGCGGACCAGTTCGAGAAGGTGGAAGTGCGAGCGCCCGGCTCCGCCGCCGTCCACGCGCTGCTCGGCGCCGTCTTCGAGCGCCGCGGCGAGACGCGTGAGGCCTTCGAGGAGTATCGTCGCGCGCTGCAGCTCGGGCACGCGTTCGACTGGCCGTACCGGTGCGAGGCGTGCAGCGCGTCGGCCCCGATGTGGCAGGACCGCTGTGCCCAGTGCCGTCGCTGGAACGCGCTGCGCCCCGTCGGCGCCTAGCTCCCCGCTCTCGTGCTCTCGAGCTTCACCGTCGCCGCGCTCGACCTGGTGTTCCCGGCGCTGTGCCCGGTGTGCGAGACGACGCTCGGCGTCGGCCGGCGCGATCCGCTGTGCGGAACGTGCTGGCGCGCGTTCAGCCGGCTCGGCACGCCCTGGTGCGACCGCTGTGGCGCCGCCTCCCTCGCGCCCGACGCCGATGCCGACCTGCCTCGCGGCGTACCGCGCTTCGCCTGCACGACGTGCGCGACCGATCCCCCGCCGTACGACTACGCGCGCTCGGCGGCGCGCTACGAAGGCCAGCTCCGCGACGCGATCCACGCCCTGAAGTTTTCGGGCCGGCGCGCGCTGGCGAGCCCGCTGGGCGATCTCGCCGCGGAGCAGTGCGCCGCCTCGCTGCCGGGCGCCATCGACGCGCTGATTCCGGTGCCGCTCGCGCGAGAACGCGAGCGCGAGCGCGGGTTCAATCAAGCCGCGCTGCTCGCCCGGCGGATCGGCCGCCATCTCGACGTTCCGATTCGGTCGAGCTGGCTCGCGCGCATCCGCTCGACTCGACCGCAGAGCGAGCTCTTGGCCGGCGAGCGCCGCGCCAACGTTCGCGACGCGTTCCGGGCGTCGGATCGGGCCGCGGGCCGCCACGTCCTCGTGGTCGACGACGTCCTCACGACCGGCGCGACACTCGAGGCCTGTGCGCGCGCGCTGCGGATCGCGGGGGCTCGACGTATCGGGGTCCTAACAGTTGCCCGTGTCGTCCACGCGGCCGTATAATTTGGATGAGTCTGGACTTCCCACGGCCCCCAGAAGGAGCTCGCCCATGAGTGTTCGCGTCGGTGTCAACGGATTCGGTCGAATCGGTCGCGTGTTCTTCCGGACAGCGCTGGAGTCGAAGGACATCGAAGTCGTCGGGGTGAACGACCTGGCGGACGCCAAGACCCTGGCCCACCTGCTGAAGCACGACTCCGTGCACGGAACCCTCAAGGCGGAGGTCGCGGTGAAGGGCGAGGCGATCTTCGTGGACGGACGCGAGATCCGCGTCTGCGCGCTCAAGGATCCGGCGACCTTGCCGTGGCGCGAGCTCGGCGTCGACGTCGTCGTCGAGTCCACCGGCGTGTTCCGCGATACCGCCACTGCGTCGAAGCACATCCAGGCGGGCGCCAAGAAGGTGATCATCACCGCGCCGGCGAAGGATCCAGACGCCACGATCGTGCTCGGCGTCAACGAGCAGACGTACGATCCGGCAAAGCACCGGATCATCTCCAACGCCTCGTGCACCACCAACTGCCTGGCCACGACCGTGAAGGTGCTCGACGACAAGTTCGGCGTCAAGCGAGGCTTCGCGTCGACCGTGCACTCGTACACGAACGACCAGCCGGTTCACGATTTCCCGCACAAGGACCTGCGCCGCGCGCGCGCGGCCGCGGTGAGCATGATTCCCACGACCACGGGCGCGGCGACCGCCGTCGGTCTGGTGCTGCCCAAGCTCAAGGGCAAGCTCGACGGCATCGCGATCCGCGTGCCGACCATCAACGTGTCGGTGGTCGACCTGGTGGCGGAGCTCGAGAAGCCCGCGTCGGTGGCCGCGGTGAACGAGGCCTATCGCGAGGCGGCCTCCGGCAAGCTCCGCGGCATCCTCGAGGCCACCGAAGAGGAGCTGGTGTCCTCGGACTTCAACGGGAACCCGCACTCGTCGATCATCGATCTGCCGTCGACGGCGCTGATCGAGGGCAACCTCGTCAAGGTGCTCGCCTGGTACGACAACGAGTGGGGCTACTCGTCGCGGGTGCGTGATCTGATCCGGTTCGTCGCCAAGACGCTGTAATTGGCGAAGCTGACCATCGCGCAGCTGGAGCTGTCCGGGCGGCGTGTCTTCGTCCGCGCGGACCTGAACGCGCCGCTCGACCACGGCACGGTGACGGACGACACGCGCCTCCGCGGGGTCGTTCCGACGATCCAGCACGCGCTCAAGGCCGGCGCCTCCGTCGTGCTCGCGTCCCATCTCGGCCGGCCCAAGGGGAAGGTCGCGCCGGAGTTCTCGCTGCGCCCCATCGCCGAGCGGCTCGAATCCCTGCTCGGCCAGCCCGTGGAGCTCGCCCCGGACTGCGTCGGCGCCGCGACGCTCGAGAAGGCGCGCGCGCTGGCGCCGGGGCAGGTGCTCCTGCTCGAGAATCTGCGCTTCCATCCCGAGGAAGAGGCCAACGACGACGGTTTCGCCCGCGCGCTCGCGGAGCTGGCCGACTGCTACGTGGACGACGCATTCGCGGCGGCGCACCGCGCCCATGCCTCGATCGCGGCGATCACGCGGCACCTGCAGCCGGCCGCCGCCGGGCTCCTGATGCAACAGGAGCTGTCGGCGCTCGGACGAATCCTCGAGTCGCCGCAGCGGCCGCTCGTCGCGATCCTGGGCGGGGCCAAGGTCTCGGACAAGATCACCCTGGTCGAGCACCTGCTCGCGAAGGTCGACGCGCTGCTCATCGGCGGCGGCATGGCCTTCACGTTTCTGCGCGCGCTCGGCCACGCGGTCGGGCGCTCGCTCGTCGAGCCCGATCAGGTCGAGACGGCCCGGCGCACGCTCGACGCCGCGCGGCGCCGCGGCGTGGCGCTGGTGCTGCCGGTCGACGCGGTCGTCGCGGACGGTCTCGAGAGCGCTCAGGGCCGTATCGTCGGCGTTCGCGAGATCCCGGCCGGCCAGATGGGGCTCGACATCGGACCGCGCACCCTCGAACGGTTCACCCGAGCGCTGGCCGACGCGCGCACGATCGTGTGGAACGGCCCGATGGGGGTGTTCGAAAAGCCCGCGTTCGCGGCGGGGACGCTCGCGCTCGGCCGCGCCGTCGCGGGAGCGTCGGCCTTCACGGTGATCGGAGGCGGCGACACGGTCGCCGCCGTCACGCAAGCTGGCGTCGCCGACAAGATCGGCTATATTTCGACCGCCGGCGGAGCGTTCCTCGAATTCCTCGAGGGCCGCACCTTGCCGGGCGTCGAGGCGCTGACGGACGCAAGCTCATGAGAACACCACTGGTCATCGGCAACTGGAAGATGCACGGCACCATCGCCGAGGCCCGGGTCCTCGCCACCGGGATCCGGGACGGACTCAAGCGCCCGCGCGGCGTCCAGGTCGCGGTGTGCCCGCCGTTCACGGCGCTGCCCGCCGTGTCGGAGATCCTCGCCGGCTCGCCCATCCAGATCGGCGCCCAGAACTGTCACCACGAGCCGTCCGGAGCGCACACGGGCGAGGTCTCGGTCCCCATGCTCGCGGAGCTCGGCTGTCGCTGGATCCTCGCGGGCCACTCCGAACGGCGCAAGGAGATGGGCGAGTCGGACGAGCAGATCAAGCTGAAGGTCCGGGCGATCCTGTCCCACGACTTGATCCCGGTCCTCTGCGTGGGCGAGACCGCCGACGAGCGTCGTCAGGGATTGACCTTCACCACCGTCGAAGGCCAGCTGCGAGCGGGCCTCGCGGGGCTCTCCGGCGAGCAGATCGCCAAGACCATCCTGGCCTACGAGCCGGTGTGGGCGATCGGGACGGGAGTCAACGCGACGCCTGGCCAGGCCGCCGAGGTACAGGGCTATCTGCGGGGGCTTCTGTCCGAGCTCGCCTCCAAGGAGATCGCCCAGACCGTGCGCATCCTGTATGGTGGCAGCGTGAAGGCCGAAAACGCCGAGGCGCTGATGGCCGAGCCCGAGGTCGACGGAGCCCTGGTCGGTGGCGCGAGCCTCAACGCGCAGGGCTTCATCGGTATCGTGCGGAAGGCGGCGCGACTCAGCACGGCCCCCAAGGAGTGAACGGGTGCACATCGTCCTGACGATCATTCACGTGCTCGCGTGCTTCGGGATCATCGGCATCGTCCTGCTGCAGTCCGGCAAGGGCGCCGACATCGGCTCGGCGTTCGGCGGCGCGGGCAGTCAGGCGGTGTTCGGCTCGATGGGCACGCCGACTTTGCTCGGCAAGATCACGACCGGCATCGCCATCGTCTTCACGCTCACCTCGTTCACGCTCGCGATGCTGGGCGGCGAGCGCGGAAGCTCGGTCGTGCGCGAGGCCGCGCCGCCCCCGGCGAGCGCGCCGGCGAATCCGGCGGCGCCGGTCGTTCCGTCGGCTCCGTCCACCCCGACAGTTCCCGCGGCGCCCACGTCGCCGGCGTCTCCGGCGCCGGCCCAGCCGCGCTGAGTCGTATGCCTTACCGCAACGGCCTGCGCCTTCCCGGCTTGCTCCTGCTGATCGCGCTGGCCGGCTGCGGAAGCGAGGCGGACAGTGCCATCGACGCCGCGGCGGCGCCGGGATCGAGCCAACCGGCCTACGGCGACACCTACATCCAGGCGCTGCAGGGGAACATCTCCGGCCTGATCCCGAACGTGCTCAGCGACGGGCCGTCGTTCGAGGTCGCGGGGCTGATCTACAACGGCCTCGTCAAGTACGACAAGGACCTGAATCTGGTCGGCGACCTGGCCGAGTCCTGGCAGTACAGCCGCGACTGTCTCGATCTGACGTTCAAGCTCCGGCGCAAGGTGAATTGGCACGACTACCAGCCGTTCACCTCCGCCGACGTCGTCTTCACGTACGAGACCATGATCAACCCGAAGACGCCGACCGCGTACGGCAGCGACTTCAAGGCAGTCGAGTCGGTGGAAGCCGTAGACCCGTACACCGTGCACGTTCGCTACAAACATCCCAACGCCAAGGCGCTCCAGAGCTGGAGCATCTGGATGCTGCCCAGGCACCTGCTGGAGTCGTACGCCCGCGAGGGCAAGCTGCGCGAGGCGCCGCAGAACCGGACCGAGCCGATCGGAACCGGGCCCTACTTGTTCAAGGAGTGGAAGCCGGGTGAAAAGGTCGTCCTCGTCGCCAATCCGGACTATTTCGAGGGCAAGCCCTACATCTCGCGCATCGTCTATCGCATCATTCCGAGCTCGGCGACGACCTTCCTGGAGCTGAAGGCCAAGGGCGTGGACGGCGCCAGCCTCACCGCGCTCCAGTTCAAGCGGCAGACCGAGTATCCGGCCTTCCGCAAGGCCTACAACAAATACCAGTACGCGGCGAACGTCTACGTCTACCTCGGCATGAACCTGCGAGATCCGCGCTTCGCCGACCGGCGGGTCCGGCAGGCGTTCGCCCACGCGATCAACAAGCGCGAGATCATCGACGGAGTGCGTCTCGGTCTCGCGCGCGAGGCAACCGGCCCCTACAAGCCGGGCACCTGGCAGTACAACCCGAACGTCCACCAGTATCCGTACGATCTGGCGAAGGCACGGGCACTGCTGGCCGACGCCGGGTGGACCGAGAAGAACGCCGACGGCATCCTGGTCAAGAACGGCGTGCCGTTCAAGTTCGACCTCTTGACCGCGCAGGGGGGCGACGAGGGCCGGAAGGTCGCCGAGA
>CAYVHH010000421.1:0-23295 GCA_964450175.1 uncultured bacterium | reverse complement strand
GATGGCGGCCTGCGGCGGATTGACGATCGCGCTGAAGGCGTCCACGCCGAACATTCCGAGGTTGCTGATCGTGAATCCTCCGCCCTGGATGTCCGCCGGCCGTAGCTTGCCGGCCTGGGCGCGGCTCACCACGTCCGCGCGCCGCGCGGCGAGCTCGGGCAGCGGCAAGCGGTCGGCACGATGGATGACGGGCACCACGAGCCCGTCGTCGATGGCGACCGCGAGCCCGACGTTGATGTCGGGGTTCTGCACGATCGTGCCGTCCTTCCACGACGCGTTCACACGCGGGTGGCGCGACAGCGTCGCCGCGACGAGCTTGACCAGCAGGTCGGTATAGGTGACGTGCGCGCCGGTCTGCTTGCGCGCCTGGTCGAGCCACGACGCCAGTCGGCTCACGTTGACCTCGCGCACCAGATAAAAGTGCGGTGCGGTCGTCCAGCTCGTCGTCATGCGCTCGGCCATGATTCGCCAGACCGTGCCGACGCTCGGAGCGCCGTCGCGCGCCGCCCCGGGAGTCGCCGGCGCCGCCGGGCGCACCGCGGCCGGCACGTCGTCCGCCAGGACCGCGCCCCCCGGCCCGGAGCCGCGCAGCGCGCCGACGTCGAGCCCGCGCGCGGCGGCGAGCCGGCGCGCTTTGGGCGACGCCGGCGCGAGCCGCACGGCCCGGCCGGCGCCGCCCGCGGTCGACCGCCGGCTGTCGACGTAGGCCAGCACGTCGGCCTTCTCGATGCGACCGCTGGCCGTCTTCACACGCCCGAGGTCGACGCCGTGCTGCTCGGCGACCCGGCGCGCGAGCGGCGACGCCTTGACCGCTCCGGTGGCCCCTCCACTCGTCACCGGCGGCGCCGGGAGTGAGCCGGTCGCCGCCGCGCTCGCGGGCGGCATCACCGGCATCGCGGCGGCCGCCGGCCCGGCCTCGCCGGCCGCGGCGATGAGCGCGATCGTTCGCCCCACCGGCACCACGTCGCCTTCGTTCGCGGTCACGTCGCGCAAGACGCCGGACGCCGGCGCCTCGATCTCGACGGTGACCTTGTCGGTCTCGATCTCGACGATCGGCTCGCCCTTCCGCACCGCGTCGCCCGGGCGTTTGAGCCAGCGCACGACCTTGCCGGTCTCCTGCGCCATCTCGAGGGCGGGCATGATGATGTTGGTCGGCATCAGGACTCTTGACTCACGCGGTGAAGACTTCGCGCGCCACGGAGAGCGCCCGCTCGATCGCGGCGGCGTCGACGTCCAGATGGGTGACCGCGCGAATCGTGCGGGCGCCCAAGGCGCCCATACGCACGCCGCGGGCGAGCATGCGCTCGACCGCGACTCCCGCGGTCAGCGCGCCGGTCAGCTCGAAGAAGACGATGTTCGTGTCGATCGTCTTCGGATCGACGCTCACGCCCGGGAGGCCGGCCAGGCCTTCGGCCAGACGCCGGGCGTTCGCGTGATCCTCGGCCAGCCGCTTGACGTGGTGGCGCAGCGCCCACACGCCGCCGGCCGCGATGATGCCGGCCTGGCGCATGGCCCCGCCCATCTGCTGCTTGCATCGCCACGCCTCGTCGATGAACGCGCGCGAGCCCGCCAGCGCCGCGCCGACCGGCGCGCCGAGGCCCTTGGTGAAGTCGATCCAGGCCGAGTCGAACGTGGCCGCGTAGTCGCGCGCGGACACCCCGCTCGCGACGACCGCGTTCATCAGGCGCGCGCCGTCCATGTGCGTCGCCAGGCCGTGACGTCGTGCGACCGCCGTCACCGCCTCGATGCGCTCGAGCGGCCACACCGAGCCGCCGCCGAGATTGCTGGTCTGCTCCACCCAGACCAGACGGCTGCGGGGCGCGTAGCGCGACGCCGGGCGCACCGCCGCGTCCACCGCCGCGGCGTCGAACTGACCGCGCGCGCCGTCGACGGGCCGCACGTTGACACCGGCGAGCGCCGCCGGCCCGCCCGTCTCGAAGTGAATCGGATGCGCGGTGTGATGCGCGATCACCTCTTCGCCGGGCCGCGCGTGCACGCGGAGCGCGATCTCGTTGCACATGGTGCCGGACGGCAGGAAGACCGCGGCGTCCTTGCCGAGCAGCTCGGCGACCATCTCGCAGAGGAGGTTGACGGTCGGGTCCTCGAGCTTTTGCTCGTCGCCCACCTCGGCGTCGCACATGAAGCGGCGCATCTCGGCGGTGGGCCGCGTGACCGTGTCGCTGAACAGATCGACGTCGATGCGCATCAGGCCTTCCGGCAGAGCGCCTTCGCCGCGTCGGCGACCGCCTGCTCCGAGGGCACGGTGAGGTCCTCGAGCACGGGCGAGAACGGCACCGGCACGTCCATGGCGCCGATGCGCTTCACCGGCGCGTCCAGGTGATAGAAGGCGCCCTCGGCGATCACCGAGGCGATCTCGGCGGTGACGCCGTAGCGCTCGTAGCCCTCGTCCACCACGATGGCGCGCGACGTCTTCTGGGCCGACTCGATCAAGGTCTTCTTGTCGAGCGGCCACGTCGTGCGCGGATCGATCACCTCGGCGCTGATGCCGGCCTCTTCGAGAAGCTTCGCGGCCCCCAGGGCCACGGCGACCATGCTGCTGGTGGCGACGATCGTGATGTCCGTCCCGACCCGCTTCACCTCGGCGACGCCGAACGGGATCGTGTAGTCCTCGGCCGGCACCGGGCCCTTGACGCGGTACATCATCTTGTCCTCGAAGATCACCACCGGGCTGTCGTCGCGGATGGCCGTCTTCATCAGGCCCTTGGCCTCGTACGGCCCCGACGGCAGCGCGACCTTCAGGCCGGGAACATGACTGACCCACGCATGCAATGACTGCGAGTGCTGCGCGGCCGAGCGTCGCGTCGCGCCGAGCGTGGTGCGAAACACGATCGGCACCTTGATCTTGCCGCCCGACATGTAGTGCGCCTTGGCGGCCTGGTTGACCATCTGATCCATGGTCAAGGTGATGAAGTCGCCGAACATCACGTCGACCACCGGCCGCATGCCCGTCATCGCCGCGCCGACGCCGATGCCGGCATAGCCGGGCTCCGAGATGGGCGTGTCGATGATCCGCTGCGTGCCGAACTCCTGCACGAGCCCGGTGAGGGTCTTGAACGGGTGGCCGGCCTCGGCCACGTCCTCGCCGATGAGGAACACGCGCGGATCGCGGCGCATTTCCTCTGCGATCGCTTCCTTGACCGCCTCGCCGTACGTCAGCTCTCGCTCGCTCATGACCCCGCCCTCCGTGGTCGCCGGGTGACCCCTGGCCCCACGCGAGGCTCGCCCGATCGGGCCGCAGAGTCAAGAGGCCAACATCGACTAGAATCGCACCATGGCGACGGGCGAGGACGCCGGCGAGACCGCACCAGCCGACTCGGAGGCTCCCAAGGAGCTCGGGCTCGCGGACGCGATGGCGTATGCGCGAGAGCTTCAGAAGGACGATCGCCTGGAGGCCGCCGACGAGCTCTATCGGCGCATCCTCGCGGCCGCTCCAGACTATCCCGACGCCTGGCACTTCCGCGGAATCGTGGCGTTCCAGCTCGGCAGACTGAGCGAGGCCGAGACCTTGATCCGGCGCGCGGTGGAGCTCGCGCCCGCCTACTCGGACGCCCACAACAACCTCGGCAACGTCCTCCAGCATCAAAAGCGCACCGAGGAGGCGGTGACCTGCTACGAGCGGGCCATCGCGCTGCAGCCCGATCTGGCCGACGCCTACAACAACCTGGGCAACGCGCTCCAGCAACAGAAGCGCTACGACGAAGCGATCGTGTTCTACGAGCGCGCCATCGCGCTGCGGCCCGAGATGGCGGACGCCCATCTCAATCTCGGCAAGGCGCTCGAGGCGCTCGATCTCATGTCCCAGGCCTTGACCGCCTATCGGCAGGCCGTCCTGCTGCGGCCGTTTCACTTCGACTCGTATCGCCGGCTCGGGGCCGCGCTCTACGGCTGGGATCGCATCGACGAAGCCGCGGACGTGTACCGGAAGTGGCTGTCACTCGAGCCCGACAATCCGCTCGCGCGACACCTTCTGTCGGCGTGTACGGGACAGGACGTGCCGGCGCGCGCCTCGGACGACTGCGTGCGGAATATCTTCGAGGGTTTCGCGGACAGCTTCGACCAGATCCTCGAGAATCTTCAATACCGCGCGCCGGCGCTGGTGGCGCAGGCCGCCGCCGAGGTGGTCGGAGCTCCGGAGGCCCGACTCGACATCCTCGATGCCGGATGCGGAACCGGGCTCTGTGGGGAGCACTTCAAGCCGTTTGCCCGGCGCCTCGTCGGGGTCGACTTGTCGCTCGAGATGCTCAAGCGCGCGGGGGCGCGAACCTTGTACGACGAGCTGATCCTCGGCGAGCTGACGGCGTTCGTGGGGGCGGCGCCGGCCGCCTGGGATCTCGTGGTGTCGGCCGACACCCTGGTCTACTTCGGTGATCTGGCGGCGGCGATGACGGCGGCACACCGCGGGTTGCGCGCGGGAGGGCACGTCGTCTTCACGCTCGAGCGCACGAGCGAGGACGAGGCGCCGCAGGGCTACAAGATCAACCCGCACGGACGCTATAGCCACACCGAGGCCTACGTGCGCCGGATCCTGGCGGCGGCTCGGCTCGAGGCGCGCCAGATCGCTCCGGTGCACCTTCGACTCGAGCTGAAGAAGCCGGTCGAAGGCCTGCTGGTCGTGGCCTCGCGTCGGGCCTAGATCCCCCGGCGGCGGGCGTCCGCTCGGCTGGACGAGACTAAGGCTTCACCGTCAGCTTCTCGTAGAGCGCGGCGAGGATCTCGTCGATCCCGGCCGAGGCCCACACGTCGAAGAACGGCGAGGCCTGCATCGCGACGAATTCGCGCTGACCGCGCTCCCTCGTCTGCGCCTCGCTCTCACCGGGCCGAGCGGCCTGCATGTACCCGCGGATGGAGTCCTTGTGATAGATGGCCGGAAACTCGATGTATCGGTGCAGCTCGCGGAGGTCCTTCGTGTAGATGACCACGACCGGCAAGGAGGCCCACTCGCCGCCGTTCTTGGCATTGAGGAACTCGAGCATGATGTCGTGGTTGCCGTCGGGATGCGCCGCCGGGTCGGGCCGACGCGTGGCGAGAATCTTCTTTCCGTCGCGGTTGAAGATCCGGAGCTCGAGCCCGCCCGCCTCGGCCAGCCGCGCCAGCATCGGCACGTCACGCCGGCAGTCGGACGACCAGTCTTCCGAGACGACGAGAATCTTCGCGGGCCCGCCCGGCAGCGCGGCGAGCCACTTGATGGCGGCCGCCTGCTGGTCGGTGAGCCGCGCGCGCGCATAGCGCTCGCGGAACACTCCGCTGTTGTCGCGGCGGGGGGCGCCGATCGATCCGCCGTCCGGGAAGTAGCTGCCGAACGCCTCGCGGGCGAGGTTCTCGGGGCTCCCGGTGTACTTCACGTACTCCTCGAACGTCATCCCTCGGGCGAACCGCTCGGGCGTGACGACACTCTTGGCCACGCTGTCCTCCCTTTCTCGCATCCGCCTCGGCCTAGCGAAGCTTCGGCATGATCTCGTCGGTGAAGCGGCGCATCGCGCGCTCCACATCGGCGCGCGGCAGCATCGCGCCCTGATCGAACCAGCAGATGATCTGCGAGAGCTGGAACTCGTCGCGCACCGCCTGGAGCCGATCGACGACTTCCGCGGCGTCGCCGAACACGGCCTGATCGCGGAAGAACTTCTCGTACGGGAGATTCGCGATCGTCTCCCGGATCATCTTCAGGCGCGGCAGGTGGTCGGCATACGAGTCCGGGAGCTGCGAGAAGATCACCTCGAGGTTCTGGTAGTACTTGAGCACGCCCGGGCGCATGGCGTCGCGCGCCGCCGCGGACGTGGCCCCGACGTGGACGGGCAGCATGAGCGCCATCTGATCGCGCTGCCACGGGTGGCCCGCGGCGGCGAGGTGGGCGCGATAGAGCGCCATGTACTCGCGCAGCTGCGGCAGGGCGGTGGTGGTCGTCCCCGAGTAGATGGGTACTCCGAGATCGCCGATGTGCGCGAAGCTCTCGGCGGTGTGGACGGCGACGCGGATCGGCGGGTGCGGCCGCTGGAGCGGCCGCGGCACCACCGCGACGTCCTCGACCTGGTAGTAGGTGCCGCGATAGCTGAAGCGCTCCTGGGTCCACGCCCGGCGGATGATCTCGAGCGCCTCGTCGAAGCGCCCGCGGTTTTCCGCCACGGGCACGCCGAAGCCGTGGAACTGGCTCGGGATCGAGCCGCGGCCCACGCCGAACTCGAGGCGACCGCCCGAGAGCAGGTCCGCCGTCGCGGCTTGCTCGGCGCAGCTCAGCGGGTTGTGGAGCGGCAGCAGGGTGACGGCCGTCCCGATGCGGATCTTGCGCGTGCGCTGGGCGATCACCGGCACGACCATGAGCGGGCTCGCCAGCAGGGAGAACGCGCCGCCGAAGTGCAGCTCCGCCAGCCACGCCACGTCGAAGCCGAGCGTGTCGCCGAGCGCGATCAGGTCGAGCATCTCGGCGTAGCGCTCGGCGTGCGTCTGTCCCGGTGCTTCCGAAGCTTGATAGAAGAGCCCGAATTGCATCGGCGGGCCTCAGATCACCGGCGCCGGCGCGCGCGGAGTCGTCTCCCACTGCGTCGGGTCGTGGCCGTAGAACAGCGTGGCGCCGGCCTGGTCACGGAGCTTCCGGAGGGCCGCCAGCGACTCGAACATGACCGACGGGTTCCAGAGGATCTTCGGCAGCACGTCGCGGTCCATGTTCTCCCGCGTGTAGCACGCGTCGGACGCGCACACGATCTGCGACTGCTTGCCGGCTCGGACGAGCAGCGACTGATGGCCGGGCGTGTGCCCGTACGTCGGAAGCAGCACGACGCTCCCGTCGCCGAACACGTCATGCTCGCCGTCGAGCATCCGGTAGTCGAGCGGATGATCGAAGTCGATCGGGCTCGGGCTGTAGCTCGGCACGAAGCCGGGACGGCGCGCGGCCTCGAGCTCGGGCCGCTGCACCAGGAAGGTCGCGCGCGGGAAAAACTCGTTGCCGCCGCAGTGATCGAAGTGCAGGTGCGAGTTCGCCACGAAGCGAACGTCGTCCGGCTCGAGGCCGAGCCGGGCGAGCTGCGGCACCACGTCGTCCCCTTCCCGCGACTTGACGCTCAGGCGCTTGATCCGCTCCGGCCCGAGGCGGGCCAGCGGATCGAGGCGCGCCTGGCAGTGCACGCCCGTGTCGAACAGGAGCTTGCCCCTCGGATGGCTCACGAGAAAGCTCACCACCGGAACCGTCCAGGGCTGTCCGGGGGTGAGGTCGGACACCATGCTGGCGCGGTCGAGCTCGATGTAGCCGGTACAGAGCGCGTAGACGTTGATCACGGTCACCTCGGCTTGGTCAGGCCCCGCAACACCTCGAAGAACTCCGGGAAGGTCTTCGACACGCATTCGGGATCGGCGATGGCGATGCCCGGCGCGCGAAGCCCCGTGACCGCGAAGCTCATCGCGATGCGGTGGTCGTCGTACGTCTGCACCTCGCACGGCTGCGGCGCACCCGGGTGGATCGTCACCGAGTCCCACGTGCTCTCGACACGCAGCCCCATGCGCCGCAGCTCCGTCGCGGCGGCGACCGGGCGATCGCTTTCCTCGTAGTGTGTCTGCGCGATGCCGCGCACGGTCACCGGGCCGTCGGCGAACGGCGCGATCGCCATCAGCGTGGTCGCGACGTCGCCCATGCGGGTGAAGTCCGCGTCGACGGCCCGCAGGCGCGCAGGCCCCTGCACCGCGATCGCGTCGGCCTCGATCGTGACCTCGCAGCCCATCCGCGCCAGCACGTCGAGCAGCCCGAGATCCCCCTGGGCCGAGCGCGTGCCGAGCCGCGGCACCACGACATGGCCGCCGGTGATCGCCGCCGCCGCGAAGAAGTACGACGCGCCGGAGGCGTCGGGCTCGACCGCGTAGCGGCGAGCGGCGTAGCGCTGGCCCGCCCCGATCCGGAAGCGACGGTCGCCGTCGCGCTCGGCGCGTACGCCGAACTCTTCCATCGTGGAGAGCGTCATCGTGACGTACGGCGCCGAGACCAGGTCGCCCTCGACCTCGATCTCCACGTCGCGCGAGGCGTAGGGCGCCGCCATCAGCAACGCGCTCAGATACTGGCTCGAGATGTCGCCGCGCACACGCGCGCGGCCGCCCGCGATGCCCCGGGCGCGCACGACCACGGGCGGGCAGCCGGTGCCCTCGCGGCTCTCCGCGTCGACCCCGAGCGCCCGCAGCGCGTCGAGCAGCGGCTGGATCGGCCGCTTGCGCATCGCCGGCGAGCCGTCGATCACGAACGTGCCCCGGCCGATCGCAACGGCGGCCGTCAGGAAGCGTGCCGCGGTCCCGGCGTTGCCGATGTCGAGCGTCGCCTCCGACGCCGGGAACTGCCCGTCCACGCCGTCGACCGTGAACGACCGCGAGATCTCGTCGGCCTGGATCCGCGCGCCGAGGGCCCCGAGCGCACGGTGCATGTAACGGGTGTCGTCCGAGAAGAGCGCACGAGTGATCTCGGAGCGCCCGCGCGCGAGCGCGGCGACGAGCAGCGCCCGATTCGAGTAGCTCTTCGATCCGGGCAGCTCGACCACGGCGTCGAGCGGCCGCGTGATCGGCTCGATGGACAGCGCCACGTGGGAATCCTCCGCCCGGCCAGTGTACACGACCGCGCACGACGCCGAGGCGCCCCGGCGAGCGACGGAGATGCTATGATCGCGCGCTGTGACCGACCAATCGCGGCCGCTCGATGAGGGCATGGCCGGCCGGCTCGTGCTCGTAGCCGACGTCGACCTTCCCGCCGCGGTTCGGCAGGCGTGCGCCGATCTCGCCGCCGCGCTCGCCAACCAGGTCGGCATGCCGGTCACCCTCGCCGCGGTCCCGATCTCGCGCCTCGACGCGCTCGAGGACTCGCTGCGCCGTGACCGGACCGCCGAGCGTCGTGAGTACGCGCCGGCGGCGCGTCCCGATCCACCGGCGTCCATGACCTCCGCGCCCTTTTGGTGGCGTCCGGACGGGCGGCCGGACTGGGGCGGCATGTGGACGACGTTCTGTGAGCTCGCGCTCTACGGCGGGCCCCCGCAGCGGGGCCCCGAGAGCGCGCTTCGCGCCACGACCGCGTCGGCCGCGGACTCCGACGGCGAGATGCTGGCCGAGATGCGCCGTGGGATCTGGGAGACCACGGGGCTCTACACGGAATCGGTCGCGCCCGGCTGGCTCTCGATCACCTGCGACTCGCCGACGATGGCCGCGTGGATGTGTGCGGCCATCATTCTCGAGAACGTCGCCGCACGCGTGGACGACGATCGGCTGCTGCTTCCGGCCGGTCCCGATTACCGGCTGAAGGACGAGGTGAAGAGCATCATCACGGTGGTCGCCAAGACGCATCACTACTGGCAGGCGCACGTCGCCGACACCGGGCGTGTCGCGCGCGACGCCAACCGGGGCTGACCGCGTGCGCTATCCATTCCGCTGCTCGGCCTGCGGTCTCGAGTTCGAAGTGTCGCGGCCCGCGCGAGAGTCGTCGGCCGACGCCTCGTGTCCCGCCGACGGCGCCTCGGCCGATCGCGTCTTCACGGTGCCGTCGATGAACTTCAATCGTCCGGTGTCCGCTGCGCCGAGCCCCCCGTCGAGCGGCTTTTCGCACCACGGTCACTCGCACGGGCCGGGCACCGGGCATCACGCGCACTGACATGGGCCACGCCGGATCGCCGACACGCTACGGGAGGATCCGTCCCCCGGACGAATCGTGGCTCGCCAAGGCGCCGCCCGAGCCGATCCTCGAGCCCGAGCTGCCGATCATCGACACGCATCACCACCTGTGGGAGCGGCCCGATCACCGCTACTTGCTGCACGAGCTGCTCGCCGATCTCCGCACCGGCCACCACGTCGTCGCGACGGTATTCCTCGAGTGCCACGCGATGTACCGGGCATCCGGTCCGGTCGAGATGCGGCCGGTGGGCGAGACCGAGTTCGTGGCGGGCATCGCCGCGATGAGCGAGAGCGGCCTGTACGGCGCGACGCGTGTCGCCGCGGGCATCGTCGGCTTCGCCGATCTCACGCTCGGCGATCGCGTCGAGCCCGTGCTCGAGGCGTTGATCCGTGCCGGCGGCGGACGGTTTCGCGGCGTTCGCCACTCCGCGGCGTGGGACGCCAGCGACGTGATCGGCAACAGCGCCGTCGCCAAGGGCCCGCACCTCATGAAGCAGGCGGATTTCCGCGCGGGCCTCGCCCGGCTGACCGCGCTCGGGCTGTCCCTCGACGCGTGGGTCTTCCATCCGCAGCTCGCCGACGCGATCGACCTCGCCCGCGCGTTCCCCGGGGCCAACATCATCGTCGGCCACGTCGGGGGCCCGCTCGGCTACGGGCCCTACGCGGGCCGGCGCGACGAGGTCTTCGCCGCGTGGAAGGCGGGGATCGTCGAACTGGCGCGATGCCCGAACGTCGTCATGAAGCTCGGCGGGATGATGATGCGCCTGGCCGCCTACGACTACGGCACGCGGCTGGCACCGCCGTCCTCGGCGGAGCTGGCCGACTACTGGCGTCCCTATATCGAGCTCTGCATCGAGCGCTTCGGCCCGACGCGCTGCATGTTCGAGAGCAACTTCCCGGTCGACAAGATGGGCATCGGGTACGCCGCGCTCTGGAACGCGTTCAAACGCATCGCCGCCGGCGCCTCGGCCGAGGACAAGCGGGCGCTCTTCAGCGGCACTGCGAGACGGGCCTATCGACTAGCCTGATCCCCGCTCGGCGCGCCGAGCGAAGCGGCTGGAGCCAATGACGTCCCCGGCACCGGAAGCGCCCCAGATCTCATCGGCACGGAAGTGGGCGATCACCATCACGGTCATGGTGGTGGCGTTCATGCAGATCCTCGATACCAGCGTGACCAACGTGATCCTGCCGCATCTGCAGGGCTCGCTGTCGGCGGGGCTCGACGAGGTCTCGTGGGTGATCACGTCCTACCTGGCGGCCAACGCGGTGATCATCCCCGCCACCGGATGGCTGACCGGCCTGCTCGGGCGCCGCCGGTTCTTCCTGATCTGCGCGACCCTGTTCGTCGTCAGCTCGTTCATCTCGGGCGCCGCCCCCGACCTGACGACCTTGATCGTGGCGCGGATCTTCCAAGGCCTCGGCGGCGGGCCGATCATCCCGCTCTCGCAAGCGATCCTCTGGGAGATCTTTCCGTTTCACCAGCGCGGGCTCGCGATGGCGGTCTGGGGCCTGGGCTTCATCTTCGGCCCGATCCTGGGACCGACCGTCGGCGGCTACCTGGCCGACCAGTGGTCGTGGCGCTGGATCTTCTACATCAACCTGCCCGTCGGGATCGTCGGCTTCTTCCTGGCGAGCGTCTTCCTGTTCGACCCGCCGTACCTGCGGCGCGCCAAGCGGATCGACTGGTGGGGTCTCGGCCTCATGGTCGCCGGCTTCGGGTGTCTGCAGCTCGTGCTCGACCGCGGCGAGCGAGAAGACTGGTTCGACTCGCGCTCGATCGTCGCGCTGAGCGTCGTCGCGGTGTGTGCGCTCGCCGGCTTCCTGATCCGTGAGCTGACAACCCGGGAGCCGATCCTCGACCTGACCGTGTTCGCCGACCGCAATTTCGCGACGGGCGCCGCGCTGAGCATGATCGTCGGCTTCGGAAGCTTCTCGGGCATGCTGCTGATCGCGGTCTTCACCCAGAAGCTCTTGGGCTACGACGCGTGGACGTCCGGCCTCGTGCTGGCCCCGGGCGGCCTCGGCAACATCTTCTCGCTCTTCGCCTCGGGCATCGTGACCCGCGTCGACCAGCGCCTCATGCTCGGCTTCGGCTGCCTGCTCAACGCCGTCAGCCTCTACATGATGACCTCGCTAACGCTCGGGATGGACTACTGGGCCCTGGCGCTGCCGCGATTCATCCAGGGCTTCGCGCTCGGCTTCGTCTTCGTGCCGCTGTCGACATTGACCCTGGCCACGATCCGGCGCGACAAGCTCGTGAACGCCACGGCGGTCTACGGCATGTCGCGCAACATCGGGGGCAGCGTCGGCATCGCGGTGGTCACGACCCTGCTCGCGCAGCGGAGCCAGATTCACCAGACCACGCTCGCGAGCCACATCACGGTGTGGGATCCGGCGACGCGCGATCGGCTGGCGCAGTGGGCCAGCCATTTCGTGGCCCGCGGCAGCGACGCGTTCACCGCCGAGCGCCAGGCCGTCACGATGCTCTACCGCGAGACCGTGGCGCAGGCGCAGCTCCTGGCCTACGCCGACGACTTCTGGCTCCTCGCGGTGATGTTCGCGGCGGTGCCCCTGGTCCTGCCGCTGATGCGACGCATCCGGATGGAGCCCTCGACGGCGGCCACCGCGCCGGCGACCGAGCCCGCGGCCGCGCGCGTGGCCGAGGAAGGCGTCGCGTAACTAGGCCTGCTTCGCCTCCAGCTCGGCCCAGCGCGCGTACAGTCGATCGACGTCGATCCGCGCGGCCTCGAGCGCGGCGTACCGCTGCTGCAGCGCGGTCGGGTCGGAGACGATCCCCGGATCGTCGACGGCGCGCCGGCATTCCTCGACGGCGCGCTCGGCGTCGAGAATCGCCTGCTCCATGCCCTCCCACTCACGCTGCTCGCGATAGCCCAGACGCTTGGGCCGCGCCCGCGGCGGCTCCCCGGCACGCTCCGGCGCCTTGCGCGGAGCCGGCTCGACCGTGGTCCGGGCCGCTTCCCACTGTGCGTAGTCGGCGAATGCCGAAGTCCCGCCCCGGCCGTCGAGCGCGACGATCACCGTCGACACGCGCTCGAGCATGAAGCGATCGTGCGTGACCAGGACGAGGGCGCCGTCGAATTCCGCGAGGCTGTCCTCGAGCACCTCGAGCGTCGGGATGTCGAGATCGTTGGTGGGCTCGTCGAGGATGAGCAGATCCGCCGGCTCGCGCATGAGCCGGGCGATCAGGATGCGCGCCTGCTCACCGCCCGACAGGTGCCCGACCGGCACCTCGAGCTGCTCGGGTCGGAACAGGAAACGCTTGGCCCACGCGGCGACGTGCACGCTGCGCCCCTGCCACGTGACGGCGTCGCCCTCGGGAGCCAGCGCGCGGCGAAGGCTCTGCGACGCGTCGAGGCCCGCGCGCTGCTGCGCGAAGCGGACGATCCGCAACCCGTCGGCCCGCTCGATCTCCCCCGCATCGGGCGGCGCGACCCCGGCGAGCACCTCGAGGAGCGTCGTCTTGCCACTGCCGTTGGGGCCGATCAACCCGACGCGCGTGCCCGGCGTGATGACGAGATCGAGATCGCTGACGAGCGTCCGGCCGCCGCGCGTCACCGTGAGCCCGCGCGCGACGAGCAGCCGGCGGGTTCGTCGCTGCGACGACGTGAAGTCGATCCCCGCGGTGGCCGTGAGCCCGCGCGCGCGGGCGTCCTGGAGCTCCTCGATCAGGCGCCCCGCCTGCTTGATACGGCCCTTCGCCTTCGTGGAGCGCGCCTTGGCGCCCCGGCGGAGCCACTCGATCTCGCGGCGCACGGTGTTGGCGAGCGCATCCTGGTACGCCGCCTGTCCGCGGAGAAATTCGTCCCGGCGCGCCAGGAACTCGCTGTAGCTCCCGTCGGCCTCGAACAGACCGTCGGGATAGGCGCGGTTGAGCTCGAGCATGCGCGTCGCGACGTGCTCCAGGAAGTAGCGATCGTGGCTGACCACCAGGAACGCTCGAGAGCGCTCAGTCAGCAAATCTTCGAGCCAGAGGATCCCGTCCACGTCGAGGTGGTTGGTGGGCTCGTCCATCAGGAGGATATCGGGCGCGGCCGCGAGCTCACGGGCGATGGCCAGCCGCTTCCTCCAGCCCCCCGACAAGGTGTCGACGGCCGCGCGCCCGTCGGCGAAGCCGGAGCGACTCAGCGCGTGGGCGAGCCGGCCGGGCCGATCTTCCTCGTCCACGCCGGTCAGCGCCGCGAGCACGACGGCGTCGACGGTGTGGCCGGCTGGAAAGACCGGATCTTGAGGCACGTAGCCGATGCGAACACCGCCGCGAAGCGAGCGAGACCCGCGATCGGCCGGCTCGATGCCGGCCAGAATCCTGAGCAACGTGGACTTGCCGGAGCCGTTCGGGCCGACGAGCCCGACCTGGTCGCCCTCGAACAGCCCGAAGGTCAGACCGTCGAAGAGGCTCCGGGTCCCATAGGCTTTGCTCACCGCCTCACAGCTGAGCAGGAGCGGTCGGGCCATCCGACGCTACTTTTTCTTCTTCTTCGGCTTCTTCGTCTCCTTCCGCATACCCGTGCCTTTCGCCATCCGAATCACCTCCCCTCGTCGGAGTCTCTGGGCGCCTCAGGCGGCCTGAGCCACCGTCGGCCCGTCGCCCTTGAGCGTGGTGCGCCGCATGTCGCGCGGCTCGTGCGCCGGGAACGGACGCGCGCGATGCATGGTCTGGCGGTTGTCCCACATCACGAGGTCGCCGACTCGCCACGTGTGCGCGTACACGAACTCGCGCTGGGTCGCATGCTCGACCAGATCGCGCAGAAAAAAGCGCGCCTCGGGCACGGGCCAGCCGACGATCGAACCCGCGTGCGACGAGAGATAGAGCGACTTCCGTCCGGTGCCGGGATGGACGCGCACCAGACGCTGGAGCACCGGCTTGAAGCGCGCGCGCTCCTCGTCGGTAAAGTCGGTGAAGCCGAGCTGCTGGCGCGAGAAGATCTGCGAATGCTCGCAGATCAGGTCTTCGACCTGGGCCTTGGTGTCGGCGTCGAGCGTGTCGTAGGCCGCGGGCATATAGGCGAACTCGGTGTTGCCGCCTTTCGACGGAATCGCGCGGGCGTGCAAGAGCGAGTACTTCGCCGGGATGACCTTGAACGAGCTGTCGGAGTGCCAGAGCCGATTGCCGATCGCGAACAGACGCCGCCGGTCGTCGCGGGCGAACACCTGGTGATTCTGGTCGAGGTTCGACACGTCGGCGAACGTCGTCGGCAGACGGTACTCGTTCGCCGCCCGCAGGCTCGTCCCGACGGCGAGCTCGATCTCACCGAGGCTCCGCGTGAAGGCCAGCTGCTGCGCGTCGTCGATCATCTGGCCGTGGAAGACCAGGACGGCATATCGGTCCATACCGGCGTGAATCGCCTTGACCTCGTCGGGGGTCAGCGGCCGGGTCATGTCGATGCCGTCCATTTCCGCGGCGAAGCACGGACCGACCTGGCGCGTGACGACGGGCATTGGCTGGGCCTCCCTTTCGCGATTGTACTTCCGTCAGCGCTCCGGAGCGACCTCTCCCAGGAACTCGCGCAGCGCCACCAGCAGCCCGGCCGGGTTGTCGCCCTGTACGGTGTGCCCGGCGTTCGGGATCTTCACCCAGCGCCCGCGGGGCAGAGCTCCGGACAGACGCTCGGCGTCCTCGTCGTGGAACACGTCGCTCTCCCCGCCGCGCACCACGAGAGTCGGACAGGACACCTTGGCCACCGCCGACCACAGCAGCTCGCGCCGACGGCCGGCCGCCGCCGGATCCAGCGCACGGCCCCGGTGACGCTGGTCGTACTTCCACATCCACTTGCCGTCGGGCGTGCGGCGGAGATTGTGGAGCAGACTCCGGCGCAGCAGGGTCGCGTCACGCCGCGGATTGAACGCCAGGGCACGCGCCACGAACTCCTCGACCGAATCGAGCGGCATAACCTCCGAGGTGAACGCGGCAATCTTGCGCACGCCGGCCTGGCGCACCTCCGGGCCGACGTCGACGAGCACGAGCGCCGCCAGGCGCTCGCTGTGGCGCCCCGCCCACGCCAGCGCGTTGGCGCCGCCCAGCGACATGCCGACCAGGACGAAGCGGTCGAGACCGAGGTGGTCGACGAACGCGCCGAGATCTTCGGCGTGACTCTCGGTCGCATAGTCCATCACCGGCGACCATTCGCTGTCGCCGTGGCCTCGCTGGTCCAGTGCCAGGCAGTGGCGCTCGGGCTTGAGGGACGCGCAGACGAGATCCCACGTGTGGACGTTGAGCCCGCCCCCGTGCAGGAACAGCATCGGCGGCAGGCCGCGCGTGCCCCAGTCGACATAGTGGAAGCGCATCCCGCGCAGGACGACGTGGTGCGCGGCCGGCAGCGCCAGATCGGGCAAGGTCAGCCCGGCCGTGGCCGACGAGAGCTTCAGGTGCTCGCGGAACTCCTCCGGGCTCAGGCTCACGAGAGGGCCGCCGGGCTCACGTGACCTCTTTCAGGAGCACGAGCCCGCATGCACGGGGCTCCGGTGGGGGGGCGGCTACGCATACACGTCTTCGTCGACCTGGCTCGCGTCGGGATACGGCGCGGCCAGCGCGTACTGGACGCCGTTGTCAATCTCCGACTTCACGTCGGTCTGGATGCGCTCGAAAACGGCGGCATCGGCCAGCCCCTGTCCCTCGAGCCGACCGGCCAGGGTCTGGAGCGGATCGCGCTTGCTCATCCACTCCTTCTCCTCGTCCCGCGTGCGGTATTCACGGTTGACGTCGCCGACGTGGTGACCGTAGTACCGGTAGGTCTTACACTCCAGGAACGCGGGGCCCTCGCCGCGACGCGCGCGCTCCACCAGCCGCCGCATCGTCGCGTTGACCGCCTGGACGTCTTGGCCGTCGACGCTCTCGGCGTGGATGCCCAGCGCGCGCGGGCGGGCCAGGATCTCGCCCGCGATGGTCTCTCCGCCCGGCGTGTACTCGCCGTAGAGATTGTTCTCGCACACGTAGATGACCGGCAGCTTCCAGAGCGCCGCCATGTTCATCGATTCGTAGAGGAGGCCCTGGCCCAGCGCGCCGTCGCCGAAGAAGCACACGGCAACCTGATTGCTCCCGCGCATTTTTGCGGACAGCGCGGCGCCGGTGGCGATGCCGGCCGAGCCGCCGACGATCGCGTTGGCGCCGAGGTTGCCGGTCTCGGGATCGGCGATGTGCATCGAGCCGCCCTTGCCCCGGCAGTAGCCCGACTCCTTGCCGAGCAGCTCGGCGAACATCCGGTTCACCGACGCGCCCTTGGCCAGACAGTGGCCGTGGCCGCGGTGCGTGCTCGTGATGAAATCGTCACGGCGCAGCGCCTCGCACACGCCGACCGCCACCGCTTCCTCTCCGACGTAGAGATGGGCCAGGCCCGGCATCTTCGCGCTCTTGTAGAGCTCGTTCACCTGCTCCTCGAAGGCGCGAATCTTCGCCATCTGGCGGTACATGTGGAGGTTCTGCTCCAGCTCCATCCGCGGCTCGATCATGTGCGTCGTCATCGCAAGGTCTCCCCGTGTGTCCTTCGAAGCCTCACGCGAGGCTGCTCCAGCCGCGGCCCCGTGTCAAGCCGCAGTGTTTCGCGCACCGGGCGAGCTCGCCGCCGCGCTCGAGTCAAGCAATTTCTTCGCGAATTTGTTGTCAGCCCGGCACCGATAGGGCACATTTTCCGGCAGCGCAAAACCCCGCGCGGCGTGGGCCCTTCCGGCCGGCGTCCCCTAAGTGCACACCACACCGACCCTCGGCCGGCCGCGGCTCCTTGGCACCGACGTTGCTCTTTCTCGGAATCGCTTGAAACGCGCGGACACGGTGGAAGTCGGTGCAGTGAATCTCAAACACGATGGAGAGTGCGACATGCGGTGGACGGGAGTCGTAGCGATTGCGGTCGCGGCGCTGGCCATCCCCACGATGGTCTTCGCGCAGGGTTCGCCGGCGTGGTGTGGTGGCTCGTACGGGGCCGAGGGCACGAACTTCGGCCCGTGCCAGGCGGCGCAGGCCGATCCTCAGGTCGCCGGACAGGCGTCGGGCATCCAGAGCCAGCGCGTTCAGACTGAGCCTCAGTACCCCGCCAGCCAGGTCACTTTCAAGGACGGCAAGGCCTACCACAACGGTCAGGAGCTGAACCTCAACTACCGGGTGACGTCCGATCGGCTCAACGAGGTGCAGTCGCCCGGCGACAGCAGCAACTAGACCGCAGCTCGCCCGAACGCAGGCACATGACGGCGCGGGGCTCTTCCCCCGCGCCGTTGTTTTTTCCGGAACCACCACGCCGCGCTTGACAGAAAATCGCGTCGCTCGTATTCTGCGGCGCACTCGCACACGCGGCAGGAGGATCACATGGTGGCTTTCCGGTATGCGCTACTCGGCATCGTCCTCCTGCTCTTCGGTTGCGCGTCGATGAATCCGAAACCGGTCGAGGTCGACATGCCGACGGCGCAGAAGCACTTCATCGTGCGAGCCGACGGCGACCTTCTCCCGCGCTGAGCCCGACGCCCTTCGGCGGCGCCCCTCCCCCTTCGAGATAGGCGAGCAGCTTCGGATCGAGACGTCTGCGATGCGTCTCGACCACCGGCCTGGACCGCGTGCACGAACGCGCCGCGCTCGCTCTCGGTCAGTCGGATCACGTTGTTCTCGCGGGATCGAGCTTCGTCCTGATCTCCGCGTCCTCCGCCGCCGCGAGCCGTCGCTGATACGCGGTCGCGTTGCGCGCTGCCGCGTCGATCGCGGATCGCACCGCTGCCGGTCAGCCCGGCCGCGTAGCCCACGAGGGCGGACGCGCCCCAGCAATGTCCGCTCAGCGGACCAGCACGCCGTCTTGGCGTTGACCTGCCGGCGCGCCAGCTCGCCGTATTCGCCATCGAGTGCTCTGAAGGCGACGGCGCGGTCGGTGACGACAAACGGGACTCCAGGACCTGGAGCTCCGGCGCCACGCGCGAAAAGCGCACGGCCGACATGGAGCAGGCAACAGCTGGCCGCGCTCCACCAGCGGGAGAGATCGCCCGGGTAGCCACCGAATTCGATGACGACTCTTGTGGACGCGTTGTCGGTCACGAGCGCCTCTGCTATATCACAGAGCGTGACGGGTGAAGCGTGAGCGACCTCGACCTGGCCCTCGCACGGCTGGGCTACACGGCGTTTCGCCCGGGCCAGCGCGAGGCGGTGGAAACGCTGTTCGCGCGGGGCCGGCTCTTGCTCGTAGCGCCGACGGGCGGCGGCAAGAGCCTGAGCTACCAGCTTCCGGCGACGATCCTGCAAGGCACCACCCTGGTCGTGTCGCCGCTGGTGGCGCTCATGGCCGATCAGGTCCAGGCGCTCGAGGCGCGCGGTGTCCGCGCGACCTATCTCGCGTCCACGCTCGACGCGTCGGAGATGCGCCGGCGCATGGCGCTGATCGCCCGGCGCGAGCTGGCGCTCGTCTACGTCGCGCCGGAGCGCCTCGTGTTCCCCGGATTCCGCGCGCTCCTCCGCGAGCTCGACTGTCCGCTGGTCGCGATCGACGAGGCCCACTGCATCAGCGAGTGGGGTCACGACTTCCGACCGGAGTATCTCGAGATCGGCTCGGTGCTCGGCAATCTGCCGCGCGCGCGCGTGCTGGCCTGCACGGCGACCGCGACGCCGATCGTGCGCGACGAGATCCTCGCCCGGCTCGGCCTGCCGCCGGATACGCCGCAGATCGTGCGCGGCTTCGCGCGGCCCAACCTGGCGCTGCGCGCCGCCGAGATCGGCGGGCGTCGCGAGCGAGAGCGCCTCGTGGACGGCGCCCTCGCGGAGGCGCTCGGCGACCCTGGACGCGCGCGCGGAACGGCCATCGTCTACGCGCCGACGCGCAAGCAAGCGGACGAAGAACGCACGCGGCTCGCCGCGCGCCGCTGGCGGGTGCGCGCGTACCACGCCGGGCTCGATGGGAAGACACGCGACGTCGCGCAGCGCGAGTTCGCCGACGGACGCCTCGAGATCGTGGTGGCCACCAACGCATTCGGGATGGGGATCGACCGCCCGGACGTCCGTGCGGTGATCCATCTGGGCCCACCGGGATCGATCGAAGCCTACTATCAGGAGGTCGGCCGCGCCGGCCGCGACGGCGCACCGGCGCTCGGGCTCCTGCTGGTCAGTACGCGCGATCTCCCGTTGCGGCGGGCGCTCCTCGAGCGTGGCGCCGGCGACGCGACCGCGGACGCGGCGGTGGTCGAGCACAAGTGGAGCATGTTCCTCGAGCTGATTCGCTGGGCCGAGGGCGGCAGCTGCCGTCACGACGCGATTCTTCGTTATTTCGGCGACGAGGCGGAGACGCTAGCCGGCTGCGGCCGCTGCGACGTGTGCCTCGCCCTCGGTGACGATCCGGATGCGCGCGACCCCGAGCGCGTGACGTTGATCGTCCGCAAGGCGCTGTCGGGCGTGGCTCGGGTACACGGGCGATTCGGGCTCCAGCTCGCCGTCAAGCTGATTCGCGGCGAGCCCGACGAGCGGCTCGACCGGGCCGGCCTCACCACCGTGAAGACCTTCGGCAATCTCAAGGAGCACGCGGCGCCGTGGCTGGTCGCGCTGCTGCGCCGGTGCGTCTCGGCCGGCTGGGTGAGCTTCGCCGGCATCGACCGCCCGGTCGTGACACTCACCGACGACGGGCGCGCGGTGATGCGCGGCGAGCGTCCGGCGCGCCTCTTGCTCCCACCCGAAGCGCGGCGTCCGGGCGCCGCGCCCGTCAGCCGACGTGACACCCCGACGGCCGACCGCGTGCCCGCTCGCCCGGCCGCGCGCGAGCCCGCCGAGCTGGACGCAGCGGCGCAGGATCTTTTCGAGGCGCTCCGTCGTTATCGCCTCACCGTAGCCCGAGCCGAAGGTGTCGCGCCGTTCATCGTCGCCAGCGACCGCACCCTGCGCGATATCGCCGCGCTCCGCCCTCGTGACCTCGCGGAGCTCGAGCGTGCCCACGGCGTGGGGCCGTACAAGGCGGCGAAGTACGGCGCCGGCATCCTCGAGGTGGTGGCCAAGCAGTCCGGGGGTCAACTACACTCCGGATAGGGGGATGTGATGAAGCTCACGCGATACCTGTTCGCGCTGACGATCGCGCTGACCGGATGCTCGAGCACGACCCTTCCCTATAAGCCGATATCGCAGCCGTCAGGCGCGTCTCTGTCCGCCGACTACGTGCTCCTCGCCGATCGCCTCCGCGTGGAAGTCGATACCAGCGGCTATCGCCTGGAGGATGCGATGATCATGACCGCCGACAACGCCGTCGTCCGGCCACAGACGATCGAGCAGCCGCCCATGGCCTACAACCCCGGCCCGACCGTCGGGTTTGGATTCGGCGGCGGCAGCTTTAGCGGCGGCCGAGGCGGCGGCGTGGGCGTGGGCACCGGCGTGGGCGTCAGCGTTCCCGTCGGCAGCGGCGACACGCGCGTGGCGGGGAATACGGTGCTGTACTTCGCGCTCGACCAGATCGGCCCGGCGCCGTGGCGGCTGAACATCAAGGTGGCCGAGACGAGTCCCGCCGAGATCGTGCTGCTGCCGCGCTAGCGCGCGGGCCGTCGCCTCAGGCGCTGCGGAAGCGCGTCGCCCTTACGAAGACGATCGCCAGCATCGGCAGCACGAATCCGATCGCGGTCGTCAGCACCAGCAAGGCGCCGAGCTGATGGTAGTCCGCGGGCGTCGTGATCGCGCCCGACGCGTCCTTCACCTCGCGCGTGACGACGAAAGCCTGGTTCAAATACTTCGTGCCGAGCTGCGCGGCGGCCAGCGCCAGGTTCGTGAACGAGGCCATGACCGCGAAGAACGTCGCCTTCAACCGGTCGGGCGCGGAGTTCGCGATCCACGCCAGCATCGGCACCATGGCGATCTGGCCCAGCGGCGATTCGATGGCCGTGTCGATGAGCACGATCATGCGCGCGTCCACGAAGCCCCCGGTGTGCGCCGCGGTCCAATGGTGCAGGCCGTAGTACATGCCGACGATCGGCGCGCCGATCACCGTAGCGGCGATCGTCAAGAAGCCGACGATGTAGGCGATCGAACGTTCGGCCATGAAGCGGCGGAAGATGAACAGCCCGGCCAGGGTGAGGACACTGCCGATCAGCGACAGCTCGGCCAGGAACTGCTGGTCGAAGCCGAGCTGATCGATCATCCACCACGTGGAGCCGGCGCCCGGCCCGGGCATCGCCCGGAAGACGAACACCAGGACCGCCGTGCCCACCAGCACGTGTCGCGCCTCCGGCTCGAGCTCGTTCGTGATGCGCCACATCAGGAACAGGACGATCGCCATCGACGCGCCGAAGACGATCTCCTGCCCGCCCGCGACGTCACCGATGCCGATGCCGAGCGAGATGACCGCGAACACGAGACCGCCGCCGATGATCCACCAGTTGATCGGCGGCCGCTCGCCGTGGGGATTCAGCATCCGGCGTATCTCGCTCCGGGCGAACCCCTTCGCCAGCAGCCGTCGAGCGTCGCGCCAGCGGAGCGCCGAGCCCAGGACGACCCCGAGCACCGAGACCACCGGAATGACGAGCGCCAGGTGATAGACCCGCAGATACGCGAGCGCCTTCTCGGCCTCCGGCAGGTCCCCCACGCCGCGCAGCATGTACACGTTTGCGAGCGAGACCAGCACGGAGCCGCCGATGATCGCGACGCGGCCGAGCGTCTGCACGGTGGTGTTCATCGACTTGCGCTCGGCCATGCTGGTGGGACGGCCGTCGGCGTCGAACCGGGGCACCGCCTCGACCGTCATCGCGTCGGCCACGACGTCTTGCACGACGTAGCCGATCGGGGCGAGCAAGGTGGACAGCACGAACCACGCTTCGACGCCCCAGAGCGCCCGCATCGAGTCGGTGTAGCCGAGCAGGCCGATCATGACCGCGAGGCTCGCCGTGATCATGCCCGCGCCCACGAAGACGAGCGCGCCCTTCCAGCGCCAGATCAGATCGACCAGATGCCCGAGCGGCACCTTGAGCGCCCACGGCAAGCCCGCCCAGAAGCCGAGCCCGGCGAGGAACTCTGCGGACAGCCCGAGCCGCTCCTTGATGTAGAACGTGGCGACGATCGACGTGAGCCCCGAGATCCCCGCCGCGACGTACACCATGAGCGGGGGCAAATACGACAGGCGCATTTCACGCCCGAGCGCCAGAAAGTTCCGATCGATCCAGGACCGGGCGAGGCCGGCGGTCTCCGGCGCGGTGGAGGGCGGCGCGGACGCCATCGATCACAGAGTACGCACGGAATCGCCTTCCGGGCAATGTGATACCTTCGGCGCGAAAACCCTCAGGAGGGGCACGATGAGCGACAAGGTCGACGGCAAGACCGCCAGCCCGTACGGCTATCCGTTCTGGGACTGGATGGCGAAAGAAGATCCGGAGTACGTACGGGCCCGCGGGCCGTTGAGCGCGCTGTCGGTCGGTGAGGGCAAGGAGCTCTCGATCAAGCATCGTGAGATGGTCATCATCGGGATTCTGGCCTACCGCGGCCGCGAGGACGGTGTGGTCACGCACATGCGCCGGGCGATCCAGCACGGCGCCACCAAGCGCGAGCTGCTCGAGGCGATCGAGTCGGCGGCGGTGCCGGGTGGCGGCCCCACCCTGAGCACGGGCGTGCAAGCGCTGATGCAGCTCGACCACGAGGGAGCGTTCAAGAAGAAGTCGTAAACGGAGGACGTCATGGCGAAGGCGTACTGGATCGCGTGCTATCACTCC
>CAYVHH010000420.1:0-19296 GCA_964450175.1 uncultured bacterium | reverse complement strand
ATCCGCACCGCGCTGGCCCCGCGGCCGGTGTGACCGCAGTCGGACAAAAAAACTCGGCCCCGGACAGAGCCGGGGCCGAGGAGTATCCGCGCGAGAGGTTCCGCTACTGGCAGCTGATCTTCGGATCCGGGGTGTAGCCGGCCACCTTGTACGTCAGGACGAAGTCGTCGGCCCACGCCTTCGGCTTAACCTGGCCGAGCTTGGTCTCGCCGTCCCAGGCGATCACGTGCGCGCCTTCGGCGAGCTGGGCGACCGTGGCCTTACCGCGCAGATAGTCGGCGACCACCGACTTCGGAAGGAACGCGGCGGCCGTCTCCATGACGGCAGGCTGCCCACTCGCGGGCTCAGCTTTCAGCCAGCTCGCGATAACGGTGAAGCCCTCGAGGTTGGGCTCCTTGAGCAGGTCGTTCGTGGCCATCGCACGCAGGAGGTGAGGGACGTATCGCGAGAACATCGACGAGACTCGGTCCTGGACGCTGAGCCGTGTGAACTCGGGGGCCGGCTGCTGATCGACGTTGACGTTCAGCGAGAGGTAGCGCACGTCGCCGTCGATGTGCTTGGGCTTGTAGAAGCCGATTCCTTCCGGCTTCACATCCAGCCAGGGCATGCACTGATAGACCTTCGCGTTGAGATCGCGAAGCGCTCCCTGGTACTTCTGGCCGAGCGCGCGTCCCTTGTCCGAGGTGTACCGGTCGGGCTGAAGCACCCGGTCGGCCGGCGCCTCGGCGGCCGAAGCCGGGTTGACGAGGAAGGTCAAGGTCGCGGCGGCGGCCAGTCCAACGATCGCGCGTCCGAGCTTTGTGTTTTTCATGCGTGACACACGTGGCATGTCTCGTGCCAGCCTCCGGGGCGGTCCTAAGCCTTTAAATCTCCGAAGATCCGCCCATGGCGCCAGGGATATTCCTGACGCCAAACTGCCCCCCGAACCGTCAAAGGGTGCCGGTGTGCCCGACGCCGCTCCTACCGCTCGAGGATCTGGTCCTGGTTGACCGTGACGGCTCGGCCGAACCAGTTCTGGTTCTGGGCCATGGCGACGTCCTGCCTTGTCACGTTCGGCGAGCCGGAGCGATTCTTCATCGAGAAATCGAAGTGTTCCTTCGATGCGAAGTGGCTCGTGTTAGACCGCCAGGTGTTCCACTCCTCGCTCGACGCGCAGCCGCCAGCCAGCAGGAGTGCGGTTCCCATCACCACCGAGCGCCAGTGCTTCCCGTACATGGCCAGACCCTCCTAAAGAGTTCGGACTGCGCGGTATCCTACAGTCGTCGGGGTGGCGGGTCAATCGGCCGTTCGTGCTAGACTCCCCCTTACAACGTCGAGGAGAGGGAGCGAAATCTCGACCCCTATGGATGCCCTGAAACTCCACTCCCGCCCGGCCGGGCTTCGCCGACCGATACTCATCATGGCGTTCGGCGGCTGGAACGACGCGGCCGAGTCGGCGACGACGGCGGTCAAGTATCTGGGCACGTCCTTCCACGCCCAGAAGTTCGCCGAGATCGACCCGGAGGAGTTCTACCATTTCGGCCTTTCACGGCCGTATGTTCGCTTCAAGGCAGGCTCCGAGACGGAACGTGAGATTACCTGGCCGACCACTGAGTTCTCGATCGCCCAGCGGCCCGAGCTGGCTCGTGACGTCATCGTCGGGGTGGCGGTGGAGCCTCACCTCCGCTGGAAGACCTACTGTAACCTGGTCCTCGAGCTGGCCCGGACCTGCGACGTCGCCCTGGTACTGACCCTCGGAGCGCTGCTCGCCGAGGTGCCCCATACCCGTCCGGTCCGCCTTTCCGGCAGCGCGTCCGACCCCGAGCTCGGCGCCCGCCTCGGCGTTCGTCCGACCCGGTACGAAGGGCCGACCGGCATCGTCGGGGTCCTGAACACGATCTGCCGCGAGCAGGGGTTCGCGGCGGCCACCCTCTGGGCCAACGTGCCGCACTACATCTCGGGGATCGAGAATCCCAAGGCAACCCTCGCCCTGGTCCGCCGGGTCGCGCCGCTCCTGGACGCCACGATCGACACGAACGATCTCGAAGAGGCCGGCAAGCAGTTCGACACGAACTTGAAAGAGATCGTCGCCCAGAACAACAAGATCGCGAACTACGTCAAGAAGCTCGAGTCGCGCGACACCGAAGAGCCCGCCCCTGCGGCGCCGGGCGGCCCCAGCGATCTCCCGCCGGCGTCCGAGCTTGTCGCCGAAATCGAGCAGTTTCTCCGCCAGCAGCGTCCGGAGTGACCTGGGCCGGGCTCCTCCTCGCTGGGCTCGGCCTCCTCTTCACCGCGGAAGTATCCGTCCCGGCCGAAAAGGCCGCCGTGGCCTGGTATCCTACGAAGCCCCGAGTCGGTGACGTCGCCTGGATCCTCGTGCCGGACGTGACCGACACCGGAACCGTCGAGGGCTCGGTCGATGGCACGCCTCTGACGTTCTTTCCGTACGCGGGCGGTTATGCGGCGCTCTTCGGCATCGATCTGGAGACGAAGCCGGGCAACCATATCTGGCGCGTTGGCGTCGTCGAGCCGGGGCGAGAGCCGCGAAGCGCGCAGGGCACCGTGAAGATCCTCCGCCGCGACTTCCACGTGGAGCGGCTGACCCTGCCGAACACGATGGTCGATCTCGATCCGGAGACCGAGCGCCGCGCGGTCGGCGAGGGCAAGCAGCTCGCGGCGCTCTACCGCACCATCACCCCCGAGCGAATCTGGCGGGGAAAGTTCACGGCGCCGGTGGGAACGACGAAGGCCGGCACTGGATTCGGCGCGCGCCGAATCATCAACGGCCAGCCGCGCTCACCTCACTCCGGCAGCGACTACTCGGCGCCGAAGGGAACTCCCGTGATCGCCGTGAACGCCGGTAAGGTCGCCCTCGTCGCCGAGTTCTTCTTCCCGGGACGGCTCGTGATCCTCGACCACGGCCTCGGTCTCCACACGGCCTACTTTCACCTCGACACGATCGCGGTCGTCGAAGGTGAGCGCGTCGAGCGCGGTCAGACCTTGGGGACGGTAGGAGCGACGGGTCGAGCCACGGGCCCGCACCTGCACTTCGGGGCCCAGGTGGTCGGGGCGAGAATCGATCCCACGACCCTCCTGGGCCTCTCGCTGATCGATTAGCGGCGCCGGCGCGCCTTCGCTTTCTTCTTGCCCTTGCGCCTGGCGGACGCCTTGGCTTTGGCCTTCGCCTTCTTCTTCGGACGGGCTTTGGCCTTCTTGCGCGCTTTTGCCTTTGCCTTGGGCTTCGGCGTCGCCGCCATCGGGGCGGCGGGGGCCGGCGGCGCAGGCCTCGGCGGCGCCGGCCGTGGCGGCGCGGGAGCCATCGGGGTCGGCGGCGTCATTGGAGCTGGTGGTGGACTCCAGGGCTCGGGCTGACCGAACGGGCGTTCCATCGTCTCCTCCATGCTTGTCGTCACGTGGGGACGGTTCACTCGCGTAGGTTCTACCCTGCGGTCGACGGCCTCACGAGCGCAAGAAAGAAATTAGACCGCGATGCGCGCACGCAGCCGCGCCGCGTGCGCGGCGAGCGCCCGATTGGACCAGACGGTGACCGTCGACCGCGCCAGCAGGGCGCGTACGGCTCCGCGCGAGATCTTGATCGGCGTCTTCACGCTCAATGGACTCGGATGGGCGGCGAGCTCGGCCAGGGTGGCCAGCCCGATCAGGAGAGGCCACGCGCAGGCCAGCCGCATGCGCCACTCGAGCCGCGGGATCGCCAGCGTGTAGTCCCAGGCGACGTTGTAGTGCTCGAGCGCCAGCCCGACCAGCCGCCGATGGAGCGGCAGCGCGCGGGCTGCGCCGGCCGGCTCGAGCAAGTCGCGCGGTCCCAGACCCAGGGCCGCCAGCTCGCGTGCCGGCAGGTAGCAGCGGCCATGGGCAAGATCGCCCGGCACGTCGCGCAGGACGTTGGTGAGCTGCAGCGCCTTGCCGAAGCTCACGCCCTCCTCGCTCATCTCTCGAAGGGCCCAGTCGCCGAGCCGCTTCCGATGCATCACGTGGAGCACCGTCCAGAACGGCCCGACGCAGCCGGCCACCATGTAGATGTAGTGATCGAGCTCCTCGAGCGTCTCGATCGCGGCCAGCCCCGATTCGTCCTCGCCGGGGAACCGCGTCAGATCGAAGATCATTCCCGACGTCAGCGTGGCCAGCACCGCCCGGACCTCGTGGCGGTCGGCCGGCGTCAGGGCCTCGAGGCGGGCGAGCGCCTCGGGAAGCCGCTCCAGCAGCCGCCGCTCCGCCGCGTGGGTCTGGTGGGGCGCGCACGCGCGAGCGACCCCGGCGACGTCGGCCGGCTCCCCGCCGCACGCCCGGCGCACCGTTTCGAGGTGGGTCAGCCGGTCCTTGCGCGCGACGAGCTTGGTGTCGGTGATGGTGTCGGCCGCGCGAGCGAGCAGGTAGGCCAGACCGATGGGCTCGCGCAGGGCACCCGGCAGGACGGCGAGAGAAAGATAGAAGCTTCGGCTGACCTGCCGCAGGAGGTTGCCCAGCAGGTCGCCGCTCATGCTACTCGTGGTCGAACGGTCGCTTGGGTGGTCCCGGATCGTCCTTGGCCTTCTTCAGGCCCTCCTGGAACTTGCGGTCGAGCAGCTTGCCCTTCTCGCCCTCGGCACGGAGCTGCTCCTTGAAGCGCTCCTCACGCTCGGCAGACTTCGTGCGAAGCTTGTCGAACGCGGCGCCCAGGTCGTCGACGGACCGTGTGGGGGGCGGCGGCACGTGCGCGATGACGGCCCGGAGCTCGGGGTCGAGCGTGAGCTTGGCCTTGCAGCATGGGCACTCGACGGTGAACGACGAGTCCGCCATGGCGTCAAGCTAGCAGCGCGGCCCCAAAGGCGTCAAGCCGTGCGACAATGCCGCCGATGGCCGATCTCGCCAACGAGTTTTCCTGGTCCCGAAGTCGGGACAACACCTTTCAGGAATGTCGGCGGCGATACTTCTACCACTATTACGGCGCGTGGGGTGGATGGGACGCGTCCGCTCCCGAAGACATCCGCCGTCTCTACATCCTCAAGCAGCTCGCGTCTCGGCAGCAGTGGGCCGGGCGGGTGGTCCACGACGCCATCGAGATGGCGTTCCACGCCTTCGCCGACGGCCATGAGCTGCCGATCGAGCCGTTCATCGCCGACGTGGTCGAACGGATGCGCGGCGAGTGGCGCTCCTCGAAGGCGGCACGCTACCGTGACACTCCGAAGACGGTCGCGCTGTTCGAGCACGAATACGCCGTCGACCTGAAGCCCGAGGTCTGGCAGGCGCTGTCGCGCAACGTTGCCGTCTGCCTGCGTAACTTCTTCCGCCTGCCGCTCGTGGCGTCGATCCGTAAGACCTCGCCCGAGCACTGGTCGATCGAGCACTGGTCGAAGGTCTTTCAATTCGAGGGGACGAACGTCTGGATGGCGCCGGACTTCGGGTTCTGGAACGACGACGGGCGACTGGCCCTCGTCGACTGGAAGACGGGCGGCTCGACGCCGGACGGCGCCGCGTTCCAGCTCGGCTGCTACGCGCTCTACGCGGCCGAGGTACTCGGGGTGCCGCCGGCGAAGGTCGATCTCTTCGAGGCGAACCTGCGCGAGCCCGAGGTGACCCAGCTCACCTGGAGCGACGAGCGGCTCTCGGCCATCAAGGAGCAGCTCCGCCTCTCGGTGCGCTCGATGAAGGCGTATCTGGTGGATCCGGCCGCGAACGTCGCCGCGATCGCCGACTTCGAGAAGGCCGAAGACTTGAGAATCTGCAAGTGGTGCAACTTCCGGGCGGTGTGCCGCCCGGAGCTCGGCTCGTAGCGTCCCGGCCCCCATTCGAACCAACAGGAGAGCATCGTGAGAGAGAACACGCTGAGGAAAATCTGGGCGCGTGGTGAAGCGGTCGTGAACGGATGGCTGTCGATCCCGAGCTCGTTCTCGGCCGAGGTGATGGCCCACCAGGGATTCGACTCGCTCACCGTGGACATGCAGCACGGGGTGGTCGACTACCAGACCGCGGTGACGATGCTCCAGGCGATCTCGACCACGCCGGTCATTCCGCTCGCCCGCGTGCCGTGGAATGACCCGGCGCTCCTGATGAAGATCCTCGACGCCGGTGCATACGGGGTGATCTGTCCGATGGTCAACACGCGGGCCCAGGCCGAGGCGCTGGTCGCCGCGTGCAAGTACGCGCCGCGCGGCTACCGCAGCTGGGGCCCGGTCCGCGCCTCGATCTACGCGGGGTCCGACTACGGTGATCACGCGAACGACGATCTGATCGTGATGCCGATGATCGAGACCGCCGAGGCGGTGAAGAACATCGACGACATCCTGCGCGTGCCGGGAATCGACGCGGTCTACGTCGGCCCGTCGGACCTGTCGCTGACGATGGGCTGCAAGCCCCGACTCGATCAGACCGACGCGCCCGTCGTGGAGGCGCAGCTGAAGATCGTCGAAGCGTGCAAGCGTCACGGCGTGGCGGCCGGGATCCACAACGGCACCGCCGCCTACGCGCTGAAGATGATCGCGGCCGGCTATCAGTTCGTGACGCTCGCCAGCGACAGCCGCTTCATGGCCGTCAAGGGCGCCGAGGAGGTCGCGGCCGTGCGCAAGACCGGCGTGACGGCCGGCAAGGTGCCGGCGTACTGACGGCGCGGACGTACCGATGGAACTCGACGACGCCCGCATCCAGGGCTTTCTCGCGACGAAAGAGGTCGCGGTGCTGGCGACCCTGCAGGCCGACGGCGCGCCGCTGGCGATGCCGATGTGGTTCCTGCACGGGCCGGCAGCCTTGACCATGATCAGCGTCGCCGACACCCAGAAGGTGCGGAACCTGCGACGCGACCCACGCGTGTCGGTGGTGGCCGAAGCAGTCTCGGGGAGCGGCGAGATCCGCGGCGTCACCGTGCAGGGGCGAGTCGAGTTCCTGTCCGATGGCCCTGAGCGCCGCGCGCTCATCGACCGCTTTCACGAGAAGTATCGCCGGCTCGAGAAGCTCTGGGGCGGCAAGGTCATGCCGGCGAATCGCGTCATGTTCACGATTGTCCCCTCACGCGTGCGGAGCTGGGGGCTTGGATGACCGCTCGCCGCTAGCGTGTGGCCGCGGCGACGCGCCCCGTCGGTCGGCTGGCGCGTTTCCGCGGACACGTCGACGCGTCTGGGCGGGCTAGCGCCGCATGGCCGACCGCGACGTGGATCGATTCGACGAGGCGCTCAGAGCGCGGGTCCGCAGGAATCTCGCGGGATTCGAGCGGCAGCCGATCGCCCCCGACGGCCGCCGTCCCGCCGCCGTCGCGGTCGTGCTGCTGCCCGATGAAGAAGGACGCGCGTGCTTTCTGCTGACCCGGCGCACGGCGACCCTCCGAGCCCACGCACGGCAATGGGCGCTGCCCGGCGGCCGCATCGACGCCGGCGAGAGTCCGGAGGCCGCGGCGCTGCGTGAGCTTCGAGAGGAAGTCGGTCTCGGGCTCGAGGCGGGCTCGGTGCTCGGGTTACTGGACGATTACGGCACGCGCTCGGGCTTCCTCATCACACCCGTCGTGGCCTGGGCCGGCGAGCACGTCGAGCTGTCGCCGAATCCGGACGAGGTGGCGCATGTGTACCGTGTGCCGCTCACCGAGCTCGACAAGCCGGACGTCCCACGGCTCATTTCGATTCCCGAGAGCGACCGGCCCGTGATCCAGGTTCCGTTGCTCTCGTCGCTCATCCACGCCCCGACCGCCGCGGTGATCTACCAGATCCGCGAAGTCGTCGTCCACGGCCGCGCCACCCGCGTCGCCCACTTCGAGCAGCCGACCTGGGCCTGGAAGTAACCGAACCCGCCACCAAGGGAAGGATCGGGCGTGCGGAGCCGGCTCGCTCCTGTCTCAGGCCACCCTCGGTCAAAGCCGGCCTCTTGACCCTCGCTACGAAGATCAAAGCCGGCCTCACGGACCCCGCTGCAACAAACCCCGCTACAACATAGTATTCTCGTCTGGCCTAGGAGGGGTCTCGATGGGCGCGCTCGATGGACAGGTTGCGATCGTCACCGGTGCCGGCAGCGGGATCGGCCTGGAAACGGCCAAGCTGCTGGCGGCGGAGGGCGCCCAGGTCGTGGTCACGGGCCGTCGGCGGGCTCCGCTCGACGTCGTCGTCGCCGAGATCGGCGCCGCCGGCGGGCGGGCGGCGGCGCGCCCGGTCGACATCGAGGATCGGGAGGCGGCGATCGGGCTCGTCCAGTGGACGGTCGAGACGTTCGGCCGGGTCGACGTGCTCGTCAACAATGCCGGCTATTCGAGCCGGGCGCGCTCGATTCGCTGGGTGCCGAAGGACGAGTGGGACGGCGTGATCAACGTCAACCTGAACGCGGTCTACACGCTGACCCAGGCGGTCCTGCCCGGCATGATCGAGCGGGGCGGCGGCACCATCGTGACGGTGTCCTCGGCCGCGGCGCTGCGACCCGGGTTGATCGGCGGCGCGCCCTACGGCGCCGCCAAGGCGGGCGTACGGAACCTGATGGGCCACGTCCACAACGTCCTGCGCGCCAAGGGCATCAGAGCCACGACGATCATGCCGGGCGAGGTCGACACGCCGATCCTGTCGCGGCGCCCGCTGGTGCCCGACGACAAGGCGCGGGCGACGATGATGCAGGCCGAGGACGTGGCGCGCGCGGTGCTCCTCTGCGCGACGCTTCCGCCGCGGACCGTGATCGAGGAGATCGTGATGAGTCCGACGATCGCGCGCGATTGGAGCGTCGACGTCGCCGTGGCGGCGCGCGAAGGGGGAACCGAATGACCGAGAAGGGCGCGTTCACGATCATCGATGGCGGGCGCGTCACCGAGGTCGCCGAGGCCGAGGGCGCTGCGCTCGCGAAGAAGGCCGCGGGGGCGGGCCGGCCGGTTGCGGTCGACCTCGACGAGCGCGCGGCCTATCTCGGCATCGGCGCGGCCGAGCGGGCCAAGGCGCTGGCCTCGCTCGAGGCCCCGGACTTCACGCTTCCCGATCTCGAAGGTCGCCCGCATTCGCTGTCGGCGCAGCGTGGCAAGAAGGTCCTGCTGGTCGCCTATGCGTCCTGGTGAGGGTGCCGTCTCGACCTGCCGGTCTGGCAGGCGGTGTACGAGGAGCTCCGGGGGCTCGGCTTCACGGTGATCACGGTAGCGATCGACAAGAGCGCCGATGACGCGCGGCCGTGGATCGAAGCGGCCAAGCCGAGCCATCCGTCACTGATCGACACGACGCACGTGATCGCCGATCTCTACAACATCGTCAACGTGCCGACGATTCTGTGGATCGACGAGCGCGGCCGCATCGTCCGCCCGAACGACGTCGCGTTCGGCACGGACACGTTCACGCACATCACGGGCCTCCGGGCCGCCACGCACCTCGCGGCGCTCCGCGCCTGGGTGCGCGGTGAGACGGCGGTCTTGCCGGAGGCCCGGGTCCGCGCGCTGCAGTCGCTGCCGACCGACGACGACCAGCGGGCGCGCGCCGAGTTCGGGCTCGGCGAATGGCTGTTCAATCGGGGTCGAACCGAGGCGGCCGCACGCCATTTCGCGAAGGCCGGCGAGCTGGCGCCTCACGACTTCACGATCCGACGCGGGACGATGCCCATGCGCGGGATCGATCCAATGGGCCCACAGTTCCGCGAGATGCTCGGGTCGTGGGTCAAGGCAGGGAACCCTTACTATCGACCGTTGGCGGAGTGACCATGGGAATGCTCGACGGGAAGACAGCGCTGGTGACGGGGGCGGGACGGGGGATCGGACGTGGGATCGCGATCGCGCTGGCCGCGGCGGGGGCGAAGGTGGTCGTCAACGACCTCGGCGCCTCTCTGAGCGGTGAGGGCAAAGAGAACACGCCCGCGCAGACGGTGGTCGACGAGATCGTCAAGTACGGCGGCACCGCGAAGGCGAACTACGGCTCGGTGGCCGACTTCGGCCAGGCCGCGGCGATGGTGCAACAAGTCATCGACTCGTGGGGCCGCATCGACATCGTCGTGCACGTGGCCGGCATCCTGCGCGACCGGATGATCTTCAACATGACCGAGGACGAGTGGGACGCGGTCATCAACGTGCATCTCAAGGGCATGTTCAACGTCGTGCGCGCGGCCTCGGTCTCGATGCGCGAGCAGAAGAGCGGCCGCATCATCAGCATGTCCTCGGTGTCCGCGCTCGGCGCGCCCGGACAGCCCAACTACGCCGCTGCGAAGGCTGGGATCATCGGGCTGACCTGGTCGACCGCGAACGCGATGGCCAAGTACGGCGTGACGGTGAATGCGATCATGCCGAGCGGCGCCACGCGCATGATCGACTCGACGCCGCGCGGCCGGGCGGTGTTCGAGCAGACCGGCAAGTGGCCCAGCGAGCAGGCCGTGGGGACCGATCGTGATCCGGACAACGTCGCGCCGATCGTCGTCTACCTGGCGAGCGATGCCGCCGCGAACGTCAACGGGCAGGTCTTCCACGCGCGCGGCTTCGGCTACACCCTGCTCGCCCAGCCCCACGCCGTACGCCACATCAAGCACGGACGCCGCTGGGATCCCGAAGAGCTCACCAAGATCTTCCCGGAGACGCTCGGCGGCAATCTCAAGCAGCCGCCGAGCATCGAGTTCGGCCAGAAGATCGACGAGCGCCCGGCCGACGAGTGGCGCGACCTCGGCGGCGGCCGGCGCTTCTGGAAGTCCCGTTACGAGGAGCCGTGAAAACAATTCTGATGGTGTGCCACGCCAACACCGCTCGGAGCGTCATGGCCCAGGTGCTGCTGGAGCGGATGTTGGCGCGGCACGGCGCCGACGGCGCCATTCGTGTTCGGTCGGGAGGGATCGCGAACTACGCCCGTGACGGCATGATCGCCTCGCTCGACGCGCGTCTGGCGCTCCGGGACGAGGGCATCCACCTCGGCGAGAACGACTTCGTCTCGACCGATCTCCGCCGCCACCGCGATCAGCTCGAGGGGGCCGACGTCATCCTGACGATGACCGTGCTTCAGAAGCAAATGCTGGCGGCCTTCGACGAGGTCCGCGACCGGCCGGTGTTCACCTTGCGGGAATTCGTCGGTGAGGCGGGCGACATCGACGACCCCGCCACCCAGAGCGAGGACGTCTTCCGCGCCTGCCGCGACGAGATCAAGCGCTGCCTGGAAAAGTCGGTCCCGCGCCTGCTGATGCTATTGTCGGGGTGAAGCGGAGGACCCGATGATCGACGGCTGGGCCCGCGCGTGACGCCGCGCGGCCGTCTCTTCCGGAAGTACGTGATCGTCTTCGCCGGTCTGGTCAGCGGAGCCTTGCTGGCCTCCGGCACCATCGAGCTCTACTTCTCCTACTACGAGAACCGTGAGGCGCTGGTCGCGCTGCAGCGCGAGAAGGCGCTCGGCGTGGCCGAGCGCATCGACGCGTACATCAAGGAGATCGAGCGGCAGATCAGCTGGACGACCCAGCCTCAGCTCGGAGCGCCGTCCGCCGCGATGTACCAGCGCCGGGTCGACTACCTGCGGCTCCTGCGGCAGGTGCTGCCGATCACCGAGATCAGCCACCTCGACGCCCAGGGCAAGGAGCAGCTGCGGGTCTCGCGCCTGGCGATGGATGTCGCCGGTAGCGGCGACGACTACTCGAACAAGCCGCAGTTTCTCGAGGCCAAGGCCGGCAAGATCTATCACGGGCCGGTGACCTTCCGAAAAGAATCTGAGCCGTACATGACCATCGCGATGGCCGGCAGCGGCAAGGACGCGGGCGTCACGGTGGCTGCGGTGAATCTGAAATTCATCTGGGACGTCGTCTCCCAGATCAAGATCGGCAAGGCCGGCCACGCCTACGTGGTCGACGGCCAGGGCGTGCTGATCGCCCATCCGGACATCAGTCTGGTTCTCCAGAAGACGACGTTCGCCGGGCTCGACCAGGTCAAGGCGGCGCTGGCTGCGGTGCCCGTATCCGGCGAGCCGCGCTCGCAGGTCGCGATCGCGCGCGATCTCAAGAACAAGCGCGTGATGGCCGCGTACGCGACGATCGCACCGCTGCGCTGGACGGTGTTCGTCGAGCAGCCGCTCGAGGAGGCGTTCGCGAGCCTCAACGCGTCGATCCAGCGCACGATCATCCTGCTCGTCGCGGGCGTGATCCTGTCGGTCGCGGCGAGCCTGGTGCTGGCCCGACGGATGGTGACGCCGATCCAGGCGCTCCAGGCCGGCGCGGCCCGAATCGGCGCGGGCGAGCTCGACCAGCGGATCGACGTCCGGACCGGCGACGAGCTCGAGGCGCTGGGCAACCAGTTCAACAGCATGGCCGCGCAGCTCAAGGAGTCGTACGCGGGCCTGGAGCGCAAGGTCGAGGAGCGCACGCACGAGCTGAGCGAGTCGCTGGAGCAGCAGACGGCGATGGGGGCGATCCTGCGCGTCATCTCGAGCTCGCCGACGGACCTGCAGCCGGTGATGGACGCGGTCGCCGAGAATGCGGCGCGGGTGTGCGCCGCGTCGGACGCGACCATCCGTCTGCTCGACGGAGACACGCTACGCGTGGTCGCTCGGTTCGGGGCGATACCATTGGGCGCGCCGGAGGAGATCACAGTCAGTCGCGACTACCCGGCGGGCCGGTCGATCATCGAACGCCGCACGATTCACATCGGTGACATCAGTCTCGTGGCCGCGAGCGAGTACCCGTCGATCAGCCACGACGCTCGCACGATCCTGGTGACGCCGCTGATGCGCAAGGGCGAGCCGATCGGCGTGATCGTGATTCGGCGGGACGCCGTGGGGCCGTTCTCGGAGAAGCAAATCGAGCTCCTCAAGACCTTCGCCGACCAGGCCGTGATCGCGATCGAGAACGTCCGCCTGTTCCAGGAGCTCCAGACGCGCACGCGCGAGCTGGCGCGGTCGGTCGACGAGCTGAAGGCCCTCGGCGAAGTCGGCCGAGCCGTCAGTTCCACGCTGGATCTCGAGACCGTGCTCTCGACGATCGTGTCGCAGGCCAGCCAGCTCTCGGGCACCGACGGCGGCGCGGTCTACGAATACGACGAAGACGCCGAAGAGTTTCATCTCCGTGCGACCCAGAGCCTCGACGTGGGCTTCGTCGAGCTGCTGCGCTCGACCCGGATCCGAAAGGGCGAGGGGGTCGTGGGCCGCATCGCGGTGACATTCGAGCCGACACAGATCCCCGACATCGAGCAGGACGCCACGTATCACAGCCGGCTCAGGAACGCGGCGCTGCGAGAGGGCTATCACGCCCTCCTGGCGATTCCGCTGCTCCGGGAGCAACGCATCATCGGCGCGCTCATCGTCAACCGCAAGGCGCCCGGGGAATTCGCGCCGGACGTCATCGAGCTCCTGCGCACCTTTGCCGCCCAGTCGGCGCTGGCCATCCAGAACGCGCAACTCTTCCAGGAGCTCGAGGAGAAGAGCCGGCAGCTCGAGGTCGCGGACCGCCACAAGTCCGAGTTCCTGGCCAGCATGTCGCACGAGCTGCGCACGCCGCTCAACGCGGTCATCGGCTTCTCGGAAGTGCTCCTCGACCGGATGTTCGGCGAGCTCAACCCCAAGCAGGAAGAGTACTTGCAAGATATCCTCACGTCCGGCCGCCATCTGCTCTCGTTGATCAACGACATCCTCGACCTGGCCAAGATCGAGGCCGGGCGCATGGAGCTGGAGGTGACCGACTTCCACCTCCCGCAGGCCATCGACAACGCCATCACCCTGATTCGCGAGCGCGCCGCGCGTCGCGCGATCACGCTCGAGGTCGACGTCGACCCGCACCTTGGCGAGATCAAGGGCGACGAGCGGAAGGTCAAGCAGGTGCTGCTGAATCTCCTGTCCAACGCGATCAAGTTCACGCCCGAGGGCGGCCGCGTCAGCGTCCAGGCCGGGCTCGCGGACGGCTTCGCCGAGATCTCGGTGATCGACACCGGCGTCGGGATCGCGCCCGAGGACCACGAGGCCGTCTTCGAGGAGTTCCGTCAGGTCGGGTCCGACTACGCCAAGAAGCACGAGGGCACCGGGCTCGGGCTCACGCTCTCGCGGCGGTTCGTCGAGCTGCACGGCGGCAAGATCTGGGTGAAGAGCCAGCTCAATCATGGCGCAATATTCACCTTCACACTTCCGGTGACGACATGGCCAACGAGCTGATCCTGATCGTCGAGGACAACGAGAAGAACCTGAAGCTGGTGCGTGACGTGCTCCAGTACAAGGGCTACCAGACGATCGAGGCCGGCACCGGCGAGGACGGGGTGCGCCTGGCCAAGGCGCGAATTCCCGACCTGGTGTTGATGGACATCCAGTTGCCCGGCATGGACGGCATCACGGCGCTCGGCGAGCTCCGAGCCGACCCGGCGACCCGGGCCATCCCGGTGATCGCGGTGACGGCCTCGGCCATGACCCATGACCGCAAGAAGATCATGGCGGCCGGCTTCGACGGCTATCAGAGCAAGCCGATCAAGGTGAAGGAGTTCATGGACGCGGTCCGCGAGATGCTCGATCGGCGAGGCGGGGCGTAGCCCGCCATGCCCGAGAAGATTCTCGTGGTCGACGATGTGGCCGTCAACGTCAAGCTGCTGGCCGACCTGCTGGCGGTGAAGGGCTACACCGTCCTCACCGCGTCCGGCGGTGTCGAGGCGCTCGAGAAGATCGACAAGGAGCCGCCCGACCTCGTTCTGCTCGACGTGATGATGCCGGGAATGAGCGGCTACGACGCGTGCCGAAAAATCAGACAGAACCCGGCGACCGCCATGCTGCCGGTCATCATGGTGACGGCCCTCGATCCCACGCAGGAGCGGGTGAAGGGCATCGAGGCCGGCGCCGACGATTTCCTGACCAAGCCCATCAATCAGCCCGAGCTCCTCGCCCGGGTGAAGTCGCTGCTCCGGATCAAGCTGCTCCACGACGAGCTCGCCGACTGGAACCGCACGCTCGAGCGGCGGGTCGAGCAGCAGCTCGCCCAGCTGGATCGCCTCGAGCGGCTCAAGCGCTTCTTCTCGCCGCAGCTCGCCGAGCTGATCGTGAGCGGCGACACCGAGGATCCGTTGAAGAGCCACCGGCGCGAGATCACGGTGGTGTTCCTGGACCTGCGCGGCTTCACCGCCTTCGCCGAGACCTCCGAGCCCGAGGAGGTCATGGGCGTGCTGCGCGAGTACCACATCGCGATGGGACGGCTGATCCTCGAGCACGAGGGCACGCTCGAGCGGTTCACCGGTGACGGGATGATGATCTTCTTCAACGACCCGGTGCCGGTGCCGGACGCGCCGGAGCGCGCGGTGCGAATGGCGGTGGCGATGCGCGAGCGGGTCGACGACCTGCTCGTGAAGTGGCACAAGCGCGGCTACGAGCTCGACCTCGGCATTGGCATCGCCCAGGGCTACGCCACCATCGGGGCGATCGGGTTCGAGGGCCGTATGGACTACGGGGCGATCGGCACGGTGACCAACATGGCCGCGCGGCTGTGCGGCGAGGCCAAGCCGCGGCAGATCCTCGTCTCGCAGCGGGTGCTGGGCGCGGTCGAGGCGCTGGTCGAGGTGGAAGAGCTCGGCGGACTCGCCCTGAAGGGCTTCTCGAAGCCCGTGCCCGCCTTCAACGTCGTCAGATTTTCCGGTTCCGTCCCGCCCAGTAGGGATCGCGCAGCAGGCGCTTGATGAGCTTGCCCGCGGTGTCGCGCGGAAAATCGGCCGGGAACGACACCTCTCGCGGCACCTTGTAGTCCGCCAGGTGCCGGCGCGCGAAGGCGCGGAGCTCGTCGGCCGTGAGCGCCTGATTCGCCCTGAGCTGCACCGCGGCGTGAACCCGCTCGCCCCAGTCGTCGTCGGGCACGCCGAAAACGGCGACGTCCTCGACGGCCGGGTGCCGGTGCAGCGCATCCTCGATCTCGGCGGGGTAGATGTTGACGCCGCCCGAGATGATCATGTCGCGCTTGCGGTCGCAGAGCGTGTAGAAGCCCTCCGCGTCGACGTACGCCACGTCCCCGACCGAGTGCCAGCCGTCGCGCTCGGTTTGCCGCGTCGCCTCGGAATTCTTGTAGTACGCGTCGAACATGCCGCCGAAGCGGCGCACGTAGACCTCGCCCGGCTGGCCGGTGGGAACGGGCCGGCCGTCGTCGTCGAGCAGCGCGATCTCGATGTTGGGCGCCGCCCGGCCGCACGAGCCCGGCTTCCTCAAGACGTCCTCGGGTCTCAAGATGGTGTTGATCCCGAGCTCCGTCGAGCCGTAGAACTCGTACAGGCTCGGGCCGAAGTAGGCGAGCGCCGCTTCCTTGACCCGCATCGGGCACGGCGCCGCCGCGACGACCAGCGAGCGCATCGAGGAGACGTCGTAGTGCGCCCGCACCGATTCCGGCAGGTCGACGATGCGCTTGATCAGGGTCGGCGCCATGAAGGTGCTGGTGACCCGGTGCTGGTCGATCAGGTGGAGCGCCTGCTCGGGGTCGAACTTCGGCATGACCACGACGGTCCCGCCGATCACCGCGGAGAAGAGCGCGAAGGACCCCGGAGCCGAGTGATAGAGCGGGCCCGCCACCAGATGCACGTGAGCTTCGTGGATCATGCCCAGCGCCTGCATGAAGGCGAGCGTGATCTGAGCGTCGGATGCTGCGCGCAAGGCACCCTTGGGCTTCCCGGTGGTCCCGCCGGTGTAGATCATGGAGCCGCCGAGGCCCTGAGCCGGGTCGACCGCCGGCGCCTCGGTGCCGCCGCCGTCCAGGAGCTCGTCGAGACTCGTCGCCCACGGCCGGCGCTCGGCTCCCAGGGTGATCCAGAGGCGTACCCGCGCGGCGCGGCTCCGGACCTCTCCCGCCATCGCCAGGTACGGTCCGCCGACGAATGCCGCCACGGCGTCGGAGTGCTCGAGGATGTAGCTCACCTCCTCGGCCACCAGGCGGTGATTCATCGGGATCGGCACGGCGTTGGCCGCGCGGGTCGCCGCGGAAGCCAGGAGGTACTCGAGCGAGTTGGGCGCGTAGATGATCACGTGGTCGCCCCGGCCGACGCCCTGCTTGACGAGCGAGTTGGCGAGACGGTTGCGCCGCTCCAGGAGCTCGCGCCAGGTCAGCCGCCGGTCGCCCTCGACCTGTGCGAGCGCGTCGGGCTTCGCCTGCGCGTGAATCGCGATGAAGTCCAACCGAACCCCCTCCTCTCTAGGCTCGCCTCGGACGGCAGGGCCCCAGCCCCGCGACGTCCCGCGGCTCGCAACGCCTCACTTCGGGTAGAGGTGGCAGGCGACCAGGCGACCGGACTCGGGGAGAAGCTTCGGTTCCTCGCTCGAGCAGCGCGGGAGCGCGTGGGGGCAGCGCGGATGGAAGTGACAGCCGGCCGGCGGCGCCAGCGGGCTCGGCACCTCGCCACTCAGGATGATCTCGTCGCGCCGCTCGTCCGGATGGGACGGCAGCGCCGCCGAGAAGAGCGCCTGCGTGTAGGGATGCTTGGGCGACTTCGACACGGTCTCGGCGTCCCCGATCTCGACGATCTTGCCCAGGTACATCACCGCGATCGTATGGCTCATGTGGGCGACCGCGGCGAGGTCGTGAGCGATGAACAGATACGACACGCCGAGCTGGGCCTGAAGGTCGCGCAGCAGATTGAGGATCTGCGCGCGGATGGACACGTCGAGCGCCGAGACCGGCTCGTCGAGCACGACGACCTTGGGCGAGAGCGACAGCGCTCGGGCGATCGCGATCCGCTGGCGCTGGCCGCCCGAGAACTCGTGCGGAAACAGATCCGCGGCTCGCTCCGGCAGCGCCACGAGCTCGAGCAGGCGCAGGACGCGCTTCCGCACCTCGGCCGAAGGCAGCGACTCGTTGGTGACGAGCGGCTCGACGATGATCGAGCCGACGCGCATGCGCGGATTCAGCGACGCGTACGGATCCTGGAAGACGGCCTGGACCGAGCGGCGGTAGGCGCGCAGGCTGCCGCCGTCGAGCGCCTGCAGGTCCTGGCCCTCGAAGCTCATGGTCCCCCCGGTCGGCTGCTCGAGCAGGAGCACCATCTTGCCGGTCGTGGTCTTGCCGCAGCCCGACTCGCCGACGAGCCCGAGGGTCTTGCCCGCATCGATCGAAAAGGAGATGTCGTCCACTGCCCGGACCACGGCAACCTGGCGCGCGAAGAGCCCGCGCTTCACCGGGAAGTGCTTGACGAGATTCTTGGCTTCCAGGACGGGTCCGGCCATCGGCCTCAGGCCCTCACGGCGTTCACGGGCGCCGACAGCCAGCAGCGACTCGTCTGACCGTCCGCGACGCGGAACTCGGGCGGCGCCTCCGTGCGGCAGCGGTCTATGATCTTCGGGCACCGGGGGTGGAACGCGCAACCCGGCGGAGGCGACGACGGATCCGGCGGCTGACCGTCGATCGCGGTGAGCCGCTTGCGACTGTCGCCGAGCCGCGGAATGGACTCGAGCAGCGCCTGCGTGTACGGGTGCGCCGGCGAGTTGTAGATCTGCTTGACCGGGCCGGCCTCGACGAGCCGGCCGGCGTACATCACCGCCACCTGGTCGCACATCTTGGCGACGATGCCGAGGTTGTGGGTGATGAAGATCAGCGCCAGGTTGTGGGAGCGCTGGAGATCGTGCAGGAGCTTCAGATACTGCGCCTGGATGGTGAGGTCGAGGCTCGTCGTGGGCTCGTCGGCGATGAGCACCCGGGGCTCGCACGAGATCGCGATCGCCCCGACGATACGCTGGCGCATCCCGCCGGATAGCTGGTGGGGATACTCGCGCACGCGGCGCTCCGGCGCCGCGATGCGCACGGCCTTCAGGAGCTCGGTCGCGCGGGTCCATGCTTTGCCGCGGCCGACGCCTTCGTGCACACGGATCGGCTCGGCGACCTGGTCGCCAACGGTGAAGAGCGGATTCAGCGAGGCCATCGGGTCCTGCAGGATCATCGCGATCCGCTTGCCGCGTATCCGTCGCATCTCGGACTCGGACTTCTTCATGAGGTCGGCGCCCTCGAACATGATTTCGCCCGAGACGATCTTGGCCGCCGGCGGCAGCATCCGGAGCAGGGTGAGCGCCAGGGTGGTCTTGCCCGAGCCCGACTCACCCACGATGCCGAGCGTCTGGCCCTGGTCGAGCGACAGGGTGACGTCGTCGACCGCCCGCGTCACCCGTGTGCCGCGGGCGCTGACGTAGTGCGTCGACAGGCGTCGTATTTCGAGGAGCGGGCCGGTCACAACTGGCGGAGCTGCGGGTCGAACTTCACGCGAAGCCAGTCGCCCAGCAGATTTGCCGAGAGGACCATGAGCATGATGCAGGAACCCGGTAGCACGGTCAGCCACCAGTAGCCCGCCATCAGGCCCTTCTTGCCATCCGCCAGCATCAGCCCCCACGCCGGCTGCGGCGGCGGCACGCCGACGCCGAGGAAGGACAGCGCGGCTTCGGTGACGATGACGATGCCCAGCATGAGGGTGCCGAGCACGATGGCGGAGTTCAGCACGTT
>CAYVHH010000419.1:0-3817 GCA_964450175.1 uncultured bacterium | reverse complement strand
GGCGCCGACGTCATCGTTGTGGTCACCGGCAGTCACTTCCACGCCGACGTCGCGCGCAGCCTGGCCGGCGTGCTCCGCGACGGCCAGTCGATCCTCCTCATCCAGGGCGGCACCGGCGGCTCCCTCCTCGTGCGCCGAGAGCTGCGCGCGGGCGGCTGTCGCGCCGCGGTCGACGTGAGCGAGATGGACAACTACCCCTACTCGCTCGGCTGGCCCGAGCCCACGCGCGTGAAGCTGACGATCGTCAAGCGCTTCCTGCAGGTCGCGTCGCTGCCGGCCTCGCGTGTCGAGAGGGTCCTGGGCCCGCTGCGCGCCGCGTTCCCGCAGGTGGTGGCCGCGCCGAACATCCTCACCACCGGACTCACCAACATGAACGCGACCCTGCACGTGGCGAACATGGTGGGCAACATCGGCCGCCTCGAGGGCAGCGGCAACGCCTATCGGTTCTACGCCGAGGGGTACACGCCGAGCCTCATCACGCTGCTGGAAGCGCTCGATGCCGAGCGGCTGGCCGTGGCCCGGGCTTACGGCGCGCAGGTCCCCGGCATCCACCAGTGGCTGCTGAACACGTACGGACTCGGCGGCGACTCGCTCCGCGAGACCTTCCATCGTCTGACTCACGAGCCCACGGGACCCTATCAGTGGACGCCGACGCCGCCGTCGCTACAGCACAAGTATGTGATCGAGGACGTGCCGTGCGGGCTCGTGGCCATGTCGGAGCTGGGGCGAGCCGCCGGCGTGGCGACGCCGGTCATCGACGGCCTCATCACGCTGACCTCGACGATGCTCCGGCGCGACTTCCGTTTGGAGGGACGGAATCTCGCCCAGCTGGGCCTGGCCGGCAAGACCGTGGGCGAGATCCGCTCGATCGTGGAGACGGGACCGACCGGCTGATCCGCCCCGACGAATCAGCGCTATTTCGGTCCGAAGACCTCGATGGCGACACGGCCAGCGTTCACCGCGCAGGGCCAGCCGGCATAGAACGCCACGTGGGTGATCAGCCCCTTCAGCTCGGTCTGCGTCACCCCGTTATCGAGCGCCCTCTGCATGTGGCCACGCATCTCGTCGGTCCGGTAGAGCGCGGCCAGCATTGCCACCGTGATCAGGCTCCGGTCACGCTTGCTCAGATCGGGATGCTCCCAGACATCGCCGAACAGCACGTCGTCGCGGAGCTGCCCCAGCTTGGGAATGAACTCGTACACCGTCGGTTTCTTCTGAGCCATGTGTCGATCTCCTCCTGTATGGGGTCGTGATGGTGATCGTGGATCTCGGGGAGCCGAGGGTCGGGCAAACGACAGGGGTTAGACCGGCTGGTGCGACCGCAGGAAGGCGCGGTCTCCTTCGGCACTCCAGCCGGTGCCAGACGCTAGGGGCGCACCTCGCGTCCAAGATATTCGACGGCGGCCTGGAGGCCGCCGCGTCCGTGCGGGATGCCCAGCGCGCCGAGCGCCATCTCGATCGCACCGAGCACGCCGAACACCATCGGTGCGTTGACATGGCCCATGTGCGCGATCCGGAACGCCCGGCCCTGCAGATCACCGATCCCGCGGCCGAGGACGACGCCGCACTTCTCGCGGCAATAGTCGCTGAGCACGCTCGGCTCGCGGCCTTGCACGAGCACCGTGGTCACCGAGTTCGCGCGCTCCTCGGCGCGGACGACGTTGAACGCGAGCGCGTCCGCCTCCGCCCACCGGCTCACGGCGTGGCGCGTGGCCTCGGCGAGCAACGCGTGGCGGCGGATCGCGGCGTCGAGGCCTTCCTCGAAGAGCATGTCGAGCGCTTTTCGCAAGCCGAAGAGCAGGTGCTGCGGCGGCGTACCCCCGTACTTCTGGTAATGCGCCTCGCCGTCGCGGAACGTCCAGTCCCAGTAGCGCGTGCGGAGGTCCGCGTGCTCATGTACGGCGCGCGCGCGCTCGTTGGCGGCGACAAACGCGAGACCGGGCGGGGTCATCAGCCCCTTCTGGGAGCCCGCCATCGCGACGTCGATGCCCCACTCATCCATCGCGAATGGCATGCAGCCGAGCGACGCAACGCAATCCACCATCAGCAGCGCGGGGTGCCCGACGGACGCGATCGCGCGATGGATCGCCGCGAGGTCGTTCACCACGCCCGACGCGGTATCGATCTGGACGACGAGAATGGCCTTGATCTCGCGCGCGGTGTCGGCGGCGAGGCGCTGCGCGAGCGCGACGGGATCGACGGCGCGCCGCGGATCACCCTTCAAGACCTCGACCTTGACGCCCATCATCCGCGCCATGTCGCCCCACCCGAGCGCGAACAGGCCGCTTTCGAGCACCAGCACGGTCTCGCCCCGCGACAACACGTTGGTGAGCGCGGCCTCCCAGCCGCCGTGGCCGTTCGCGGCGTAGATGTAGGTGCGCCCCGTCGTCCGGAAGACCTTCGGCAGATCCTCGAGAAGGCTGTGCGTGACCGCGACCATGTCGCCGGCGTAGATGTCGATGGCCGGCCGATGCATGGCGGTGAGCACCGCGTCGGGAATGTTCGTGGGCCCGGGGATGCTCAGGAACTGGCGACCCCTGGAGACTGTCATGGCGTAGATTCTAAGACGACTCGGCACACCGTTGCGGAATTTCACGCGCGACCTTCCGCCGGATTCGACCGGCCTGGCCGCGCGCTACTTGGCGAGCGCCTTCTTCTTCCACAGCTCCCACGGGCGCGAGATCGTGCCGCCCACGGAGGCCTCCGCTCGGCGCGCCTCCTCGTCGTCGAGATAGGTCACGGGGCCGCCGAGCGCCATCGCCTGCGCCTGCAGTCGCGCGTTCATCTCGGTATAAACGCTCCGGAACACGACGCGGGGCAACGAATCGGCGACGACCACCGCGCCGTGGCCACGCATGAGAGCAACGGGACGGGGGCCGAGCGTCTGCGCCAGCGCTCGTCCCAGCGCCGCCGTGCGCACCAGCATGTCGGTGGCCTGGCCGGCCGCGGTCTTGATGTCGAACACCGGCACGCCGCCGCCCAGGAAGGCGCTCATGTGATAGAGCGGGCGCAGCGGGGCCGTGCTCACGCCGAACGGAATGACCGACGGGGAGTGGTTGTGCACCACGGCCGTGACGTCGGGCCGTGCGCGATAGATCTCGCCATGAATGAAGCGCTCGAGGTAGCTCGCGCGCCCGCGCGCGTCCACCGGGGTGGAGTCGAGGTCGTACTCCATGACATCGCCCGCCGTCACTATCTCCGGCGCGATCGAGCGCGACATGAGATAGCGCTGCGGATCGGCGGGATGGCGGACGCTCACGTGGCCGTAGCCGTCCACCACGCCCTGGTCGGCCAGGACACGGTTGGCGGCGACGAGATCCTCGATCAGCTTCGGGTCGGCAGGCCCCGCCGACGCGGGCGCCGTCTGCGCCGAGGCACGCGCGGTCACGAGCGCGGCGGCGACGGCTGCGCACAGGAACGCACGACGGTCGAGCATCACGGTCGACATGGCGACGAGTCTACCGCCGCCTGGGCCAGCGACGTGCGGAGATCTTGTAGCGCTCCGTCAGCCGCGTCGCCGCCCTCTCGTCCGAAGGTTGGTCGCCAAGGACAGCTCCTTTTGCCAGAAGGGGCCGGGGAAGGCCCCGGCCCCGGTGCTGCGGGACGTGCTGCGCTACTCTTCCTGTTCCACGATCATGAAGTGAGGGGCGCCGCCAGTCGAAATCTCGACCGCGTTGGCCAGGGTCTTCTGGGCGCCGGGCAGCGCCGCGCACTCCTGGAGGGCCTTCATCGTCGGAAAGGAGACCTCCGTCAGCCGAGCGAACGGAGACTTGCCCGCGGGCGACCCGAGAATGCGATGCGTGGCCAGGCCCGTCGC
>CAYVHH010000418.1:0-3181 GCA_964450175.1 uncultured bacterium | reverse complement strand
GCCCGTCTCGACACCGCCGAGCGACGCCTGCTCGACGAGATCGACGCGGCACGGGCACGGCTGGCGGCCGGCACCTTCGGCGTCTGCGAGCAATGCAACAAGGCAATACCGCTCGCGCGATTGCGCGCGCTGCCCACGGCGCGCTTGTGTGTCGTGTGCGAGCGCGCCGCCGAGCGCGCGAAACCCGGTTAGCAGGCGGGCGCCGGCCGGTGCGTCACGCCACGATCGTCAAGCGACGGGACGGCGAGCGGATCCCGGCGAACCTGGACGACTACGCCCGCGTCCGCGCGTCGTTCACCTGGGCGGCGGCCCGCGCTCAACTCGAGGGTCTGCCCGGCGGTCGCGGGCTCAACATCGCGCACGAGGCCGTCGATCGCCACGCCGCGGGGCCGCGGCGGGACCGTGTGGCGCTGCGATGGCGCGGAAAGACGGGCGTGGTTCGCGACTACACCTACGGCGACCTGCGCGAGCTGACCGATCGATTCGCCAACGCGCTCGCAGGGATCGGGGTCCGTCGCGGCGACCGCGTCTTTGCCCTCGCCGGCCGGGTCCCGGAGCTCTACGTGGCCGCGCTCGGCACGCTGAAGGTCGGCGGCGTGTTCTGCCCGCTCTTCTCGGCGTTCGGGCCCGAGCCGATCCGGGCGCGCATGGCGATCGGAGCCGCGCGCGTGCTCGTGACGACGGAGGCGCTCTACCACCGCAAGGTCTCGGCGCTGCGGCGCGAGCTGCCCGACCTCGCCCACGTCATCCTGGTCGGTGAGGCCGGAGCGACGACCCGCGTGCCCGAGACGCACGATTTTCACGCCCTCCTTGCCGCGGCGGCCGATCGGTACGTCATCGGGCCCACGGCGCCGGAGGACATGGCGCTCTTGCATTTCACGAGCGGCACCACCGGCACGCCGAAGGGCGCGGTCCACGTCCACGACGCGGTCGTCGCGCACCACAGCACGGCTCGGTACGCGCTCGACCTGCATCCCGACGACGTCTTCTGGTGCACGGCCGATCCGGGCTGGGTGACCGGGACGTCGTACGGAATCATCGCGCCGCTCACGATCGGCGTGACGAGCGTTGTCGACGAGGCGGAATTCGACGCCGAGCGCTGGTATCGCACCTTGCAAGCGGAGCACATCACGGTCTGGTACACGGCGCCGACCGCGATCCGCATGCTCATGAAAGCGGGAGTCGATCTCGCGCGCAAGTTCGACACGGCGGCGCTTCGCTTCCTCGCGAGCGTCGGCGAGCCGCTGAACCCCGAGGCCGTGGTGTGGGGCCAGGAGGCGTTGGGCCGTCCGTTCCACGACAACTGGTGGCAGACGGAGACGGGCGGGATCATGATCGCGAACTTCGCCGCGATGGACGTTCGCCCGGGCTCCATGGGGCGGCCGCTGCCCGGCGTCGACGCGGCCATCGTCAAGAGGACCGACGAGGACCGGGTCGAAGTGCTCGACGCTCCCGACGCGCAGGGCGAGCTGGCGCTGAGGCCGGGCTGGCCATCGATGTTCCGCAGCTATCTCAACGAGCCCGCGCGCTATCGCAAGTGCTTCGCCGGCGGCTGGTATCTCACCGGCGACCTCGCGCGTCGTGACGCCGACGGCTACTTCTGGTTCGTCGGCCGCGCCGACGACGTGATCAAGACCTCCGGTCACCTGATCGGCCCCTTCGAGGTCGAGAGCGTGCTCATGGAGCACCCGGCGGTGGCGGAGGCGGGCGTGATCGGCAAGCCCGACCCGGTCGCGCTGGAGATCGTGAAGGCGTTCGTCTCGCTCAAAGCCGGCCAGACGCCGAGCCCCGCGCTGCGGCGCGAGCTGCTCGCGCACGCGCGGGCGAGGCTGGGCGCGGTGGTCGCGCCCAAGGAGATCGACTTCCAGGCGTCGCTGCCGAAGACGCGGAGCGGCAAGATCATGCGCCGCCTGCTCAAGGCACGAGAGCTGGGCCTGCCCGAGGGCGACCTGTCCACGCTCGAGGAGAGCGGGCGCAATGATTGAATACGGCGAAGCTTCGAAACAGTCCAGCGGCTCCGCGACATCGCGTGAGCATGGTCTGGCGCTCCTGCGCGAGATGCTGCTGATCCGGCGCTTCGAGGAGAAGGCTGCCGAGCTCTACAGCGCCGGCAAGATCCGCGGCTTCCTGCATCTCTATATCGGCGAGGAGGCGGTGGCGGTGGGATCGATGCAGGCCCTGAGAGACGACGACAACGTGGTCGCCACGTACCGCGAGCACGGCCAGGCCCTCGCCCGGGGCATCCCGGCCGGCGCGATCATGGCCGAGATGTACGGCAAGGCCAACGGCTGCAGCCGCGGCCGTGGTGGGTCGATGCACCTCTTCGACGTCTCGCGTCGCTTTTACGGCGGTCACGCCATCGTCGGCGGTGGACTACCGGTGGCGGTGGGGCTGGCGCTGGCGGACGTGCTGCGCGGACGCCTGGGGATCACCGTGTGCTTCTTCGGCGACGGCGCGGTGGCCGAGGGGGTCTTTCACGAGTCGTTGAATCTGGCGGCGCTCTGGAAGCTGCCGGTCCTCTTCCTGTGCGAGAACAACCTCTATGCGATGGGCACGCATATCGCGCGCGCCGAGTCACAAGTCGACCTCGCGGCCAAAGCGCGGAGCTACCTGATGCCCGCGCAGTGCGTGGACGGCATGGATGTGCTGGCCGTCGACGAGGCGACTCGCCGAGCGGCGGACGCCGTGCGCCGCGGCGAAGGACCGGCGTTTCTGGAGTACCGGACGTATCGCTTCCGCGCCCACTCGATGTTCGATGCCGAGCTCTATCGCGACAAGGCCGAAGTCGAACAGTGGAAACAGCGCGATCCGATTCGTCTGCTCGGGGCGCGCCTCGAGGCCGATGGGAGCCTCGACGCGACGCTGCGCACCTCGCTCGATGCTGAGATCGACGCAGAGATCGAGCGAGCTGTCGCCTTCGCCGAGGCGGGGACATGGGAACCGGTCGAGCAGTTGACGCGCGATGTCTATACGCCGCGAGGCACGCCATGACCTACCGCGAAGCGCTGCACCAGGCCCATCGCGACGCGCTGCAGCGCGATGCGCGTGTGTTCCTGATGGGTGAAGACGTCGGGAAGTACGGCGGCTCGTACGCGGTCAGCAAGGGGCTGCTCGACGAGTTCGGCCCGGATCGCATCCGCGACACGCCGCTGTCGGAATCGGCGTTCGTCGGCGCCGGCAT
>CAYVHH010000417.1:0-4504 GCA_964450175.1 uncultured bacterium | reverse complement strand
GATCGAGCGCGCCTGGCAGCGCGATCTCGAGCGCTGGAAGCGGCTGCGTGCTCGATACTTGCTCTACTAGCTTCCGAAGGCCCTCGAGAAGAAGTCTTTGATCGCCTGGCCGCTGTACTTCGCCCCTTCCACGACCGTGCGACCCACGCCCTTGGCGGTTTCCTCGAAGCCCGGGCCGATCTTTCCGTCGCCGATCTTGCGGGCGCCGGATTGAACCTGCTCGGTCGCCGCCTTGACTTTCGTATCGTCAGTCGCGCGGGCCGGCAGGACCGAGCCTGCGACCATCACCGCGGCCGCCAGAATCGATATCAGAAGCTTCATCGCACCCTCCTTCCTGCCCAGTGTACTCATGGCCTCGGACGAGGGTCGACCCGCTACCCCGTGTAACCGCGCGACTGCAAGCAGCTCGAATACGCGGCGCGATATTTCTCGTCGTTCCGCTTGTTCTCGTTGAGACCGTAGAGCGTGCCGCCGCCGGCGCCCACGACTCCGCCGATCGCCGCACCCTTGCCGGCGCCCTTGCCACCTCCCGCGACCGCACCGCCCGCGGCGCCTACGGCCGCGCCGACGACAGCGCCGATGGCGGCGTCCTTGACGACTTCCGTCGTCTTGTCCGACTCGCCGGCCTGCGTCGCGGCATATCGGTTACAGGCGTCGACGACTTCCCTCGTCGGGACCGCGGGCGCCGACGGAATCGCTTGAACGGTCTGGAAAGGGGCGGGCCGCGCGACGGCTGGTCTCGGCTGCTGGACCAAGCGAGTGCTTGGGGGCGCTGAAGCTGGCTGCGCCACGTCCAGGCTCGAGCCCGACCAATTCGCGACGACGAGGCCGGTGACGAGCGCGGTCGCCATGACGAGAGCCATCGCGAGCGCCGTCACCTTCCATGGATTCCAGTTGTCCATCACTTCCCTCCCTTGCCGACACCGTTGCCGACACCGTGAGCCGCTCCTCCTGAGCCGTCCGATCCGACTTCGACAGCGCTGGATTTGCCACCGCTGCTATCGCTGGCGATCATGGCCGGGGGCGCATCCGCCGTCTGGAGATAGTTGGCAACCACCTGGCCGAGGGTCCTCTCGTGTACGAGCCCTTGCGCCTTCATGTCCCGGAAGATCCGGCCCCACGCCTGACCCGCGCGCCGCCTGGCGGCGATCTCCTCCAGGGTGAGCGGTCTGGACGCAGGGCTCGACCCGTTGGCGCTGATCGCGGCGACGACGGAGCTCTCAGCCTGGTAAAGAGCGGAGGCGACCTTCTGATTGCCCAGCGAGAGCTTGTCGTAGGCGCGTGAGGTCGTGGGCGCCGCCGGCGCCTTGGGCTTCGTCTGGACCTGTGCGCCCGCAGTCGTCGCGATTGTGAGAATGCTCACGACCACGAGATCCGGGATCAATCTCTGCCTACGCATAGTCTGCCGCCATAGAGATTTGCAGCAGCCGTGCCAGCTGACGCCCGGAACAAATCTTCAGGATTTGTCTCGCTTTTTCGTTGGAGCCCGGCGTGGATGACGGCGCGGGGGTGTCAGCGCTCTGACAGTTAGGCGTGCATCGCAGGTCGAGGGTGTCGAGCAGTCGCCAGCCTATAATCCTTGTGTGACCGACCTCGAGAGCGTCGTCGGCGAGCAGCTGATCTTCGGTCTCGCCGGCCCCAAGCTGACCGACACCGACATCAAGCTCTTCCGCGAGACGCGGGCCGGCGGGCTCATCCTGTACCGCCGGAACTTCGAATCACCGGAGCAGCACACGGAGCTCCTGAAAGATCTCGAGTCGGCGCTCGATCGCCGCTTGCTCGTCGCCACCGATCACGAGGGCGGCCGCATCGTCATGCTGGGACAGGGAACGACGATCTTCCCCGACAACCTCGCGGTGGGGACGGCGGGCGAAGAGGCGTTTGCGTATCGTCAGGGCGTGTTCGAAGCGCGCGAGCTGCGCCGGCTGGGCGTGGACCTGAATTTCGGTCCTGTGCTCGACGTCCTCACCGACCGCTACAGCCCGAACATCGGGATCCGGTCGTACGGCAAGGATCCGGGCCTGGTCACCCGCTACGGACTCGCGCGGATCAAGGGAATGCAGAAGGGCGGCGTGTCGGCGTGCGCCAAGCATTTCCCCGGCAAGGGCCACTCGCCGCTCGACGCCCATCTGCGCCTGCCCACGATCGAGTCGACGTGGGCGGAGATGAAGGCCACCCATTTGCCGCCCTTCCACGCCGCGATCGCGGAGGGCATCGACAGCTTGATGACGAGCCATCCCGTGTATCCGAACCTCGATCCCTCGCGCGTGCCGGCGACATTCTCACGGCGCATCGTGCGCGACTACTTGCGGCAGGAGGCCGGATTCTCGGGCGTGATCATCTCGGACGATCTCGAGATGGGAGCGATCGGCGAGACGTGCCCCATCGGCGAAGCGACGATACGCACGGCGGCCGCCGGCCACGATCTCCTGCTCGTGTGCCACACCGAGCCGGCACAACGCGCGGCCGCCAAGGCGCTCCTGGAGGCCTATCGCTCGGGCGCGCTGCCGATGCGTGACCTCGAATCTTCGGTGGAGCGCATCCGTCGCATGCGCGCCCGCCGGACCACACGCTTCGAAGGCGGCCCGCCCGCCGCCGAGCCCGAGGCTCTGCCGCTCGCCCGGGCGATCGCGGCGCGCGCGGTCACGGTGGTCTCGGCCGGACGGCCCGAGCTGCGACGCGCGCTGAACGGGCGCGTCGGTGTCGTCTTCCCGCGCTTCTCGGATCTGGCACCGAGGATCACGATCGAGCCCGAGATCGCCGCCGAGAAGGCGTACATCGCGGGCGCGTTCGGGACCGCCGGCATCACGCCCGAGACGCGGCTGGTCGCGATCGAGCCGACCGACGCGGAGATCGCCGCCGCCGGAGCCCTCGCCGATACCTCCGACGCGGTGGTGCTGTTCTTGTTCGACGCACACCTCTATGCGTCGAACGCGAAGCTGCTCAAGGAGCTACAGTCACGCTCTCGCGCGCTCGCGGTCGTGCTCATGCGCGACCCGTACGACGCCGACATGCTCGGACCCGGCGTCCTCGGCGTCACCGCGTACGGATTCAGGAAGTGCCAGCTCGACGCGGTCATCGCGCGCCTCGTCCAGGGGTGAGACGGCTCCGCCGACTGCCCGCCGAAATTCTCGCGTTCGACTGGGGCTCGACACCGGCCAAGCGGCAAATGTGCCGAGCGGTCCTGCGCGGCCGCCGCTACGTCCTTGCGGAGCCGCGTCCCGTGGACGATCTCGGCGCGCTCGCGCTTCGCCCGGGTTGTCTGGCCGCGTTCGACTGTCCGATCGGCGTCTCGCGCGAGTACGCGGCGATGGCCGACCTCAGCTCGTTCCGAGCGGCGCTCGCGCAGTTCGGCAACGGCCGGTTCGTGCGCTTCTACGAGCTGGCCGAACGCGCCGCCGACATCGCACCCGAACGGCCCTTCTATCCCGCTCGGAGCGTCAAGGGAACCTCGCGCGAGGATTTGCGTAGGGTTCTCGGCGACGCGGCGTTCGCGCCGCGCGCCTGTGATCGGCTGGCCGGCGCCGGGCCGATCTTCTGGCTGGTCGGTCCGCGCCAGGTCGGGCGATCCGCGGTGTGCATCTGGCGGGAGCTGATCACGCCACGGCTCGATCGCATCGCCCTCTGGCCCTTCGACGGCCCGCTGAAAGATCTCCTCCCGGCCGGCCGGCCGGTCCTCGCAGAGATGTATCCGGCATTCCTTCTCCGGGCACTCGGGGTCACGGTCACGCGCAAGTCCGATCCCGCGGCACGTGCTGCCTGCGGTCGCGCGCTCCTTCGTCGCATGAGCGGCGACGCTCGGCTCGAGCTCGGCGCGGTTCGAGGTCTCCTGCTCAGGGGCTTCGGGAACTCCAGGGCCGGCGAGGATCCGTTCGACGCCACGATCGCCTGCATCGGGCTGGCGAAGCTTCTGCTCGACGACATGATGCCGGAGCCGCCGGACGCGGCGCGCGCGGTGGAAGGGTGGATCCTGGGGCTCCCGAGCGAGCGGGTCTAGAAGAAACGGGGGCGAGTCCGAAGACCCGCCCCCGTTACGGACGGCGCCGATGGCGCTCCGTGCTTAGAGCTTCTTGCCCGCGCGCTCGGCCACGTTGGCTTCGAAGCTCTTCTTGCGCATCCGCTCGAGGAGGGCCGAGTACGATTCGGCCTGGATGATCCGATCGAACTGGCTGCGGTAGGTCGAGACGAAGCTCACACCGTCGATCTGCAGATCGTAGACGCGCCACCGACCGTCTCGAAGATGAAGCCGGTAGTCGAGCGTAATCTCGCTGCGGCGATCCGTGATGATCTTCGACCGCACGGTGGCGTAGTTCGCATCGATGGCCTCGCCGGTATAGGTGATGTTCTCGCCGCCGTAGGCCTCGACCCGATTGATATAGGCGCGCTCGAGCATCTCGGTGAACAGCGCGACGAACTCGGTGCGCTCGTCCTGCGTGCGCGCCGCCCAGTGGCGGGAGAGCGTACGCCGGGTCACCTCTTCGAAATCGAAGAGGTCACGCGCGAT
>CAYVHH010000416.1:0-9237 GCA_964450175.1 uncultured bacterium | reverse complement strand
ACCCGCGACCCACGGGCCGCTCACGTTCACCAGCGGGCCCAGTTGAGGGCGTCGATCAGGCCATTGACGTCCGCGACGAGACGGTTGTACTCCTCCGCGAGCGCCTGGCGCTGCCCGTTGAGGGCGTTGTGCTGCGCGACGAGGTCCGCGCGTCCGGCGTCGACCTGACGCCGAAGATCTGCGAGCTCGGTGTCGAGGCGGCGGATCTCCGCGTCCACGGGCTCGAGCCGCGCGCGGGTACCGTCGAGCCGGGCTTGCAGCGCCTCGCGCTCGCTCCGGGCCGTGGTCTCGTCGACGGCGTGGAACTCCGCCTGCGCGCGCTCGATGTCCGCCTGCTGAGCCCGCCACTCGGTGTCGATCGCCTTCTCGAGGTTGGCGCATGACACGGCCGTCCGCGTCGCCTCCAGGCGCGCCTTCATCGCCTTCGCGCCCTCCAGGTAGATGTCGACGTGGCGCTGCTCGTGGGCGGCGATTCGGGCGACGAAGCGCTCCCAGCGGCCCCGGAGGTCGGCCGGCAGGTCGTCGGGCGTCTCGTGTCGCGGCAGCATGACGACGAGGTGGAGCAAGACCGTCAGCGACGGAAAGACGCAGGGCACGGCGCGAACGTCGACATCGCCCGAGGTCAGCTTCCATTCCGCGGACGTCACGCCCACCGCGCGCTGGCCGCTCGTCTCGACGAGGCCGTTGGCGTCGATGGCCGCGAAGATCGCCACCGTCGTCGTCCCGCGCACGGGGTAGTAGCCGGTCGAGACGCTCGTCTCGACCCCGACCGGCTGCCGCGGCGGCGCAGGCGGCGGGCTCGAGCAGGCGGCGAGGCCCGGGCCCGCGAGCAGGGCGAGCGCGGCGACCACGCTCCGCGCGCTCACACGACGCGGCCGGAAGTCGATCACGAGCGGGCAGGCGAGCTCCCCGCCCTACTTCAGGGGCGGCGTGACTCCGGCGGGCAGTGGCACCTGCGCGACGTTCAAGGTCATCGACACCAGGCTGTAGTAGCCGACGGCGCCGACGAGATCGACGACGCCGCGCTCGCCGAAGGTGTCGTTGACGCGCCGGAACGCCGGGTCCGAGACGCTGCCCGTCGCCAGCAGCTCCGAGACGAAGTCGTAGACGGCCTCCTCGTCCTTTGCCATGCTCGCGGGGCGCTGGTTCGCTGCGATGGCATCGGCGATGGCCGGGCTCAATCCCGCTTCGAGGGCGAGCCGGCGATGCGCGTAGAACTCGTACTGCGCGGTCCACTTACGACCGGCCATGATGATCGCCATCTCGTTCAGTCGCTGAGGGATGGAGGTTCCGAACCGCACGAAGGCGCCGACGCGCTGGACGAGATCACAGAGCTCGGGGCTTCGCAGAAGCGCGTTGAAGGGACCGCGGAGGCCCGCGCCGCGTGGGCCTGACTGGATCGCCTCGGCCACGCGCTTTTGATCGGCGGTCATCGTCTCCGGCGTCAGCGTCGTGAATCTCGGCTCACTCATCGTGTTCCTCCCTGATGGTTTCGACTGGCCTCGCGCCGGCAGAGTAGCACCTCTTTCGGACCGCGCGGGCCCTGGCGCAGACGTGTTAGCGTTGACGCCCAGGGGAGGGCACGACCGTGGACGCTTCGGACCAGGAGCTGCAGCAGTACCTTTTCGATCTTCAAGGCTATCTGGTGATCCACAACGTCCTGGGGCCGGCGGAGGTAGCCGAGTTGAATCGACTGATCGATGCGCAGCGGCTCCCCAGCCCTCGCGAAAGCATCCGCTTTGGCTCTGCCGCCGGCAAGCACGGACCGGATCATGGCTTCCTCAACTGGGGGGAGCCGTTCTGTCGCCTGCTGGATCATGAGGCGATCATGCCCATTCTTCGTCTTCGGCTCGGGGACTGCTTTCGGCTGGACCGTCTCTATGGGATCCGCATGCACCGGGGGCAGACCATGGGGGCCATGCACGCGGACTACGGGGCTTCGGCCCTCAACTCCTTCACCAGGCCGGGAGAGCGCTTCCACTTTGCCCCCAACGGCATCTACGAGGGGTTCACGGTCGCGGCCTGGAATCTTGCCGACGCCGGACCGGCCTACGGGGGATTCTGGTGTATTCCCGGGAGCCACAAGTGCAGCTTCAAGCTGCCGCGCCAGATTCATGAGGCCCCGGAAAAGGCCTCCTGTGTGGTCATTCCCGAGATACCGGCGGGGTCGGTCGTCTTGTTCTCCGAGGCCGTGATGCACGGAACCGCCCCGTGGAGAGCCGACCACGAGCGCCGGACTCTGCTCTACAAGTATTGCGTCTCCCAGATGGCGTGGTCGCGGGCGCGCGTGCTTCCGCCACCCGATGTCCGGCTCACCACGCGGCAGCAAGCGCTCCTGACCGAGCCGGCGGATCCACATACGTTCGTTCCGTCGCTCTTCAGCGACGGACCCAGCGTGGAGCGGTAGCGCGCCGAGCCGGAGTCAGTCACGGGCGGCTGCTTCAGCCTGGTCCTGCCAGAACCGCATGTCCGCTACCTGCGGGCGGCGTCGAAAACCCCGCCGAAGAGAACCCAGTGCTCGCCGTCGAAGCGACCGAGCTGCATTTGCTCGATCGGAAAGAAGTCGGTCGCGCTGGTATTGATCCGGACGGCAGGCAAGAGCATGGGGAGCGACAGATCCTTGATATTCGCCGCCTGCTTCATGACGTTGGCCCGAGAAAGATCGTTGCCGCACTGCTTGAGCACGTATACGAGAGTCTGCGCGACCGAGTAGCCATAGGCGTTGAACGCATCCTCCAGCGAGCCGGTCGCGTAGTACTTCTGCATGAAGGCCACCCAGTCCTTGAAGCCCTGGTCGGTTTTCCATTGCGGATCGGTCACGTCCTTCAGGTACTGCGCGCTCAGGATGCCCCTGGAGGCGTCGACACCGGCCGGCTTGAGCACCGACTGGACTGACGCCGAAACGCTCGCGAGAACGTGCACGGGCTTCCAACCGAGGTCGTGGGCCTTCTTGATCGCCTGGGCGGCGAACTTCGGCGCGGTGGCGTTGAAGAAGACGTTGGCCCCGCTGTTCTTGAGGTTGACCACCTGCGAGTCGACGGTGGGATCGGTGACCTCGTAGGACTGCTCCAGCACGATCATCCGCGCGGCGGGGCCGAGCCCGTCCTTGAGACCTTTGAGATAGTCCTTGCCCGAGTCGTCGTTCTGATAGAGCACGCCGATCTTGGCGTCCGGGAGGGTCTTGAGCACGTATTGCGCGTAGATGTGCCCCTCGGTCTGATAGGTGGGCTGCCACCCCATCGTCCACGGATGTCCCTGCGGATCGCCGAACTTTGTCGCGCCGGTCGCGACGAAGAGTTGCGGCACTTTCTGGTCGTTGAGGTATTTCCAGATGGCCGAGTTGGTCGGTGTCCCGAGCGGCTGGAAGATCAACAGCACTTGCTCGCGCTCGACGAGCTGGCGCGTCATCTCGAGCGTCTTGGGCGGACTGTAGCCGTCGTCGAGAGTCACGAAGTTGATCCTGCGGCCGTTGATCCCGCCCTCCTCGTTGACCTTCTGGAAGTAGGCGGCGATGGATTTCCCGATCGTCCCGTAGGCCGAGAGCGGTCCGCTATACGGATTGGTGTTGCCGATCTTGATCTCGGTGGCCGTGACGCCGGGGGGTTGGGCCAGCGCCGGCGCGATGGTCGCCGCAAGCCCGAATGCCAGCAGGGCTGTGAACAACAAGGCTCGTCTCAGCATGATGTCCTCCTGGCGTTCAGGTGACCTCGGGAAGCTCGAGCTGACCATGTTCGGGAGACGCGCGATGCACGCCGCCATCCTCGCTGTCCTTCAGGCGACGGCGCGGAGCCGAGCCACGGCCAGTACGAGGGGGCGGGAAGCGCAGGCGTAGCCCCGGCGCGTGAACCTGGAAAAGGATCTCGGCGTCGGGAAGGCCCGGGAGGCGATGCGGCCCGAGGTTGCGGAATCGGAAGCCGCTCGGCGTCGACTTTCCAGCGGCCGCCCTGGTAGCGGCGGACCCGACGATCTGCCCGCCATGCGCCGCCGCGCAGACGCGGGCCGTAGTATGGACGGCCAGGCCGATGTACCCGACATCCGTCAGTGTCGGGTGGCCGCTGTGAATCCCGATACGAAGCCGCACCTCCAGACCGTCGGGCCAGGTGCGGTTGCCGAGCGCCCGCTGGATGGCCACCGCCGCCTCGACAGCCGCCGCGGGGCGATCGAAGACCGCGAAGAACTCGTCGGCACGCGCATCGATTTCGCGGCCGCTCCCGCGCGAGACCGCTCTCCGGACGATGGACCTGACGTCGTTCAGCAGCGCGCCATAGCCATCGCCCAGCCTGCGGAGCAGCGCGGTGGACGACTCGATGTCGGTCATGAGAAGGGTGACGAACCCGGTGGGCAGCGCCGCCGCATCGGTCGATGTGGCCTGGATCTGGCCCCGCAGGCGCTCCTTTTCGATCACGAAACGCACGGCCGTCAGCACGGTCTCCGAAAGATCCGCATCGTCGAGGGACATCGGGTTGTGCACCAGGGCCGTCATCGGGCGCCCCTGGCGCTCGAGAAACGTCACGCCGCGCTGGTCTCCCTCGGCCGGAAGCGGGACGGGCTTGCCGGCGGCGTCCACGTACGCCCCCGAAGCGTCGGACCAGTTCAGAACGGCCAGGGTCGGATCGCGAAGGACCGTTCGCAACCGCCGCTCGAGCTCGCCCGGCGCGGGGTTCCGTCCGAGCTCGATCGCGAGGCGACCGGTCCTGGCGTGCCGCTGCTCGGACTGCAGCTGGCCGGTGATGAATCCGACCGGCACGATGCGGAACTTCTTGGCCGCGTTGAGCAGGCGGCGGCGCGCCTGTTCCCGCGCTCCGTCCGTCTCGAAGACAACCTGGCCGAACCGGGCGAGCGCATTCTTCACGTGCGCCTTGTCGTGGACCGGCAACCGGCGACGCCCGCGAGAGTCGATATACGCGAAGGCTCTGTCGGGGAGGCGCGCTCGCTTTTTCGTGTTGAGGCGCGACATACGGACACGATAGCTCGCTTTCCCCGACCGCGCGAGCAGCCCCGAGGCTTGCCAGCTATTCGATGACCGCCGAATAGGCGAGTGTCCGCAGCTCGCGACGCAGCGGGTACGGCTCCGGCAAGCCCATTTGCATGATCTGTGTCATGAACACGGCGATCATCTGCTCGCCGGGATCGATCCAGAACGCCGTGCCCGCGGCGCCACCCCACGCGAACTCGCCCGTCGTGCCGGCGATCTGCGCACGCGCTGGCGACTGCATGACGGAGAAGCCGAGACCGAAGCCGACGCCGGCATAGGCAGTCTCGGTGAACATCCCTGGTAGCGCCAGGTTCGTGAGATCCTGACCGTCCGGAAGGTGATTCGTGGTCATGAGCTCGACCGTCTTCCGTCCGAGCAGTCGAATGCCGTCGAGCTCGCCTTTGTTCAGCATCATCGAGGCGAACCGGAAGTAGTCGTTGGCCGTGGACACCAGTCCGCCGCCACCGGAGAAGAACGCGCAGTCGCGGTAGATGCTCTTGGCCGGATCGTCGACGAGTTTCAAACTGTCGTCGGCCAGCCGCTGATAGTTCGCGGCGAAGCGCTTGCTCTGCTCCTCCGTGACGACGAAGGACGTGTCCTTCATGCCAAGAGGCTGGAGGACGTGCTCGCGGAGGTAGGCATCGAGTCGCTGCCCCGAGACCAGCTCGATCAGATGCCCGACCACGTCCGTCGAAACGGAATAGTTCCAGCGCGTCCCGGGAGAGAATTCGAGCGGCAGCGCCGCGAGCTCCTCCACCATGTCGCGCGCTGTATAGCCACGGCGCGTCCGATCCGCGATGCCGAGCTTGCGATACGCCGCGTCGACGTTCGTCCGTTCCATGAAGCCATACGTGAGCCCGGAGGTGTGGCTCAGCAGGTCGCGCACCGTCATGGGTCGCTCGACGGGCATTGTCTTCCACGCGGGATGGTTGCCGCCGACGAAGACGCGCTGATCGCGCCACGACGGAATGAACTTGTGCACTGGATCGTCGAGCTGCAGCCGCCCCTGCTCCCACAGCATCATCAGCCCCACGCTCGCGATCGGCTTGGTCATTGAATAGATTCGGAAGATCGAGTCGAGCGTGACCGGCCGTTTGCGCTCGACCTCGAGATGTCCCAGCGGCTCGAAGTAGGCGATCTTTCCGTGACGGGCCACCAGTGTGAGCGTGCCGGACAGCTTGCCGGCGTCGACATAGCGGCGGAGATGATCGTTGATGCGTCCGAGGCGTCCTGACGACAGTCCGACTTCTTCGGGCTTCACGAGCATGCGGATCTCCTCACGCGAATGATGTGCCGAGAGTAGTCTGGCCAGCAGTCACGGGTCAAGAAGAGAGGCTGGGCCCCGGCCGCACCGCCCTTCGGTGCTAGGATCCGCATGTCGGAGGGGCTCATGCCGCACCTCCGCGATGATCTTTCGCGAAGCGGCACATGAGAGAGGCGGGAACGAATGGCGACCGACCGACGGCGACAGATCCAGCTAAGCCCCGACGAGCAGGCCGCGTTCTTCCGCGAGCGCAAGAAAGCCGCTCTGGCCACCATCGACAAGGACGGGTTCCCCCACGTCGTGGCCATGAACTACTTCGCGCGGGACGGCGCCTTCTACATGACCTCGTACGGGAAGGCGCAGAAGGTCGTCAACATCCGGCGCAATCCCAGGGTGGCGCTGATGATCGAGGCCGGCGACGACTACGCCGAGCTGCGCGGCGTGATGATCCGGGGACGCTGCGAGATCCTCGAGGACGAAGCCAGCGTCAAGGCGGCGTTCGCGGCGCGGGCGGGAGCGCAGGCGAATGCGTCGCCGGTCCAGCCGGGAGCGCTGGCAAGCGCGCCGAAGCGCGTGGTGCTCAAGATCGTTCCGGAGAAAGTCGTCAGCTGGGACCACCGCAAGCTCGGCGGACGATACTGATGAGCGCGATACCCGTCGACCGGGCTGTCGCGGTGGCATGGACGATCCGTCGCGCGACACGACGCGGCGGCCGGCCGGCGGCGACCGGCTGGCCTGAGCCGTGTCCCAGGGGGAGAGGACGATGAAGGTCGGCATCTTCGTCACCAACCAGAACCCGCTCGGCACCGACATGGTCTCGGCACTCGACGAGCAGTTCGCGATGACGCGCCTGGCGCGCGATCGCGGCTGGGACGCGGTCGGCACCGGCCAGCACTACCTGAGTGAAGGCATGAGCCAGCTCCAGCTCATTCCCTTCCTCGCGCGCCTGGCGGCCGAGGCGGGAGAGATGACGGGTGTGGCCGGCGTGCTGCTCATCAATCTGCATAACCCGGTCGAGGTGGCCGAGTGCATCGCCTCGCTCGACGTCATCTGGCGCGGCAACTTCGTCTTCGGCGTGGGGCTAGGCTATCGCGAGGTCGAGTTCGATGCGTTCAACGTGCCGAAGGGGCAGCGCCTGCGGCGGTTCGAGGAGTGCCTGGAGATCGTCAAGCGCCTCTGGACCGAGGACAAGGTCAGCGTCGAGACCGACGTCTGCAGGCTCGCGAACGTGACCTTGACGTGCCGACCCGTCCAGAAGCCACATCCGCCGATCTGGTTCGCGGCCAACAACGACGCCGCGGTGCGCCGGGCCGCTCGCCTCGGCGACGCGTGGTTCGTGAACCCGCACGCCACCATGGCCAGCATCACGCGCCAGATGGGCCTGTATCGCGAGGAGCTCGGGCGACTGGGCAAGCCGCTGCCGCGCGTGCGGCCCCTCATCAAGGAGATCTACTGCGCGAAGGACCGGCGGACAGCGCTGGAGTTGGCCGGACCCTATCTCGGCGCGAAGTACCGCGCGTACGCGTCGTGGGGCCAGGATGCGGTGCTGCCCGACGGTGACACCTTCCGCCAACCGTTCGAGGAGCTCCTCCGCGATCGCTTCGTGCTGGGCAGCCCGGAGGAATGTTACGAGCAGCTCCGCCCGTGCTGGGAAGCGGCCGGCGCGAACTTCCTTTTCTTCCGCACGCACTGGCTCGGCATGCCGCTGGCCCACGCGCTGGCCAGCATGCGGCTCATGAGCGACGAGCTGCTGCCGGCGCTGCGGCGGGTGAAGGGCTGAACCCTAGAGTTCGCGGGCCGCTCGCAGGATCTCCTCGTCACTCGGGAACTTGGCGAGGTCGCCGATCCCCTCGATGCCCTCGATCTGCAGCCACCGGATGATCCCTCCCCGGTCGATGAGGAAGTGACCGGCCAGCTGAAAGGCGTGCTTCGCCGCGATCTGCTTGTCGGTCTCGGTCAGCTCGAACCCGTCCTTCTTGTTCAGGGTCTCATTTGCCATGAGGACGTTCTGCGGCTCGGGCAGCTCTCCGGTGGGATTGACCAGTGACGCCTGGATCTGGCCCATCGTGAATGTCCCCTGGGCCCACGAGGCTTGCGATTCGTCCGCGACGAGCGTGCCTTCGGGCAGCCCGAACAACCGGTGCGTCGCCGCCTCGGGGTCCGCGGTGAGGAGCACGCGCGCGGGGCGGTACTTGAAGTAGAGCCGCGCGCGCTCCAGCGGGGTGTTGACCACCGCCATCGTCTCCACACCTACTGCTTTGAGCTTGTCCTGCGTGGTGCCGAGCTGCACGAGCTGGCGCCGACAGAAGGGGCAGTGCAGGCCGCGGAACAGGCCCAGCAGGACTGGACTGCGACCGCGATAGTCGTCGAGCGAGACCTGGCCCTCTCGATTGACCCCGGGGAGCGCGAAGTGGGGGGCGGGATCGCCAGGGCGCAGGAAGGTCAACGTCATGCCGAGGCCTGCCAACTACCCGTGAGCTTGTTGACGTCTCCGACCTGCTTTTCTCCGGCGACTCCACCAAGCGGGGACATTGCCAACACTGCGGCAACCGCGAGAGCAAGATGCTTCTTCATCGTCGATCTCCTTCAGTGATGGCGTCACGTCAGTCCATCCCGCGGCGATCCTACCATGCACGCAATCCACCGCGGCCCAGTGCCTCGTCGACTTGTAACGGCCGGCGCCCTCCTCGGGACTACAGCGTGAAGGGCAGGTGAGCGGTTCGCGTCCGCTTCATTCGGGCTGGGGTGGTACGCGACACCGCGTAACCTCCGATGTACGCCGCGCGGCGTTGGTCGGTGCGACCGGCCTCGCGACGCATCGCGTTCTCGGGCCGCCCGCGGGCAAGTCCCCGCTCGATCGACTGACGGAGGTCTCCTAGCCGTACGTCCCGCAGTATGATCGCCTCCGTGTCATCGGCGCAGGGGAGTGTTGATGGCGTGTACTCTGGGGGCGCAAGTAGGCGTAATCGGGCAATGCATCAACTGAGTCGGATGCGGC
>CAYVHH010000415.1:0-27460 GCA_964450175.1 uncultured bacterium | reverse complement strand
GAGCCCGAGCTCCACGACCGTCTCCCGGAATGCCTCGGGCCTGGTCTCGACGGCGCTCTTGGCCTCGGCGGTGAGCACCAGGATGCGTCGCACGGCCGCGATCAGCGCGACCAGCAAGAACGGCGGCGCCGTCAACACGTGCTCCCGGAACGACACGTGGACCGTGTAGAGCAGCTCGACGATCAGTAGCACCAGCAAGAGCTGGTCGAGCAGGCCGACGATGCTGCCCGGCAGCCCGCCCCCGACCACGCTGCGCCCGAGCGTCAGCGCGGTCGCTCCCAGTAGGACGAGCGCGCTGAGTGCCAGCAGCGCCGCCAGCCCCACGTACATCACATCCTCGACGTAGGCGAACCCCCGCGCAATCCGCTCGCGCAGGCGCGCCACGCCCGGCGCCTCCTCCGCCGTCCTCCCAACCTTAGCCGCCGCCACCCGCCCGCCGATCGTCGCCTCCGACCCTAAGCGTTCGTTTCCCCTGCCGGCAGATCGTTCGAAGCAACCGCCTCGCGCGGGCGTTCGCCGAGCGGTCGGCTCGCGGAGGCGTCGATGGCCGCCGTCCAGATCGAGGCGTCTTCTTCGGACATGGTGCCGTGCGGAGCGAGTCGCGCGTCCTCGTACCCCCAGAGCTCGAGATCCGCGAGGTACTGGGCTCGCGAGGTCAGAGTCCCGCGGCAGATCCGCCGGGCGCTCGCGTGGCGCATCTCGTGGTCGAGGAGCCGCACGCATTCACGCATCACGGCCTCGGGAATGCGCCGGCGCTCGGACGGATAGATGAAGCCGAAGAGCGTGAGGTGCGCGAACAGGATGCGCCAGTGCTTGCCGAAGCGCTGGCTCAGCCGATCCCAGTCGAGCGATCCGGCGCACGCGTGCAGGAGATGCGCGACGTCCGCGCCGTCGTAGCGCTCGCGCTCCATCACGAATGCCTTCGACCAGATCATCTCCTCGACGGGACAGAGCAGGACCGGGACGTCGAGGACGCGCGAGGGGATCGCGTAGTTGAACCAGTCGTCGTCCACGACGCAGACGCCGTTGCCGGCGTTGAAGATGAGATCGACGTGATCGCCACGCTTGCGGACCTTGCCGAGCCAGTGCGGGAAGGTGAGCTCGGTGTCGCAGCCGAGGCGCCGGCCGAGATGATCGAGCGCCTTCTGGACGTCGGCGGCGCGGAGGAACAGGTCGAGGTCTTTCACGAGCCGGCCGATGCCCAGGTAGCGCTCGAGCGCGTAGCCGCCGCCCACGAGGAAATCGATGCCGCCCGCGCTGAGCTCCCGCAGGACCCGGCGGTAGAAACCAAGCGTCGCGGTGCCCGCCGTGGCGGTGTGGCGCGGGGGGCGCGGGGCCCGGTTCTCGGGCAGCATGGTCTGGCTCATTGGGTTGGCTCGCGGTTGACGGCGACGGTGACGGGTGGCGGTGCCGGATCGGAGCGCTGCGCCGGAATCTCGACGACCCGGAACGGCGAGCGGTCCGGGTAGAGATGCTGGAGCAGCGGGAGCGCCACGTTGTAGACCGGCACGCCGGCCGACGTCTTGCCCTCGGGCTGCCCGCGATGCGCGTGGCCTTGGAACACGACGCTCGCGGCGTAACGGTTGAGCGGCTCCTCGAGCCGGCTCGATCCCAGGAACGGATAGATCTCGCGCGGCTCGCCGTCGACCGTGTCGACGACGGGGGCATAGTGCAGGAGCACGACGCGACCCGGCGTGCGCAGCCGCGCCAGCGCCGACTCGAGCTTGAGCGCCTCTTCGACGGCTTCGCGCACGAACACCTTCGTCGCGTGCTCGCCCCACGCCTGGAGCGCGCGCTCGCCGAAGCCGCCGGCGAAGCCCTTGGCGCCCGCGAAGCCGATGCCGGCGATCTCGATCGCCGTGCCGTCCAGAACCGTGACGTGCGCGGCGGCCAGAATCTCGATGACGTCGCCCGCGGCATCCGACTCGAAGTCGTGATTGCCGAGGACCGCGAGCTTCGGGATCTTCACCGCCTGGAGCTCCTTGGCCAGAATCCGAGCCTCGTCGGCCAGGCCGCGGTCGGTGAGATCTCCGCAGAGCGCCAGCACATCGGCGTTCTCCGCGATCCGGGAGAACAGCGTCTGCAAGGCGCCGGATGAGCTTCGCGTGCAATGGAGATCGCCCACCGCGGCGACCCGGACCGAGCCGTTCACGATGTTCAGCTCAGGGCCGAGCGTCCGACCGAGCCCAGCAGCTGGGCGAGATGACCGGTGTCGAGCGGCTTCACCAGATGGTGGTCGAAGCCCGCGGCCCGCGAGCGAGCGCGATCGGTCTCATCGCTCCACCCGGTGACGGCGATCAGACACACCTGCCGACCCCAGGTCTCCTGGCGGATTCGCTGCGCGACTTCGTGACCGTCGATCTTCGGCAGACCGATGTCGAGCAGGACCACCTCGGGCCTGAATTCGCTCGCGACCTGCACCGCCTCGAGACCGTCATAGGCGGTGCGAATGTCGTTGCCGGTCGTCCGCAGCAGCATCGCCAGGCTGTCGGCCGCGTCGCGGTTGTCATCCACGATCAGGATGCGGAGCAAGGGCGGGCTCATGTGTACCGGGCCCTCCGCCTGCGGTTGCGGGCATTGCGTCGACTCGAGGACGGCGGGCAGGCGGATGACGAAGGCGCTCCCCATGCCCGGCCCTGCGCTGTCGGCGGCGACGGTCCCGCCGTGCATTTCCACGAGCCGCTTCACGAGAGTCAAACCGATCCCCAAGCCTCCGAGAGTCCGCGCTCGGGCCTGCTCGTCCTGGGCGAACATCTCGAACACGTGGGGGAGCATCGTTCGGGAGATGCCGACGCCGGTGTCCCGCACGGTGATCACGGCGCCGCCGTCGGCGCGCTCCGCGACCAGCCAGATGTGTCCGTTGCGGTCCGTGAACTTGGCGGCGTTGTTCAGGCAATTCGAGACGGCTTGCGCCAGCCGAATGGGGTCGGCGTCGAGGTGGATCGACTCCTCGGGCAGCACGGTCGTGAACTCCTGGCCCCCGGCCCTCAACAGACTCCCGCTCGTTTCGACGGCCAGACGCAGGACCACCGCCAGATCCACGCGCTCTTTGCGAAGCTCGAAGCGATTGCTGCTCATGCGGGCCACGTCGACCAGATCGTCGATGAGCCGCGCCATCTGGCGCACCTGCCGTTCGATCGCGGACAGCGCCCACTGCGACTCGGGCGCGAGCGTGCCCTCACGATTCAGGATCTGGACCGCCGTGCGAATCGGCGCGAGGGGATTGCGGAGCTCGTGGGCCAAAATCGCCAGAAACTCGGTCTTGGCCCGATCAACTGTCTGCAAGACACATTCTCACGTAGGCCATCGCGCTCAGGCGCGGGCTCGCCGGCTCGACCGCGGAGCGGGCCGTCGCTCTAGGAGTCTCGACCCGCGTGGTCGCCAACCGGCTCGATCTCGTCGAGAAACGTCTCGGGGTCGGCGTCGAAAATCCGCTTGCACTCGTCGCAGCAGAAATAGATCGTCTCGCCCTCGTACACGAGCTGCGCCTCGGCCGAGTCGCGGGTGATCTCCATCATGCAGACCGGATCCAGTGCCATGGGTAAGCCTCCTCGTCCCGGTGGACTCGGCTTCCGGGCGCAAGCGTCGTGCCAGAGCACATACATGCAAAATCGCCGAGTTTCAGGACGACGACGGGCTGACAGCAGGTAAAAACTCCATGACGGACCGTGTAAGTTCGGCCGGTCGTGTAACTTCGGCTGAGCCCCGACGAGATCAGGACTCGGCCAGGAACGCGCAGAGCTTGTCCGGATCGACGGGCTTGGTCATGTGCGTGTCGAAGCCGGCCGCGAGAGCCTTCCGTCGGTCCTCGGCCTGCCCGTAACCCGTGAGGGCGACCAGATACGTGGCTTTCGCCTCGGGCGTCTGGCGCGCCATCCGGGCCAGGGCGTAGCCGTCGACGTCCGGCAGGCCGATGTCGATCAGCGCCACCTCGGGCCGAAAGCTCCGGAGCCTGTCGAGCCCGCTGGAGGCGTCCTCCGAGGCCTCGACCTCGTGGCCCGCGTGGGTGAGCAGGAGACGGAGTCCCTCGCGCGCATCCGCGTTGTCCTCGACGATGAGGACCCGCCGCCGGCGACTCCGGACCACCCCGGACGCCGGCTCGGTGATGCGCTCGGACTCTGCGGGCACGGCGGCCGCGGTCAAACGCACCACGAACTCGCTGCCGTGTCCACGACCGCGGCTGGCCATCGACACCGAGCCGCCGTGCAGCTCGACCAGCTGCTTGACCAGCGCGAGCCCGAGACCGAGACCTCCGCGCGAACGATCGAGGGCCTGCGGCTCTTGCACGAACAGATCGAAGACGCGCGCGCCCAGCTCGGATCGGATACCCTCGCCGGTGTCGCGCACGCGCAGCACGGCGTCGCCGCCGACCCGCTCGGTGGTCAGCCGGATCTCGCCGCCTGACGCGGTGTACTTGAGCGCGTTGTCGAGGAGGTTGTTGACCACCTGCTCGAGCCGCGCGAGGTCGCCGTGGACCACGACGGAATCGCCTTCGATCTCGAGCCGATGGTCGCGCGCGCGTCCAGCTTCGCGAAGACTGCGCGCACACCGCTCCGCCAGCTCGTGCAGGTCGACGGGCTCGAGCCGCAAGGCGATCTTGCCCGAGGTCACCCGAGCGACGTCGAGCAGGTCGTCGACGAGTCGGGTCAGGCGCACGGTCTGGCGCGCGATGATGCCGGCGGCGCTGCGAAGGTCCTGGCTCGTCGCGAGCCGATCCATCACGCCGAGCGCGTTGGTGATCGCCCCCAGCGGGTTGCGCAGCTCGTGGCTCACGATTGCGAGGAACTCGTCGCGGCGCGCCTCGCGCTCCGTCTCGAGCTGCTTGCGCTCGGTGATGTCGACGGACACGCTCAGCACGGCCGGCTCACCTTCGTAGGTGATGACCTCGGAGTTGGTGAGGAGGTGGCGCTCCTCGCCGGTCTTCGTGCGGAAGGTGACCTCGAAGTCACGCGCCTGGCCGTTCGACAGCAGCTGCTGCAGCAGGTCGTCGCGCTGCTCGGGGGCCGCCCAGAAGCCCAGCTCGGGCTTGGTGCGCCCCAGCATCTCTTCCCGGCTATAGCCGCTGTGGCGGACGGCGGCCTCGTTGACGTCCAGATGGCGATGGGTGCGCAGGCTGACGATCGTCATCGGCAGGGGATTGGCGTGGAACAGCTGGGCGAAGCGCCGCTCGCTCTCGCGGAGCGCCGTCTCGGCGCGAACCCGGTCCGTGATGTCGATCAGGGCGGTCAGGATGCACGGACGCCCGTCGACGACGACGACGTCGGCATTGGCGATGGCGACGATCTCGCGGCCGTTCTTGGCCCGGAACCGCGCCTCGACGTTTCGAATCGAGCGGCCGGCGCGCAGCTCCGCGAGCCCGGCGTCGCGCTGGCGCGGATCGACCCAGACGGCGATGTCCGGCACCGATCGGCCGATGACCTCGTCGCGGGAGTAACCGGTGGCGAGGAGAAAGGCGTCGTTGACTTCGACGATCCGCCCGTCGTCGAGGCCCGTGACGGTGAGGATGGTCGGGCTCAGCTCGAAGACCGCCTGAAGTCTGGCGGCCCACGCGGAGTCCATCATCGCTGCGAAGTCTACGACAAGAACGCGCGGTCTACCAGGCGGCGGTGACGCCCGGCTTCAGGATCCAGACGTCGTCGGCATCGAGGTGACGGCGTCCGACCTCCTCCGCGATGCGGCGGGGCGGCTCGTCGTAGGCCTCCCGAGCGAGCGCGAACGTGCCCCAGTGAATGCCGAGGAACTTCGTCGCGTGCAGGTCGGTCCATGCCTGGAGCGCCTCTTCCGGCGACATGTGGACGGGCTTGGCGAGCGCCCGGGGCGTATACGATCCGATCGGCAACGCGGCCAGGTCAAAGGGGCCGAGCGCCTCGCCGATCTCCTTGAAATGCTGGTAGTACCCCGTGTCCCCGGCGAAATAGAAGCGCTTGGAGCCGAGCACCGCCCACGACGCCCAGAGACGGCGTCCCTGGTCCAGGAGCGTGCGGCCGGAGCCGTGCTGCGCCGGCGTGCACACGACGGTCAGGCCGTCGATCGTGATCGATTCGCCCCAGTTCAGCTCGACCGCGTTCGTGATGCCGCGATCCGCGAGCCACTTCTTGATGCCGAGCGGCACGACGAAGCGCGGATTGAATTGCTGCGCCAGGCGCCGGACGGTCGGCTCGTCAAGGTGATCGTAGTGATCGTGGGAGATCAGCACGAAGTCGATGTGCGGCAGGTCATCGAATGCGATCGCAGGCGGGGTGTACCGCTCGACGCCCACGAGCCCGCTGAACGGCCCGCTGCGGCTCGCCCAGGTCGGGTCGGTCAGGAAGTTCACGCCGTCGAGCTGGACGAGCAGGGTCGAATGACCGATCCACGTCACCGTGGCGCGGCTCGAATTGTCGCGAAGGGCGGCCGAGTCCGGCTTGACGATCGGGAGGGGCTTGACGCGGCGCTCGCCCACCAGCCACGTGCCGCCCACGATCACCGAGCGCGCGCGCGCCCACAGCGACACCCGGTGATAGTCGGGGTCGAGATTGCGGAACGTGCTGCCGGCCCGCGGCGCCGGGGGGAGACCGGCGACGACCGTCGGCGCGGCCTCGCTCGCGCTGACGAACAGCGCGAGGACGAGGAGCAGCAGAGCCTGACGTGCCGCCCGACCGATCACGCTTTCGAGCTTACCCGACGCCGGCGAGGCCTACCAGCGGTTGCCGGCTACATCTGCTCCTTGAGCGGGAGCGCCAGGATCTCGAGGAATCGGCTCGCGAAACCACGATCGTTCCAGTCCTTGTACATCACGCGGCGCGAGTGACTCAGGTCCACCTCGAACACCCGCTCGAGCCGCTGCGCGGTGTCGACGTCGTAGAGCGCGACGTTGAGCTCCTCGTTCAGGGAGAACGAGCGGTAGTCCAGGTTGGTGCTGCCGACGGTGGCCCAGATGCCGTCGACGACCATGGTCTTCGCGTGCAGGAGCGCCGGCCGGTACTCGTAGATCTGCACGCCGCTCTTCAGCAGGCGTCCGAGCTCCGAGCGGCTCGCCTGCCGCACGAGGTTGTGGTCGATGGCGCCCGGGATGAGGAGCTTGACCTGGACGCCCCGATCGGCGGCGGCGACCAGGGTCGTGATCATCTTCTCGTCAGGCACGAAGTACGGGTTGGTGATGTGAATGGAGTGCCGCGCGGACGCGAGGGCCAGCAGGAACATCGTGTACATCGCGGTGCTGCCGCCCGCCGGGGAGCTGCGCACGACCTGCGCGTCGACGTCCCCCTTCGTCTCCAGTCGCCGACGCGGGAAGTACTCGGGCCCTCCGATCGCCACGCCCGTCGTCTCCAGCCAGTTCTCGGCAAATGCCCCCTGCAGCTGCTCGACCACCGGCCCTTCGATCCGAACGTCGGTGTCCCGCCAGTGTCCTTCCTGGCGCCCGTTGCCGCTCCACTTGCCGCTGATGCCCGAGCCGCCCGTCACGCCGACCAGGCCGTCCACCACGAGGATCCGGCGATGATTGCGATAGTTCACTCGATCGATGGCGAACGGGCTCAGCGGCCGAAAGTTCTCGACCTTGCAGCCGGCGCTCTTCATTTCCTCGCGAAGCTCGGCGGGCATGGCCAGTGCGCCCACCGAGTCGAGCAGCACGTTGACCTTGACGCCGGCGGAACAACGCTCGGCCAGCGCGCGGGCGATATCCTTGGCGGGCTCGCCGTCCTCGAAGACGTACTGGGCGTAGTTGATCGTGCGCCGCGCGCTGCGAATCAACGCCAGTTTCGCCGGAAAGATCTCCTCGCCGTTCAAAAGGATCTCCACGCGGTTGCCGCCCACCACCGTGGTGCCCGTGTACGCGCCGAGGGTGGCCGCGAACGCCGGCTGCTTGATGTCGAGCGTCGGCAGCTCGAGGTGCGGCGGCACGCCCGCGCATCCCGCGGTGATGGTGAGCAGGACGACGAGACCCATTCGTGCGAACCCGAAGCGCGTCTTCATACGTTCTCCCGTCTTGAATGTCTGAATCGACCTTCTGGATGAGCAAGCGAGATACCAGAGTGCGAGATCGGGAGAACACCCGAGCGCGCGGGGAGCCGCCGGGTAGGATTTACCGAGCCGCCGCGTAACAAGTACCGCGCTCTGCGCGGCGAGTCTCGATCGCGTCGTCAGTGGTTCGCGGACACGTAAAGTCTCCGCCCGACAGGTATTTCCGCGTTGACCTCGAGCGCGTCGCTGCCACTGGCAAGGTCATTGCTGGCGCAAGAATCGGGAGGACCACCAGCGATGCGTAACGAACTGAAGACAGGAGCAGCGCTTCTGACCGCCGTCCTGTTCGCGCTGCCGTTGACTGCAGGCGCCGCCGACAAGGCGACCGACAAGACGGCTCCGGGCACGATGGACAAGATGGAAAACAAGGCCAAGGAGACGACGCAGGAAGTGAAGGGCGCGACCAGCGATAGCTGGCTGACGTCGAAGACCAAGATCGCCCTTTTCGCGGACGATCGGGTCAAGGGCCGCGAGGTGCGGGTCGAGACCGTCAGCGGCGAAGTGTACCTGCGCGGTAAGGTCGACTCCGAAGAGGCGAAGACTGCGGCCGCCGAGGTCGCCAAAGGGGTGGAGGGCGTCAAGGGCGTGAAGAACGACCTCCAGGTCGTGGCGCCTGCGGCGCGCAAGACGGTTCAGACGAACGACAAGCAGATCACCAAGGCCGTCGAGACCAACCTCGGCAAGGACCCGCAGCTGAAGAAGATCGACGTGCGCACCGACGCGGGCGTCGTGGTGCTGAGCGGCGAGGTGCCGAACATCTCCACGGCCGCGAAGGCCTCCGAGATGGCGCACCGGGTCGACGGCGTGAGGTCGGTCAAGAACGAGCTCCGTGTGGCGCAGGCGAAGGCCAACTGACCAGGGGCGCTGAGGCACGACGAGAGCGGGCGGTCGAGAGACCGCCCGCTCTTTTTGCGTCCGCTACGACTTACCGCCGGACCGGGTCGCGTGGGTCTTCGTCGTACCGGTCGAAGCGCTTCTTGATCTCGCGCTCCGCCTGATCCCGCTCCCAGCCGTATCGCTCCTGCAGCGTGCCGGCAAGCTTGTCCATCGTGCCGTCGATCCGATCGAGATCGTCGTCGGTGAGCTTGCCCCACCACTGTTTCACCTGACCGCGCATCTGCTTCCACTTGCCGGTGAGGATGTCCTGATTCATGGGTTCTCGCCTCCTTTCGAGTTTCATTCGTCGAACAAGATCACGAAACAGCAAGACGTGTGCCTGTGCGGGTCCACGATCAGGCGAAGCGTTCTCGTAAGAGTTACTCGGTAAATCTTTCAGGTCGTCGAGCCAGCGGCGCGCACATAGCCGTCGTTGCTGTGCTCGCGAAACGTCGCATTTGGCATCGCGGCTGCACGTGTTGCGTAGATGTCCACACACAGGGGGAATGAACAATGTTGTCGACGATTCTGATCGTCGTTCTCGTGCTGGCGCTGATCGGCGCCTTGCCGGCGTGGCCGTACAGCTCGGGATGGGGCTACTACCCGAGCGGAGGGCTCGGCATCGTCGTTCTCGTCGTCCTCGTTCTGCTTCTCACCGGAAGGCTGTAGCCGGATTTGAACGCCGACGGCGCGGTCGGGCGGCTCGCGACCCTCGAGCGGCGCCCCTGGAGCCCGTGGGGCCGCGAGTATGTGAACACGCCCGATCGCTTCATCTGGGGCACGCTCCCGTCGACCCTGGCCCGCGAGGCCGCGGAGCTCACGGCCCATGGCGCCCGGGTGCTCGATCTTGGCTGCGGGGAAGGACGGGACAGCGTGTTTCTCGCCGAGCAGGGACACGACGTCGTCGGCGTCGACCTCTCGCTCGACGGGCTCCGCAAAGCCGCCCGCCTGGCGGTGGAGCGCGGCGTTCAGGTGCCGTGGGTCTGCGCGGCTTTGCCGGATCTGCCGGTGCGGGGACCGTTCGATCTCGTCTATTCTTGCGGCTCGATCCACTACGTGGCCCGCGACGACCGCGGCGCGCTGCTCGCCCGGCTCCAGGGACTCACGCGCCGGGGCGGGCACCACGCGCACGTCGTCTTCACCGCGCGGCGGATCTACCGCGAGAAGAACGAAGTCGTGCACTACTTCACGCCGGATGAGCTGCGGGACGCCTATCGCGGCTGGATCATCCTGCGCCACGAGGAGGGACTGATCCCCTGCGCCCAGGACGGTGTGCGTCACGTCCACAGCGTGGAGACGATTCTCGCCCAACGGCCCTGACGTGGCCCGGCATGCTACGCTTTTCGCGATGCGACGTCTCCTGAGCGCCGCGCTCGCGTTCGGCGTGTCGCTGCTGCTGGCCGGCAGTGCCGTCGCGGTGACGCCGCCGCCGCGGGCGAGCGGCTCGCTGCTCGAGGCGTGGAACAACATCACGTCCTTCAACGAGGACCCCTCGCGGATCGACCGGGCGCGCGACACGCTCGAGCACGAGGTCGCGCGTACCCCGAGCCTCGATGCGCTCCTCCTGCTGTCCTGGGCGCATCTGCTCTGGGCCGACTATCGAGCCCCCGATGTGGACGCCAAGCTCGCCAGCTACGAGCGCGGGCGCGATGTCGCCAAGCGCGCGATCGACATGGCGCCGCGGAGCCCGGAGGCGCATCTCTGGTACGCCGCCAATCTCGGCCGCTGGGCGATCACGAAGGGCAAGCTGCGGGCCGCGTTCCTCCTGTCGACCCTGAGGCAGGAGATCCAGACGGTCCTGGAGCTCGATCCCGACAATGTGCCGGGACTGGCGGTCGCCGGGTCGTTCTACCTCGAGACCCCGTTGATGTTCGGGGGTGACGTCGCCCGCGCCGAGGGATATCTGCGCAAGGCGCTCTCGCTCGACTCCCACTTCACGCGCGCCCGCGTCGAGCTGGCCCGGTGTCTCATCGCGCAAGGGCGCTACGACGCGGCCCGACAGGAGCTGAAGACGGTCATCGACGAGCGGCAGCCGAGCTACATCGCCGACTGGGCGATGAAACACCGGCCCATGGCCGAGCGTCTCATGGCCGAAATCCACGCGAAGTAGGCGATCCGATGAGCACCGCCGCGCGCGCTGACGTTCTCGTGATCGGCGCCGGTGCCTCCGGCGCCGCCGTCGCCTGGAGGCTCGCGGGCGCCGGCATCGACGTGGTGTGTCTGGAGCAGGGCGACTGGGTCGACGCGCGCGCGTATCCCCATTGGCAGGCCGACTGGGAGCTCCACCGGCACACCGACTGGAGCGCCGACCCGAACGTGCGCCGGCTTCCTCAGGACTATCCGGTCAATGACCAGGCGTCGGTCATCTCGCCGCTGATGTACAACGCGGTCGGCGGCAGCACGATTCACTGGAGCGCGCACTTCCCGCGCTTCCGGCCGTCGGACTTTCGCGTGCGGAGTCTCGACGGTGTGGCCGACGACTGGCCGATCGACTACGCGACCCTGGAGCCGTACTTCGACCTGAACGATCAGATGATGGGCGTGGCCGGGATCACGGGAGATCCGGCCTACCCGCCGAAGTCGCCGCGGCAGACGCCGCCGATTCCGCTCGACACGCTCGGGATGACGATCGCGGGGGGCTTCGAGCGGCTCGGCTGGCACTGGTGGCCTTCCGACAGCGCGATCCTCACCCGCGACTACGACGGACGGCGCGCCTGCGTGAACTGCGGGCCCTGCGATCTGGGCTGCCCGATCGGCGCCAAGGCGAGCACGGACATCACGTACTGGCCGAAGGCGCTCGCGTCCGGCGCACGCCTGGTGACCCGCGCACGCGTGCGCGAGATCACGCTCGGTCCGGACGGGCTCGCCGACGGCGTCGTCTACTACGACGACGAGGGGCGCGAGCGGGCGCAGAAGGCGCGCGCGGTCGTGCTGGCCGCCAACGGCGTCGGCACGCCGCGGCTCCTGCTGAACTCGCGCTCGGCGCGCTTTCCCGACGGGCTCGCCAATCGCAGCGGCCTCGTGGGACGGAACCTCATGTTCCATCCCTACGCGATGGCGCGCGGCGTGTTCGACCGGCCGCTCGGCGGTCATCGTGGCCCGATCGGCTGCAGCATCATCAGCCAGGAGTTCTACGAGACGGATCTCTCGCGCGGCTTCGTCCGCGGTTATTCGTTTCAGGTGGCGCGCGGCCTTTCCCCGATCGCGTCCGCGAACGGCGGCTCGGTCGGTGACCGGGTGCCCTGGGGCCGTGAGCATCGCCGCGCCTACGCCGAGCGATTCGACCGCACGATCACCGTCGCCGTCATCGGCGAGGATCTGCCGGAGCCGGAGAACCGCGTCGACCTGGACCCGTCGCTCACGGACACGAACGGCATTCCCGCGCCGCGCGTATCCTACCGGCTCAGCGAGAACAGCCGGCGCATGCTCGACCACGGCATCGCGCGCGCCCGCGAGGTTCTGCAGGCGGCCGGCGCCCGCGACGTCGCGTTCAACCCGCTGCTGCGCGCCGGCGGCTGGCACCTCATGGGCACCGCGCGCATGGGGCCCGATCCGGCCTCGTCGGTTGTCGACGCCGAGGGGCGGTGCCACGACGTGCCCAATCTCTACATCGTCGACGGGAGCGTCATGGTGACCTCCGCCGGCGTGAACCCGACCTCGACGATCCAGGCGGTGGCTCTGCACGTCGCCGACGGGATGATCCGGAGACGTCGGTGACGCGCGCGAAGCTCGCGGTGAAGCAGGATCTTCTGGTCTCCGTCCTCGATACCCTCGTGCCGCCGAGTGGAGACTTCCCGGAAAGCGGCGCTCTCGCCGTCGATCATGTCCTCGCGATCGCGGACGCCTCGGCCGCGGCCGGGTCCCTGCTCTCGCAGGCACTCGAGGCCATCGAGGCGGCGGCACGGGCCGACGGTGCCGGCGGGTTCGAGCGCCTGAGCATCGCCGAGCGCGAGGATCTCCTCAGGCGAATCGAGCGAGCCCATCCCGAGGCCTTCGATGCGCTCGTGCGCCATACCTATGACGGCTTCTACAGTCACCCCGCCACGATCAGCCGGCTCGGGCTCGACCCCGGGCCGGTGCAGCCACGCGGCCATCGAATCGAGAGCGCGCCGCTCCCTGATCTCGGGCGGGTCGCGGAGCGCGGTCCGATCTTCCGTCGAGCGTAGACCTCCCCCGGCGGTTACGGAGACCGGACCTGGAGTGTCTGCGCCTGGCAACATTGACGGACAGCGCGGGAGGTCACTAGACTCGCGCATGCCCGAGCTGCAGATGAAGCGGTGGAAGCGCATCGAGTACGAGCGGCTCGTCGACCGGGGGGTACTCCAGCCGGGCGATCGCGTCGAGCTGATCGACGGGCTCTTGCTGGTTGCGGAGCCTCAAAGCTCGCCCCACTACACGGCGATCCAACTGGTCGAGCGCGTGCTTTCGCGCGCATTCGGCGAAGGCTGGACCGTGCGCACGCAGGCGCCGATCGCGCTCGACGACGCCTCGGAGCCCGAGCCCGACGTGGCGGTCGTGCGCGGCGGCGTTCGTGACTTCTCGGCCGCGCATCCTGCCGATCCGGTCCTGGTGGTGGAGGTCGCAGCCTCGAGCCTCGCGTTCGACCGCGAGCACAAGGGGAGCCTGTATGCCCGCGCCGGACGGCCGGAGTACTGGATCGTCAATCTGATCGACCGCGTGCTCGAGGTACGGCGCGAGCCTCAGCGCGAGACGTCGGCGCCGTACGGATGGGACTATGCGCTGATCGATGTGCTGGGCCCGATGGAGCGGGTGGCCTCGCTCGGCGCCCCTGGCGTCGAGATCCTCGTCGGCGATCTGCTGCCGTAAGGACCGTCGGGGCGTATATCATGAGGGCCAGGCGGCACGAGGTCGAATCGCCGAGGTGAGCCGATGAGCAAGCCGACCCAAGCGGTCCACGAATTCGAGCATCACGCGGCCGACCGGGCGACGACGCGGCCCGTGGTCTCGGGTACGCAGGGCGTCGTCACGGGCGGCCATCCGCTCGTCTCGATGGCGGGCATGCGCATGCTGCTCTCGGGCGGCAACGCGTTCGACGCCGCCGTCGCTGCCGGCTTCGCCGCCGCGGTGGTCGAGCCGACCGCGTCCTACACGCTCTGCGGCGAGTGTGTGGCGCTCATCCACGACGCGCGTGGGCGCGAGACCCTGGTGCTGAGCGGCCAGGGTACGGCGCCGGCGCTGGCAACGGTCGGGCTCTTTCGCGGGCGCAAGCTCGATCGCATCCCGACGGGCCCCGGAGCCGACGCTCATCTGTCGTTCACCGTGCCGGGCGCCGTCGACGGCTATCTGACCCTGCTCGAGACTCACGGCACGAAGAGCGTGAGCGAGGTGCTCGCTCCCGCGGTCCAGTACGCCGAGCATGGATTCCCGATGTACGAATACATGCACGGCTTGCTCGACATTCCGGAGACGCGGAGTCAGTTCAACCTCTATCCGCCCGGCGGGACCGCGGTGTTCTACCCGGGCGGGCGCGTGCCCGAGGTGGGGGAGCTGTTCGTGCAGCCCGCGCTCGGCGGAACCTTGCGGCGACTCATCGAGGCCGACACCAAGGCGCGCGGTCATCGAACGGCCGGCATCGCGGCGGCGCGCGAGCGCTTCTATCGCGGTGACGTTGCGGCGACGATCGGCGCATTTTCCGAGCGCGTCGGAGGGCTTCTGCGTGCGTCCGATCTGGCCGGCTACCGCGCCCGGCTCGAGGCGCCGCTGCGCACGACCTTCGCGGGCCGGGAGATCCTGGGTCAGTCGGCGTGGACCCAGGGGCCTGTCCTCATGCAGGCTCTCGGGATGCTGGCGACGTTCGATCTGCGCGCGCTCGGCCACAACTCCGCTCGCTACGTCCACGTGGTCTCCGAGGCGCTCAAGCTCGCGTTCGCCGATCGCGAGGAGTACTACGGCGATCGCGAGGACGCGCTCACCGGGATCGGCGATCTGCTCACGCCCGCCTACCTGAAGGAGCGCGCTGCGCTGATCCGTAGCGATCGCGCGACCCCGGAGGCGCCGGCCCCGGGCGATCCACGACACCGCGGCGCGGCGCGGGGTACCGGCGCCCACGCGGGCGTTCGCACGGGCGGCGTGTCGTCGGCCGCGGCCGACGGGACGACCCATATCGCCGCGATCGATCGCGAGGGCAGCATGATCTGCCTGACGCCGAGCGGCGGCGTGTTCAGGAAGTCGGCGTTCGCGCCCGAGCTGGGCTGCACGCTCAGCACGCGCAGCGAGATGTTCTTCATCGCCGACGATCATCCGAACGGGCTCGTCCCGGGCAAGCGCCCGCGCACCACGCTCGTGAGCTATCTGATCTGCGAAGGGGGCGTGCCCACCATGACCGTCGGCTGTCCCGGCGGCGACGATCAGAGTCAGGCCGACCTGCAGCTGGTCCTGAATTTGCTGGTGTTCGGGATGAATCCACAGCAGGCGGTCGAGGCGCCCCGCTTCTCGACCCAGACGCTCGTCAACTCGTTCTGGCCGAGAGCCTATCGGCCGGGCCAGCTGAACGTCGAGCCGGGCATCCCCGAGCGGACCCGCGCCGAGCTCCGCGCGCTCGGCCACGACGTGAGTGAGATCGGCGCGTGCGGCATCGGCGCGGTGGTGACGCGGCGCGACCCGCAGACGGGGGTGCTCTCGGCCGGCGCCGATCCGCGGCGTCCGACCTACGCGCTGGCGTGGTAGGCGGGCGATGAGCGCGGCGAGACCGCCGTTTCGCGCCGACCACGTCGGAAGCCTGCTGCGTCCCCCCGAGCTGCAGGCGGCACGGGCGCGCGCGGCGCGCGGTGAGATCGATCGCGCGGCGCTCCGGGCCGTCGAGGATCAGGCCATCCGCGGCGCCGTCGCGTTGCAGGAATCGGTCGGGCTCCAGTCGATCACGGACGGCGAGTTCCGCCGTGACTGGTGGCACATCGACTTCCTGCGCGGCTTCGACGGTGTCGAGACCTCGACACAGAGCTTCGGCGTGAAGTTCGAGGGCGCCGACGAGCAGCCGCCGCTCATGAAGGTGACCGGCAAGATCCGGCGAACCAAGCCCAGCATGCTGGACCACTTCACTTTTCTGAAGTCGACGACCGCGCGCACGGCGAAGTTCTGCTTGCCGTCGCCGGTCATGCTGCACGCCCGCGGCGACCGGCCGACGCTCAAGGCCACCTATCCGAATCTCGACGAGTTCTGGTCGGATCTGACCGCCGCCTATCGCGAGGAGATCCGGGCGCTGTGCCAGGCCGGGTGCACCTATCTGCAGATCGACGACACCACCGTGGCGATGATGTGCGATCCCAAGGTGCGCGAGCAGGTCCGCACGCTCGGTGACGACCCCGATCGCCTGCCCGGGCTCTACGCGGACCAGGTCAACGCCGCGATCCGCGACGTCCCGCGCGATGTGACGGTCGCCATCCACACGTGCCGCGGCAACTTCAAGAGCACCTGGATGGCGAGTGGCGGTTACGACCCGGTCGCGGAGACCGTCTTCACCCGGCTGAGCGTTCACGCGTTCTTCCTGGAATACGACACCGACCGCGCCGGTGGCTTCGAGCCGCTCCGCTTCATGCCTAAGGGCAAGAAGGTCGTCCTCGGTCTGATCAGCTCCAAGATCCCCACGCTCGAGTCGAAGGACACGCTCAAGCGCCGCATCGACGCCGCGGCGAAGTACGTGCCGCTGGAGAACCTATGTCTCAGCCCGCAGTGCGGCTTCTCGAGCACGCACCACGGGAACAAGATCACCGTGGACGACCAGAAGCGCAAGCTGGGGCTGGCTCTCGAGGTGGCTCGCGAGGTGTGGGGTTCGATCTAGGTTCGTCTCGTCGGGCATCGCGGCAGCAGGCGTATCCGAATTTGTGCACTTGACAGGCTCTCCGAGGCGTTGCCGTGGCATGCCCGCGCCGCGGTGTAAATGACGCGCCAGTCGTCCTCGGAAAGGCCCAGGAGGCGCGACGGCTCGCGGCCTCAGGAAAAACGCCGACGGCGTCGCGATCGCCTCGTGGCGTATCTCGCAGGTTGGTCCGAAATCGTCACGTAGAGTCTCTCCAACAGGAGACTCACGATGAATGTGCTCATGACTGCCGCGATCGATCCAGATCCGACCATTGCCGACCCGGACCGCCTGGGTGACGAGATCGCCGAGCTCTCGGCGCACCTCGAGGCCGCGACCGCACGCCTTCTCGATCTGATCCGCGAGTTCGACGCGCGCGCAGGCTGGAATCACGGCTTCCGCTCCTGCGCGCACTGGTTGAGCTGGCGAGTGGGGCTCGATCTCGGCGCCGCGCGCGAGAAAGTCCGCGTCGCCCGTTCGCTGGGCGGGCTACCGCGGCTGGCCAAAGCGCTCGCCCACGGTGAGCTGTCTTATGCGAAGGTCCGTGCGCTGACTCGCGTGGCGACTCCCGCGACGGAAGAGCGCCTGCTCGCGGTGGGGCGAGCTGGTACGGCGGAGCACGTCGAGCGAATCGTACGTGGCTGGCGGCGCGTAGATCAGAAGGCCGAGGCTCGTGAATCGGCGACTCGGCATCGTAGTCGGGCCCTGCACGCGTATCGGAATGACGACGGTATGGTCACGGTCCGCGGACGGCTCGAGCCCGAGGCCGGCGAGCTCTTTGATCCAAGCACTGAGCGCCGCGCGCGAGGCACTCTATCAGCGCACGTATCGGGCGCTCGCCGATGCCGACTCGATGGACGTTTCCGCGGAAACGCCTGCGTTCGAGCAGCAGCAGGCCGATGCCCTGGCGCTGCTCGCGGAGGCCGCCCTCCATCACGGTATCGATCCGGGAGCTCCGGGCGAGCGGTATCAGGTCGTCGTTCATGTCGACGCTCCTGCGCTCGCCGATCCAGAGGTGCCGGGGCAGTCGGCTCTCGCGAATGGCGAACACGTTTCCGCGGAAACGTCGCGACGCCTGGCATGCGATGCCAGCCGCGTCGTCATGCAGCACGCCCGAGACGGCCGCGTCGTGGAAGTCGCGGCGCGAACGCGGACGATTCCGCCGGCTCTACGCCGCACGCTGCACCATCGCGACCACGGCTGCCGATTTCCAGGTTGTAACGTGCGGTTCGGCGAGGGCCATCACATTCGTCACTGGGCGCAGGGTGGGCCGACGACACTCTCGAATCTCGCGATGCTGTGTCGGCGTCACCATCGCGCGGTGCACGAGGAGGGTTATCAGGTCGAGCGCGATCCCAGCGGTGAGCTTCTGGTCCGCCGTCCAGATGGACGGCTCATTCCCAGGGTGCCATGCGCCCCGCGAGTGCCGGCAGAGCCGGTCAGCGCCCTGCGAGCGCAGAATCATCTGCAGGAGGTGGCGCTAGATGCTCACACCGCGATGCCGCTCTGGCTTGGTGAGCGACTTGACGTGGGGTACGCCATCGACGTGCTGCATCCATTGGCACGCGGCGGGAGAGCCGGGTGATCTGGGACCAACCGCGATGGGCGCCGCAGCCTGCCACCCGCCCCCGCGCTACCGAAACGCCGGCAAGACCTCCCGGGCGAACCGCTCCATCGAGCGCATCACGCGCGCATGCTCCATGTCCCCGAACCAGAAGCTGCAGTTGAAGTGCGTGATCCCGACCATGTCCTCGATGCGCTTGATCTGGCGGATCACGGTGTCGGGCGTACCGATGACCAGGAAGCGGTCCAGCAGATCGTCGGTGTCGGGCTCCTTCGGCGCCGGCACCGGGATGGCGCGGCCGCGCTCGACGCGCTCGTACTGGTTGCGCAGCGAGAGCGTCACGCGCATGTTCCAGCGCGCTTCCTCGGCCGCCGACCGCGCGTCGGCCTGATTCTCCGCGACGTAGACCGCGCGCTGCACGCCGACCCGGAGCGGGTGAGGGGGCTTGAACTCGCCGACCAGGCGGTCGAAGAGCCGGCGGAACTCGGCCATGCGCTCGATCGGGACGCCGAAGCCGCCGGTCAGCACGTTGAAGCCGCGGCGCACCGCCGCCTCCACCGACTCGGGGCTCTGCGCCGTAATCCAGATCGGCGGGCGCGGCTGCTGGAGGGGCTGCGGAAAGATCGTCGTCTCCGGGATCTTGAAGAGCTTGCCGTCGTAGGTGAACGGCTGCCCCTCGAAGGCCTTCAGGAGAATGTCGATCGATTCCTCCCAGCGCGCCCGTCCGCTCTCGAGCTCGAGGCCGAAGCGCTCGAACTCGTACGGCTGATAGCCGCGGCCGAGCCCGACGTCGAGACGCCCGCCCGACAGGAGGTCGAGCGTTGCGATCTCCTCGGCGATGACCAGGGGATGATGGAGCGGCACCACGATGACGGCGGTGCCCACGCGGATCCGGGTCGTCTTGGCCGCGATGAAGGTCGCGAGCTGGGCCGGGCGCGAGAGGTAGCCGTACGTCGAGAAGTGGTGCTCGGCGAGCCAGACGTTGCCGAAGCCGAGCGTCTCGGCCGCCTGGGCCATCTCGACGCCGCGCGCGTAGATCTCTTGCGACGAGCGCGCGGACGGCGACTGCATCAGAAGAAACGTGCCGAAGTTGATCATCGCTTGTACCAGGGGTGGGGACGCCCCGGCCTCTTGACGCGCAGGGCGTACACCGACGTGCGGGCCGTCAGGAACAACGTCCGGAGGTCGGGGCCGCCAAACGCGCAGTTCGCGGGGACCTCGGGCGTGCGGATGATGCCGAGCCGCGTGCCGTCGGGCGCGAACACCCAGGTTCCGCCCGGACCGGTGCAGAACACGCGGCCGTCGACGTCGACCTTCATGCCGTCGGGCACGCCGTCCGTCTCGTCCGAGGACATGTCGGCGAAGATCCGCCGCCGGATGAGCTTGCCGTCTCCGTCGATCTCGAGGGCATGGATGTACTGCGTCCAGCGCGTGTTGGCCACATAGAGGATGCGCTCGTCCGGCGAGAAGGCGAGGCCGTTGGGATATTCGCAGTCGGCGACGAGCGAGGTCTTGCCGTCCGTCGCGATCCGATAGACGCCGGCCGTCGGAAGCTCGCGGTCGGCGAGCGGCACGCGCAGGCCCGGGTCGGTGAAATAGATGCTCCCGTCGGATTTGCAGACGACGTCGTTGGGCCGGTTCAGGCGCTTGCCCTCGAAGCGGTCCATCAGGACCTCGCTCTGGCCGCCCGTCCAGCGCGTGACGCGCCGGTTGCCGCCCTCGCAGATGACCAGGCGACCCTTCAGGTCGAACGTCGTGCCGTTGCCCTCGCCGGTGTTCGAGCGCACGAGCTCGGGCGCCTTGCCGGGCGTGAGCTTGTGCAGGTTGCTCCGGCGGATGTCGACGAAGTAGTAGAAGCCGTCCGGGTGCCAGAGCGGGCCCTCGGTGAAGACGAAGCCCGTGGCCAGCCGCTCGGCCTCCTTCGATTCGAGAATGCCGTCGAGCGCGTCGCCCATGGTGTCAGGCTCCGCGATTCTTCGTCCGCAGCTCGACGCCGGCGCGCTCTTCCTGGAGCTTGAAGAACGTCATCGAATCCTTGTCGCCCCAGCCGCGCCCGAGCGCTTCCTCGAGCTGCTGCTCGGCCAGCGCCGCGATCATCATCGGCACGTGGTACTCGCGCCCGAGCTCGGTGGCGAGGCCGACGTCCTTGCGCAGGAGCCTCAGGGCGAAGTTCACGTCGTCGAAGGTGCCCGGGAACACGGTGTTGGGGATCATGTCCTTGAGCACGCGGCCCTGACCGAACGAGCTCTTGGAGAGCGCGTCGAGCAGGACCTCGGGCGCCACGCCGGCCTTGACCCCGAGCGTCATGCCCTCGGCGATGGCCATGCGCGAGCACGCCGACACCATGTTGTGCACGAGCTTCGCGACCGTGCCGCAGCCGATCCCGCCGACCCAGGTCACCTTGTCGCCGATCGCGTCGAGCACCGGCTTGACCCGCTTGTAGAGCGCCTCGTCGCCGCCGACCAGCACCGCGAGCTTGCCCGAGCGCGCGCCGGGCACACCGCCGCTGACCGGCGCGTCCAGCACGTCGACGCCGCGCTCGGCGCAGAGACCGTGGAGCTTGCGGATCAAGGTCGCGGAGTTGGTCGAGAGATCGACGTAGAGCGTGCCGCGGGCCGCGCCCTCGAGAATGCCGTTGGCGCCGAGCACCACGGCTTCGACCTCGCGGGGACCGGGCAGCGAGGTGAAGACGACCTCGCTCGCCTGAGCGACCGCTTTGGGGGTGTCGGCCCACTTGGCTCCCAGAGCCATGTGCGGCTTTGCCAGCTCGTGGCGGATGTCGGTGACGACCATTGGATGTCCGGCCTTCAGAACGTTGAGGGCCATCGGTCCGCCCATGTTGCCGAGCCCGATGAAGCCGATACGCATGGGTGTCTCCTCCGGGTGTCTGGCCTACAGCGATGTGCTAAGGTACACCAACGCCGGCCCGGTTTGGAGACGGGCCGGCGGTGTGTGCGCCAACTGTGCTTTTGAGAGCATAATAAGATCCGTAGCCGAGCGGAGACCTCGCGTGCGACGATTCGAGCTGATCCTTCCTGGAAGCGTTGACGAGTGCGTCAAGGCCCTGGCCCAAAGTGGTCCCGACACGAAGCTCTTGGCCGGCGGCACCGACCTCCTGCCGCAGCTCAAGAACGGCCTTCTCAAGCCCGCCCGTGTGATCGATCTCTCGGGCGTGGCGCGGCTGCGTACGATCGAGGCCGGGAACGGCAAGGGGCTCCGGGTCGGTTCCGCGGTGACGGCGCGGACGCTCGAGCTCGATCGAGCCGTCCGTGCGAGCTATCTCTCGCTGGCCGAGAGCGGCGCCCTCGTGGGCTCCGTGCAGGTCCGCAATCTGGCCACGCTCGGCGGCAACATCTGCAACGCGGCACCCTCGGCGGACATGGCGCCCCCGCTCCTGGCGCTCGACGCCGAAGCGGTGATCACCGGGCCCAAGGGCGAGCGTCGGGTGCCGATCGCGACGTTCTTCACGGGAGTCCGGCGCACGGTGCTGGCCCCGGACGAGATTCTCGTCGAGCTCGTCGTACCGAGCCCAGGAGCTCACAGCGGGGGCAACTACCTGCGCCACACGCCCCGTCGTGAGCTCGACATCGCCGTGGTCGGCGTGGCCGCGCAGCTCACGCTGGCGAACGGCGTCTGCACCAAGGCGCGGATCGCGCTGGCGGCGGTGGCGCCGGTTCCGCTGCGGGCGACGGCCGCCGAGCAGGCGCTCGAGGGCCAGGCCGTGACCCCCGACCGGATCGCGCGCGCCGCCGACCTGGCGGTCGAGGCCGCGCGTCCGATCAGCGACCAGAGGGGCTCGGCCGAGTTCCGCCGCCACCTCGTGCGCGTTCTGACTCGCCGCACCCTGACCACAGCACTCGCCCGCGCGAGCGCGTAGACGGAGAAGACGACTTGGCCAAGCAGGTTCTGAATTGTACGGTGAACGACGAGCCGGCCGAGGTGCTCGTGCAGCCCTGGGACACCTTGCTCGAAGCACTCCGTGAGCGCATGGGTCTGACGGGGCCCAAAGAAGGCTGCGGCACCGGCGACTGCGGCGCGTGCACGGTGCACCTCGACGGCAAGCCGGTCGCGAGCTGCCTCTTGCTCGCGATGCAGGCGCGCGGACACACCGTGCGCACGATCGAGGGGCTCGGCAAGCTCGGCGCGCTGCACCCGCTGCAGGACGCCTTCGTCCGCCACGGCGTGCCGCAGTGCGGTTTCTGCATCCCCGGGGTGCTCATGGCCGCCGCCGCGCTCTTGACCGAGAATCCGCATCCGACCGAGGAAGAGATTCGCTACGGGATCGCCGGCAATCTGTGCCGCTGCACCGGCTACACGAAGATGCTGGCCGCGATCACCGAGACTGCCGGCGCCGCGGCCGGCCGGAGGAGCTGAGGCATGTCGACCGTGATGAAAACGACGCGCGACGTGAAAGGGATCGGCCTGTCCATTCTGCGCCCTGACGCACCCGACAAGGTGACCGGCCAGGTCCAGTACGTCGCCGACCTCAACCCGCGCGGCCTGCTGCACGCGAAGCTCCTGCGCAGCCCTCACGCTCACGCCAAGATCGCGCGCATCGACGTGAGCCGCGCCCGCGCGCTGCCGGGTGTACGGGCGGTCCTGACCGCGGCCGACATCCCCGTGCTGAAGAAGAAGGCGCCGACGCGCGCGCACGCCGTGCTGGCGATCGACCGCGTCGTGTTCGCGGGCCAGCCGATCGCGGCCGTCGCCGCCGACGAGCCGGCGATCGCCGAGGAGGCGCTCGACCTGATCGACGTGCAGTACGAAATCCTGCCGGTCGCTGCCGATCCGCTCGAGTCGATGAAGCCCGGCGCACCGCCCGTCGCCGAGCTGGGGACCGAGGCGGATACCAGCGAGGCGCTGGCTCACGGCAGCGTCGCCGGCGTGACGACCGAGGCCAAGTCCGCCAAGGCCGTCAACATCTCGCAGCAGGCGCGCCTGCAGCGCGGTGACGTCGCGAAGGCCTTCGCCGAATCGGACGTCGTGATCGAGAAGACCTATCGCGTCCCGATGGTCCACCAGGGCTACCTCGAGCCGCACGCGGTCCTGGCCCAGTGGGACAGCTCGGGCAACCTGACCTTGTGGGCGAGCACGCAGGGCTCGTTCAACACGCGGTCGGAGGTCGCCGACGTCCTGGAGATTCCCGAGAACCGCATCAAGGTGATCCCGATGGAGTGCGGCGGCGGCTTCGGCGGCAAGATCCGTGCGCTGTGCGAGCCGATCACGGCCGTCCTGGCTCGCGCGACCGGCCGGCCGGTGCGCTACGTCATGACCAGGCGTGAAGAGCTCGAGGCCGGGATGCCGGCGCCGCAGGTCATCATCCGTCTGAAGACCGGCGTGAAGCGCGACGGCACGCTCATGGCGATCGAAGGCGAGGCGATTCTCGAATCCGGCGCGTTTTCCGGCGCGGTGCTGGCGGTGAGCGGGGTCTTCCTGGCGAGTCTCTATCTGTGGCCGAACTTCGACATCAAGGGCTTCGAGGTCCTCACGCACAAGCCGAGCATCGCCGCGTACCGCGCGCCGGTCGCGCCGCAGACCATTTTTGCGATCGACTCGCAGATGGAGCAGATCGCGAAGGCGCTCGGGGTGGACCCGGTCGAGTTCCGCCTGCGCCATCTGCAGCGCGAAGGCGACAAGATGGCGAACAACCAGCCGTGGCTGAGCAACGGCGCCGCCGAGGTGCTGACCCGACTCGCCGAGCACCCGTTCTGGAAGAAGCGAGCCGAGTGGAAGGCCAGCTCGAAGGGCGGCAAGCTGCGCGGGACCGGAATCTCGCTCGGCGGCTGGCTCGGCGGTCTTCAGCCGACCGGCGCCACCGTACGGCTCAACCCCGACGGCACGCTCCAGGTATTGACCGGTCAGGTCGACATCGCCGGAACCAACATCGCGCTGGCGCAGATCGCCGCCACCGCCTACGGCGTCGACATCGACAAAGTCAAGATCACCACCGGCGACACCGACGTGGCGCCGATGACCGGTCTCAGTGCCGGCAGCAAGACCACGTACACCGTGGGCGTGGCCGTGATGCAGGCGGCGGAGAACGCGCGCAACCAGACGCTCGAGATCGCCGCGAAGGAGCTCGAGGCCTCGGTGCACGACCTCGAGATCGACAACGACAAGATCGTGGTGCGTGGCGTGCCGAACAAGGGCATCACGCTCGCGTCGATCGGCAAGAAGGGCAATCTCTACATGTCGAAGGTGGAGCCCGTGCTCGGCACGAGCCACCCGGCCTTCTCGGTCCAGGCGCCCGCGTTCTGCGCCCAGCTGGCGCGGATCGAGGTCGATCCCGACACCGGCGAGGTGACGTTGCACAATTTCGTCGTCGCTCAGGACGTCGGCAAGGCGATCAACCCGCTCCAGATCGAGGGGCAGATGCAGGGCGGCGCGGTGCAGAGCCTCGGCATGGCGCTGACCGAAGGGCTCATCTACGACGACAAGGCGCGGCTGACGAACCCGAGCCTGCTCGACTACAGAAAGCTCACGTCGGCCGATCTACCCAACATCGAGACGATCATCGTGGAGAAGCCCGCGCCGCACGGCCCGTTCGGGGCCCGAGGCGTCGGTGAGCCCCCGATCGTCCCGGCGCCGGCGGCGATCGCCAACGCCATCGAGGACGCGACGGGCGTGCGGCTCACCCACTTGCCGCTCTCGTCCGAGCGGATCGCTCTGGCGATCGCGTCCGCCTGAAGTCCTTGCCCTTGAAGGCGCGCAGGAACTGGCGGACGCTGGCGGCCTCGAGGCCGAGCCGGAACTTCTGATAGCGCGCCAGGAAGTCTCGGCCGGCGGCGGTCAAGCGCATCCCACTGCGCGGGCCGCCGCCGGGCATCCGCTCGACGAACTTGAAGCCGGCCGCCCGCTCGAGCTCCCGCAGATAGCCCCACGCGTTGCGGTAGGAGAGACCGAAGTCGGACGCCGCCTTCCGCAGCGATCCGCGCTCGTCGATCAATCGAAGCAGCTCCGCGCGCCCGCGGCCGAGCTTCGGCCCCTTGCCGAACACCACCCACACTCGTATCTTTGGGTCCACGATGTAGAGGCTCGCCTCGCGTCTCGAGGGTACGCCAAGACGAAGGAGATCGGCTCATGAAGGTAACGGCCGTCACGCCGTTCGTCGTGGATCCGGGCTACGGGAAGAACTGGCTCTTCGTGAAGGTCGAGACGGCCGACGGTCTGCACGGCTGGGGCGAGTGCTACACGCAGGCCGACCGCGATCAATCCATCGTCGCCCACGTGCGCCAGCTCACGCGTTATCTGATCGGCCGCGACGCCGGCCACATCCGCCACTTCACGCACTGGGCCTATCACGACTACGCAGCCAAGCGCGGGGCCATGGACTTCTGGAGCGCGGTCAGCGGGATCGAGCAGGCGCTCTGGGATCTGGCCGGCAAGCGCCTGGGCGTGCCCGTGGTGAGCCTGCTCGGCGGGCCGTGCCGCGAGCGGATCCGCGTCTACGCGAACGGCTGGTACTCGGGCGCCAAGAGCCCGGACGCCTATGCGGCGAGGGCGAAGCAAACGGTCGCACGGGGTTTCACCGCGCTCAAGTTCGATCCGTTCCCGGGGCCGTGGCGCACCCACATCTCGCGCGATGCCGAGCAGCAAGTCGTGGAGACCGTCCGGGCCGTCCGCGACGCGGTCGGTCCCAAGGTGGATCTGCTGATCGAAGTGCACCGGCGGCTCGCGCCGATGCACGCAGTGCGCGTGGCGCGCATGCTCGAGCCCTTCGATCCCTTCTGGTTCGAGGAACCCGTGTCGGCACGCGACCTCGGCGCGCTGGCCGAGTGCCGGCGCGAGATCCGGATGCCGATCGTCACGGGCGAGGAGCTCTATACGCGCTACGAGTTCCGGGAGGTCTTCGAGCGCCGCGCCGCCGACATCATCAACCCCGACGTGTGTAACGTGGGCGGCATCGAGGAGCTCCGTGAGATCGCCGCGATGGCCGAGGCGTACCACGTGGTCGTCTCGCCGCACAACTACAACAGCACGACGGTCGGGCTCGCCGCGACCTTGCACGTATCGGCCGCGATCCCGAATTTCCTGATCACCGAGTACTTCGTGAACTTCGACGCCCGGGCGGCGGAGGTGGCGGTCACGCCGTTCCGGCTCGACCACGGGTATCTGACGGTGCCGACGGCGCCGGGCCTCGGGATCGAGCTCCGCGAGGACGTGCTGGCGCGGTACGCGTATCGAGAGTTCCCGCCGCGGAGCATCCCGACCCCGGGCGACGAGGGACCCTAGGCGGCGTGCTCCCTTCGCACGCGCGGGTGGTCGTGATCGGCGGCGGGATCGCCGGCTGCAGCGTCGCCTATCACCTGACCAAGCTCGGCTGGCGCGACGTCCTTCTGCTGGAGCGCCGCGACATCTCTTGCGGCACCACCTGGCATGCGGCCGGCCTCGTGGGTCAGCTGCGCGCGACCCAGAACCTCACGCGGCTGGCCAAGTACGGCGGTGACCTCTACGAGCGTCTGGAGGCCGAGACCGGTCAAGCCACCGGCTTCCGGCGGCCCGGGAGCCTGAGCCTGGCCCGGAACGCCGAGCGGATGCACGAGCTCAAGCGGCTCGCCTCGATGGCGCGCTGCTTCGACGTCGACGTCGACGTCATCACGCCGGCGGAGGCGGGGCGCCGCTGGCCGCTCATCCGCACGGACGATCTGGTCGGCGCCTTGTGGCTGCCGCGCGACGGGCGCACCAACCCGATCGACACGACCCTGGCGCTGGCCAGGGGCGCGCGCCAGGGTGGGGCGACGGTCCTCGAGAACACCGCGGTCACCGGGATTCGCGTCGAGAAGGGGCGTGTCGCCGGCGTGATGACGGCCGACGGCGACGTGGCGTGCGAGGTCGTCGTGAATTGCGCCGGGATGTGGGCGCGCGAGGTCGGCCGCATGGCCGGCGTCACGGTGCCGCTCCACGCCTCGGAGCATTTCTACATGGTCACCGAGCCCATGGCGGGTGTGACGCCGGATCTGCCGGTGTTGCGCGATCCCGACGGCTACATCTACGTGCGCGAAGAAGTCGGCGGGCTGCTGATGGGCGGCTTCGAGCCGGTCGCGAAGCCGTGGGACGTCGCACGCATCCCGGAGCGCTTCGAGTTCCAGCTTCTGCCGGAAGACTGGGATCACTTCGAGATCCTGATGAAGAACGCCGTCCATCGCACGCCGTGTCTCGAGACCGCGGAAGTGAAGATGCTTTTGAACGGACCGGAGAGCTTC
>CAYVHH010000414.1:0-4116 GCA_964450175.1 uncultured bacterium | reverse complement strand
TATCGCGTCGACCCGAGCGGCAAGGTCGAGCTCGCGGTCGGCGAGGATCAGGTCCCGGATCCGAACGGCCTCGCGTTCTCGCCCGACTACAAGAAGCTCTACGTCATCAGCACGGGGAAGGGCCCAGGCGACACCGGCCCCGGCGGCAAGGGCGACATGCACGCCTTCGACGTCGGCAGCAATAACAAGGTGTCGAACCGGAAGCTGTTCAGCGACTTCATGGTCGACGGCGTGAAGTGCGGGCCCGACGGCGTGCGCTGTGACGTCGAGGGCAATCTGTGGGTCTCGAGCAACGCCGGGCGAGCCGTCGGGTATAGCGGCGTGACCGTGTGGACGCCCGAGGGCAAGCTGATCGGCCGCATCCGCCTGCCGGAGGTGTGCGGCAACATCTGCTTCGGCGGACCGAAGCGGAATCGCCTCTTCATGGCGGCGAGCCAGTCGCTGTACGCGGTCTACACCGCCACGCAGGGCGCGTCGCCCGGTTAGACGCTCCCGCGACTACGCGGGGCGGCCGGCGCGCGCGCCGCGCGTCACGCTTTCCGCAGGAAGTCGAAGTCGCAGCCGTGCTCGGCCTGCAGCACGTGATCCATGTAGAGCTTGGCGTAGCCGCGCGCCGGAGGTGTCACGGGGCGCGGGAGCGCCGCGCGACGGCGCGCGAGCTCGGCGTCGTCGACGGCGAGGTCGAGGCGGCGGTCGTTGACGCTCAGGCGGATGCGGTCTCCGTTGTTGACGAGCGCGAGCGGCCCGCCGACGGCGGACTCGGGCGACACGTGCAGGACGATCGTCCCGTACGCGGTCCCGCTCATGCGCGCGTCGGAGACGCGCACCATGTCCTTGACGCCGGCGCGCGCCAGCTTCGAAGGAATCGGCAGATAGCCGGCCTCGGGCATCGCGTAGCCGCTCTTCGGCCCGGCGTTCTGGAGCACGAGGAAGTCGTCGGGCCGCACGTCGAGGTCCGGCGTGTCGATCCGCGCGGCCAGGTCGTCGAGCGAGGCGAACACGACCGCGCGGCCCTCACGCTCGAAGAGCGCCGGGTCGGCGGCGGAGCGCTTGAGGATCGCGCCGCCCGGCGCGAGGCTCCCGAAGAGCGCGACGAGCCCGCCGACCTTCTGATACGGATCCGAGAGCGGGCGCACGACGTCGCGGTCGACCCAGGCGCCTTCCGTCGCGAGGCGCTGACCGAGCGTCTGGCCCGTGACGGTCATGCAGTCGAGGTGGAGCAGCGGTGCCAGCTCGCGCAGCACCGCGCCGAGCCCGCCGGCGGCATTCAGATCCGACATGTAGTGCTGGCCCGTCGGCTTCAGATCGACGAGCACGGGAGTTTCGTCGCTCAGCGTGTTGAGGCGCCGCAGCGAGACCTCGGCGCCCACGCGTCCCGCGACGGCGGTGAGGTGGATGATCGCGTTCGTCGAGCCGCCGATCGCCAGGAGGACGCGCAGGGCGTTCTCGACGGAGCGCGGCGTGATGATCTGGCTCGGTCGGAGACGCGTCGAGGCGAGCGCCACGGCCTCTCGCCCGCTTGCCTCGGCGGCGCGCAGCCGATCGGCGTGCACCGCGGGAATCGCGGCGGTGCCCGGCAGCGCCATGCCGAGCGCCTCGGCGAGCGAGGCCATCGTGCTGGCGGTGCCCATCACCGCGCAGGTGCCCGCCGTCGTCGCCAGGTTCGACTCGATCTGGTCGATCTCTTCCGCGGTGACGCCGCCCGCGCGGTACTTGGCCCAGAAGCGCCGGCAGTCCGTGCACGCCCCGAGCCGCTCACCGCGGTAGGCCATCGGCATCATCGGGCCGGCCAGGAGCTGAACCGCCGGAACGTCGGCCGACGCCGCACCCATGAGCTGAGCCGGTACCGTCTTGTCGCAGCCGCCCACCAGCACGACGGCGTCCATCGGCTGGGCGCGGATCATCTCCTCCACGTCGATCGCCATGAGGTTGCGAAACATCATGCTGGTCGGCGACAGGAACACCTCGCCCAGCGAGATCATCGGGAAATCGAGCGGCAGCCCCCCGGCGGCGAGCACGCCGCGCTTCACGGCATCGATCAGCTCGGGGAAGTGCCGGTGGCAGTTGTTGAAGCCGCTCGCCGACTGTGCGATGCCGACGATGGGCCGCGTCAGCATCGCCTTCGAGTACCCCATGGAGGTCGCGAAGGAGCGGCGCAGGTAGAGCGCGAAGTCGGCGTCGCCGTAGTTGGTGAGGCCGCGCGCGAGTCCGCGCGGCTCGTCGGGATTCGTCATGGCGCGGCGGTCCTCACTTCGCGCCGAGACGCGCCCCGGGGCGCAACCCCGCGGTCTTGGCAAACGCGCCCGCGGCGACTTTCTGCCCGCCCTCGGGCCGCACGCGAGTGACCTGGATCTGCCCGCCAGCCACGGCGACTGTCATTCCCGCATCATCTATGGCGACCACTTCTCCCGGCTGACCCTGCGTGGCGCCGGCGAGCTTCTTCGCCTCGAGGAGCTGCACCGTCGTTCCCTCGTGGGTCGTCCATGCGCCCGGCTGCGGGTCCGCACCGCGAATGAGATTCCAGATCGTCTGGAGGGGCTTCTGCCAGTCGATCTGGACGTGTTCCTTCTTGCACCAGCCTTCGTAGGTCGCCTTGGACTCGTCCTGAACGATCTTCGGCGCGGTGCCGGCTCGCACCAGATCGACGCCCTCGAGCAACGCCGCCACGCCGAGCGGATACAGACGATCGAAATAGAGGCTACCCAGGGTGTCGCTGTCGCGGATCTCGACTTCTTTCTGCAGGAGGATCGGACCCGTATCGAGACCCTGGTCGGGCCAGAAGATGCTGAGGCCGGTTCGCGTCTCGCCCATGATGATCGGCCAGTTGATCGAGCTGGGCCCCCGATGGCGCGGAAGCAGAGAAGGATGGTACTGGATCGTGCCGCGCGTGGGCTGATTCAGCACCTCTTCGGGCACGATGAGGGTGACGTAGGCCATCACGCACAGATCCGCCTTCAGGCGAGCGAACTCCTCCCATACCTCGGGCTTGTTGCGAAACGATCGTGGCTGATGAACGGGGAGACCACGGGCGAGCGCCGCCTCCTTCAGGGGATCGACGCGGCCTCCCTGGGCCGGGTCGGGGGCGCAGTAGACGCCGACGACGTTCTCTCCGCGCTCCAGCAGGGCCTCGAGCACGCTCTTGCCGAATGCCTGTTGACCGTGGACGACGATGCGCATGGTGTTTCTCCCCCGAGAGCGTGATGCTACCTCATGTACGTCCGTCCCTCCACCGGCGCTGACGCCCCTCGTCAGCCGCTCGCGTCTGGTTGTCACGGCCGGGAGGCCGAACGGGGGGCGAGCGAGCCCTAAGCCATCGATTCCGAGACGGTTTGGGAGGCTGGCACCGCCCGTGCACTAGAGATCCCCCAGAAGCGCATTGCGCGAAACGATAGAGCGTTCGCGTAAGAACTACAGGAGTTCACGGAAAGAAGGAGGACGGCGATGAAGACTGGACTGAAATCTGTGGTGCTCGGGCTCGCGTTGGTCACGTTGCTCACGGGGCTCTCGGCGTGCGCGAAGCGGCCGATGGTGATCGGCAGCTCTCCCGCGCCGTCGCCCTCCGCCGCGGTGACCCCAGCGCCGACCCGATAGGCTGCTCGAAACGGCAAGGTGTCGGAGCCGAGACGAGTGCTCGGCTCCGACACCGCGTCAGGAGTCGCGACGCGTCGTGATCACACCAGCGCGAACTTCACCGCCTGGTTGATCGCGACCTTCACGGCGGCGAGGATTTCGTTCAGCGCTTTCTCGACCGCCATCATCGTGAGCGCGGTCGTCGCGGTCAGGATCGACTGAGTCGCCCGGACCTGCATCCGGAAGAGAATGTCGGCGCTCTCTTTCGTGTAGTACGGCGGTCGAGCCGACAGCCCCAGCTCGATGTCGACGAAGGTGCCGGCCAGCTTCCGTAGCTCGGGAATCGTGTAGTTCCTCACGTCCTTCCACACTTGCCCGAAGGCGTCCGCGGCCGCCTGGGACATCGTCGAGAGCAGTGCGTCTGCGTCCAGCGCCATGACCGGTGCCCTCCCTGGCTACTTTCCCTGTTTCTTGGCGAGCTCCACGTACAGCACCGCGCGCGCCGCGGTCAGGACCAGCTCGCGCGGCGCGCGGGCGTCGGGCGGA
>CAYVHH010000413.1:0-12715 GCA_964450175.1 uncultured bacterium | reverse complement strand
AGGCTCGAGAAACGAGTTGGCAAAGCGAAAGAACAGCAGGTTCTGAACCGTGTTCTTGCCCAGGTAGTGGTCGATGCGGAACACGTTGTCTTCGGTGAAGCGACGGTGAACGCCCGAGTTCAGCGTGCGGGCGGTGGCCAGGTCCCGACCGAACGGCTTCTCGATCACCACGCGTCCGCCCTTCGCGCACCCCGATGCGCCGAGCTGATCGACGACGGTCTCGAAGAGGCTCGGCGGGATCGCCAGATAGTGTGTCGGGTGCTGCGCGTCACCGAGCTCCCGGCGCAGATTCTTGAAAGTCGCCGAATCGGCGTAGTCGCCGTCCAGGTAGCGGAGGCATCGAAGGAGTCGGGCGAACGCCTCCGGATCGAGACCGCCGTAGTGTTCGACGCTGTCGCGGGCGCGAGCCTTCAGTTGATCGAGCGTCCAGCCGGCCTTGGCGACCCCGATGACGGGCATGTCGAGGTGGCCGCGCCTGGCCAGCGCCTGCAGGGCGGGAAAGATCTTCTTGTGGGCCAGATCGCCGGTCGCCCCGAAAAACACGAACGCGTCGGACTGCTCGTCGCGCATCGTGCTAGCTCTTGAGCCGCCGCGCGAAGAACGCCTTCGTTCGCTCGAACGAATCCTTGGCCGCGGCTCCGTTGTATTCGAGGTGGTGGCCCAGGAAGTCGCGGGGCGGCCGCGGGCCGATGTCGAAATCGTGATACGCGCCGGGATACGTGACGATGGTCAGGCGGTCTCTGGTCGCCTTGTCCTGACGCTCCAGCATGGGTCGGCACGCCTTCACGTTGGCCCAGTCGTCCGCCTCGCCGAACAGGATCAGCAGCTCGGTGGCGAGCCGGAACTTTTCGTTTCGACAGCCGCCGTAGTAGGCAACGGCGGCGGCGAAGGGCGGCATGTTGGCCTTGGCCGCATTGTCGGCGCGCACGGTGGAGGCCGTGGCCGCGGCGCCATGCGAAAACCCGATGAGGCCGATCCGGTCGGCTCGTACGTCGGCACGCGTGCGCAGATGCGCGAGGGCCGCATAGGCATCGCCCACCCGCTCGTATCCCTTGAACTGCTGCTCGGCGCAGACGTGCTTCAGGTTCCGGGGCCCGAAACTGTCGATGTAGTAGGTCGCATAGCCCCAGTCGTTGAGCCGCCCAATCCACTCCTGATGACTCGGTGGGCCGCCGCAGCCGTGCATGATCACGACGGTGGGAAATGGGCCCGACCCACCGGGCTTGCTGAACGTTCCGTTCGTCCCGACATACTCCGGGATCCGCGCGGGGTCAGTCGGCATCAGCGCATGGCACGCGGCGATGCCCATGGTGATGCTGAGCGCGAACGCCGCGTTGACGACCGCCGAGAGACGAATAGCGCCCGGGCGCTGCATCGGTAGGACGGCTACGCGCTGAGGCCGGCCACGGCGAGTGCGTGCGCCTCGCGCTCCACGGCCGCGTTGATCTGGGCGCGCGGATCGAACGCGCCCGCAAGCACGCCCCAGCTGGCCATCCATTCCCACGCCCAGCGGGCCTCGGCTTCGGGAATGGGGCCCGGCTCCTTCAACTGGATGCGACCGAGATCGAAATCGTCCGGCGTGAGCTTCTCGACGTCGGGGTGGCCCGGGAAGTCAGCGATGAAGTAGGACACGTACCGGCGCTTGTCCGCGTTGATGCGCCGTACCGCCCGCGTGACCGCGCGCACGAAGGCGGCGTACGCTTCGGCGCTCACGCTCCGATCGGCGACCCAGGTGCCGTGGAAGAACGTGGTCGACACGACGCGGCACCCCTTCTTCTCGGCGATCGTGATCCACGGCTCCTGCAGCACGGTGGCGTCCACCTCGCCCCGGAGCACCGCGTCGAGCCGGTCGCTCGAATTGACCGTCGCGGCGCAGGTGGTGATCGCCTCGCGCGGCATCGCGCCTTCCAGCATCTGGAGACCGGCATACGCGGTGCCGTTGCCGTAGTCGAGCGCGACCATTCGGTGCGCCAGCTCCTGCGGGGTGAAGACATCCGAGTCGGGGCGAACGACCAGCCCGGCGCACACGACCATCGAACGGCGCCCGACCTGGAGGGCGCCCACGGCGCTTTCCGCCACCCGGCGGTTATTGCCGCACTCTCACCCCTGGAACATGGCCGCTTCGCCGCGGTCCATGAGCCTTCCCTGGACCGAGACGGGCTGCGCGAGCGTGCCGTTGGCGGTCGACGGGGCATCGACGGCCGCCGGCGCGATCCGGAGATCCAGGCCTTCGGCGGCGAACAGGCCTTCGTCCAGGGCGACCAGCACGTCGAGGCCATTGAAGGCGCGCACTCTCTCGATGGTCATCGTTGTCATGGCTTCCACCCTCCCCGGCAACACTCACTTCATCCTATATACGCTATTGTCCGGCTAGATCGCGTTCCGCGGAGCACGGCCGAGCAGCAGCCGAGCCACCACGTACCCGGTCATGACCAGCGCGGTCTGGAGCATCGCCAGCACCGAGGCAGCCTCCTGCCGGCCGCTCACGGTCCAGAAGAAGATATCGGCGGCCAGCATGCGACTGCCCGGGCCCGCGAGCAAGACGACGAGGTCGAGAACACGCACCGCGATCACGAACAACAGAATCCAGGCGCCGAGGATGGCCGGGCGCAGGAGCGGCGCCCAGATCCGCACGAAGACCCGAAGCCAGGACGCGCCGTGGATCCGCGCCGACTCTTCGAGCTCGGCCCCGATTTGCACCATCGTCGCGGTGAAGAACCGCGAGCCGACCGGCAGACCCCGCGCGACCAGGACGAGAACGAGGAGCCACGGGGTCCCGTAGATCGGAAGCCACACGAACGCCCAGAGGAAGCCGAGCGCCATCACGAGGCCGGGCACGGCCCACGGGCCCCAGGCGACGAGGTCCAGGACCCGGCGCCCCGCCCACGTCGTGCGCGTCACGACGTACGAGATGGCGGCCGAGAGGATGACGCCAAGGGTGGCGGCCGCCACCGAGACGAGGACCGTGTCCTTGATCGATGTCAGCACCGCCGTCCGCCCGAGCGCGTCGGTCCAGTGCCGGGTCGTGAAGAGCCCCCAGCTGAGAAAGCCGCTGAGCTCCATGAACGAATTCAGGAGCAGCACCACGAACGGCAGCGCTCCGAACACCAGGAAGAATCCGACGATGAAGGCGAACGGCACCCAGCGCCAGCGCCCCAGGTCGACCGGGCGCGCACGATATCCACGGCCCGAGATGGTCGTGAAGGCGCGCCCCTTCAAGAGCCTCCACTGCACCACGATGAGGCTCACCGTGAGGAGCAAGAGCAGCACCGCCAGCACCATCGCCGGACCGAACCGCGCGACGTGTCCTCCGTAGGCGAGGTCGTAGATCCGCGTCGTGAATACGAAGATCTTCGCCGGCGTTCCGAGGAGCTGCGGGATCTCGAACGACTCCATGGCGACCACGAACGACAGAATGCCCGAGGCCAGCAGCGCCGGCATCAGCAGCGGGAGATTGACGCGCCAGATCGTGCGCCATCCGCCGGCCCCGGCCATGCGCGCGGCTTCTTCCAAGGTGGCGTCCATCGCCTGGAAAGCCGGATAGACGAAGAGGAACAGGACCGGCGCCGAACGCACCGCTCCGAGGACGATGAGTCCGGCATACGAATAGACGTTGATGAACGTCTCCCCTCCGGGCACGATCGCGCGGAGCCACTGATTGAGCAGGCCGACGTTCGGCGCGCCCAGGAGCATCCAGGCCAGGACCCACGGCAGCTCGGGCAGAAAGAACAGGAAGACCAGGAGCCCCTCGAGCACGCGCTTGCCCGGTGTGGTCGTGCGGGCGATGCACCAGGCGAACACGGTGGCGAGGGCGAGCGCCAGCACGGTCCTCGGCACCGCGATGACAATGCTGTTGAGGAGCACGCGATACGTGTCGGTGTCGCCGAGGACCGCGCGCCAGTGCGCCAGCGTGAAGCCCCCTGGCTGTCCCGGAGCGCCGTCTTTGACGGTCCCGTAGAGCACCATACCCAGCGGGTACACCACCATGACCGTCGTCACCGCGAGCAGGGCGAGCGGCAGCAGCGTCCCGGGCTGGAGCAGGCGGCGCAGGCCCGCCGCGGACGAGCGCGGCGCCGCGCGTTCGATCACGACGCCCGGTGTCGCCATGCGGGTCCTACTTGAGGCCGGCTGCCTTCAAATGGGGCTCGGCTTTCGCCGACCACTCGAAGAAGAGCTTCGAGCCGAATTCGTACGTGTCCGGGTTGTTCGGGAACGGCTTGGCCGTGGTGAAGTGCGCCAGCTCGGGGACCGACGGGGTGACGTCTCGTCGGATGAACGGCCCGCCCGGATCGTCCGCCTGGATCTGCTGCGCCGGCTTGGTCAGCAGGTAGTTCATGAACACCTTGGCGGCGTTCGGGTGGGGCGCCCCCTGCAGCAGATTGATGCCGCCCAGCAGGAGCATCACGCCGTCTTCCGGCACCACGAGCCGGAACGGATGCGGCTTCGGCAGCTTCCAGATGTCCGCGGCCCCGACCTGCGTGGGATGGATGAAGATGCCGTACTCGCCGCGCGCGACCTGCTTGGGCGCGTCGATCTCGGCCCGGGTCAGCGCCTTCACGTTGGCGATCACCTTTTTCAGGTGCTCGTCACCATAAGCTTTCCACGCGTAGGCGGCCCAGCGTGAGCCCGGCGACGGCCCGATCGGCTCCGACAGCACGATGAGCCCCTTGTACTTCGGGTCTTCGAGATCCTTGTAGCTTCGCGGTCCCATCTCCGGCGGGACGAGCTTGTTGTTGACGAGAATGAAGTAGCCGCCGGCCGAAAAGTGAAGCGTGTGGCCGTGGCCCGCCTTCGGGTCCACGAGCGGGTCCACGATCCACGGGACGCCGGCCTCGACCGCTGCGGGCAGGGTCCCGAACGCTTGATCGAGGCCGCGCGCCGCGAGGCGGCGGTTCTCCGGACTGCCCGAGGAGCGCACGTCGATGCTCGGCTTGCCCGCGGCCCGCTCGGCATTCCAGCGGGCTTCGAAATCGCCCGTACGGCCGGGCACCAGCTCGACGCGGATGCCGTACAGACGCTCGAACTCGCGGGCCTGTCGCTCGGTCGCGGCGCCCGGCGCACCGAAGAAGGACCATACGACCACGCCTTCTTTCCGGGCGGCGGCGACGGTCTCGTCCCACGGCGTCGTCTGGGCCATGGACCCGGCGAACGGAAGTACCAGCAGAGCACCGATCACCACCAGGATCAGCGGACGTCTCTGTCGCTCCACCTTGCCTCCTCGTGTCGCGGCGACCGGCTGCGCTGTCGCGCGTCGGCGGCCGCTGTTCACACTACGGGCGTGTCGGCCACGCGCGGATTGCCCCCGCCGGAATCTGCAGCTGCACGGTCGCCCCCGCGGTGAACGAGTCGGTCACCGGACCCGAGGCGCGCACGTGCGCGGCGCCGAGCTTGACGACGTACTCGACTCGCTCGCCGAGATACATCGTGGAGAGAATGGTGCCTTGCCAGCTCCCGCTGCCGTCGACCGCACACACCCGAACATCGGATGATCGAAGCGCCAGTACCACCGGCTCGCCGTCTTGCCACGATCGATCCGTCGCCAGCGTAACCGGCCGCGCATCCTGAACGCCGTCGAGCCGGGCGACGCAGACTCCATCCGGCGTCCGCACGACGCGAGCATCCACATGATCGACCTGGCCCAGGAAGTCCATGACGAACCGCGTGCGCGGCTGCTCGTAGATCTGGCGCGGGCTGCCGGCCTGCGCGATCCGGCCCGCGTTCATCACGAAGACGCGGTCGGAAAGAATCATCGCCTCGGCCTGGTCGTGCGTGACGAAGAGCGTGGTGACTCCGACCCGCTTTTGCGTCTCCTTCAGCTCCAGGCGCATGTCTTCACGCAGACGCGCGTCGAGATTGGAAAAAGGCTCGTCCAGCAGGAGCACGTCCGGGTCGGCCACCAGCGCACGCCCGAGGGCCACCCGCTGCTGCTGCCCGCCGGAGAGCAAGGGCGCGGGACGGTCGTGAAAGCCCTCCAGGCCGAGCGTCTGGAGCATCGCCATCACCCGCTCGCGAATTTCCGTCGAGCGCACGCGCCGCTCCCGCAGCGGGAACGCGACGTTCTCGAACACACTCATGTGCGGCCAGATCGCGTAGGTCTGAAAGACCATGCCCATTCGCCGCTTGTCCGGCGGCACGAACACGCCGCGCGCGGTGGACGTCACCACGCGCTCGCCCACGCGAACCTCGCCCGCGTCGGGCTTTTCGAGACCGGCGATGAGTCTGAGCGTGGTCGTCTTGCCGCAGCCGCTGGGGCCGAGCAACGTCACCAGCGAGCCGGCGGGCACCTCGAAGTCGACCGCGTCGACGGCGGGCGTCTTGCCGAAGGCCTTGGAGAGGCCGGTCACGCTGATGTCTTTCATGTCCCACGGACGGTCGCCGTGGCGACCGCACTATCATGCGGCCGGGGCGCCGAGTCAAGGCGCGCCAGGAATACCGCTAGAGCTTCCGCGGTCTCCCGGCCGCCGCGCAAGCGTCCACGAAGCGCTGCGCGATGAGGGGGCTCGATGCAAAGTGAACATGGACGTAGCTCATCAGCGTCTGCTCGATGAGGTATCCCTCCGGCCGCTCTTCGCCCCGGACTCGGCTGATCTGGTAGACCCTCGCGACCGAGGCCGGCACCGGGTCCATGGACGAATAGTGAAACTCGTGGCCCCGCGCGATGGTGCCGGCGCTGCCGAGCGGCGCGTCGGCGGTGAATGCGATCTCGGTGTATCCCAGGGTGAGGCGGCGGGGTCGCATGCGCACGGTCGTCGGCAGCAGGCCGACCATCGGGTGCGCGACGCCGTCGAGGTCTTCCAGCGCCTCCGCAAGGTACATGAGCCCGCCGCACTCGGCGTAGATCGGCTTGCCGGCGCCGGCGAAGGCGCGGACTGACTCTCGCACCGCGACGTTGGCGCTGAGCGCCGGTGCGTGCAGCTCGGGGTATCCGCCGCCGAAGTAGAGGCCGTCGACGTCGGGCAGCGCGCGGTCGACCATTGGGCTCCAGAAGACCAGGTCGGCACCCCCCGCGCGCAGCCGGTCGAGATTCTCGGCGTAGTAGAACTGGAACGCGGCATCGCGCGCGACGCCGATCCGCGCACGGGAGGCGGCAGGCCCGGCTCCCGTGCCACGAGCCATGGCGCGGATCGGCGCCGCGATCTCGAGCAGCCGATCCAGGTCGACCGACGCCTCGATGGTCTCCGCCAGTCGGCGCCGGAGCTCGGCCGTGAGAGGTCCTTCGGCCGCGGTGACCAGACCCAAATGGCGCTCCGGCACCGTGACGCTCGCGTCGTGTCGGATCGCGCCGACGGGCATGGCGCGACAGCTCGACGCGATTGCGTCGCGGAGCCAGCGGGCGTGCACGTCACCGCCGACCCGGTTGGCGATCACGGCGCCGACCCGCAGCTCGGGATCGAAACGCTCGAAGCCCAGCACCACCGCCGCGGCGCTACGCGATTGAGTCGAGGCGTCGATCACGAGCACGGCGGGGGCCTCGAGCCACTTCGCGATCTGGGCGGTCGAGCCGTCCTCGCTCGTGCCGTCGACGCCGTCGAAGCACCCCATCATGCCCTCGATCACGACGAGGTCCGCGTCGGCACTCTGCCGGGCGACGGTCTCACGCACCGAATCACGACCGCACATCCACCCGTCGAGATTGTAGGAAGGGCGTCCCGTGACGAGCGCATGGAACCCGGGGTCGATGAAGTCAGGGCCGACCTTGAACGCCTGGACCGTGAGCCCGCGACGCCGGAAGGCCTCGAGCAACGCCAGCGTGACCGTGGTCTTACCCACACCGCTGGAGACGCCGGCGACGACGAGAACGCGCGGCACGCCCAACTGAATCGAGTCCGAAGCCTAGCCCTTGACGGCGCCGGCCGTCAGGCCCGCGACGTAGTACTTCACGAAGAACGAATAAATGAGGGCGACGGGGATCGACCCGAGCAGCGCGCCGGCCATCAGCTGCCCCCAGTAGAATGCGTCGCCGCGAATCAGCTCGCCCACGACGCCGATCGGTACGGTGCGCACCTCGGAGCGGCTGAGAAAGAGCAGCGCGTACAGAAACTCGTTCTGCGCCAGGGTGAAGGCGAAGATGCCGGCGGAGATGAAGCCGGGCATGCAGAGCGGGAGGATCACGCGGGTCATGGCTCGCCAGCGGCTGGCGCCGTCGATCAGCGCCTGCTCTTCCAGCTCCTTCGGCACCGTCTTGAAGTACCCCATCAACAGCCAGGCGATGAAGGGCACGAGCAAGGTGGGATAGGTCAGCATGACGGCGCTGAGCGTGTTGCCGAGCTTCAGCCGCCCGATCAGATCGGCCATCGGGACGAACAGGAGCGACTGCGGAACCAGATAGGTCACGGCGACGGTGATGGCCAGCAGCGGAGCGCCGCGGAATCGCATGCGGGCCAGCGGGTAGGCCAGCATGGTTCCGAGCAGCAGCGAGATGCCGGTCGCCACGACCGCCACCAGCATCGTGTTGGCGACCCAGGTCAGGAAGTTCGTCTCCTGCAGCAGGCTGATGTAGTGGACCAGGGACGGATGCCGGATCGAGAGCGGGTTGGCCTTGGGATCGTAGAGCTCGGCGTTCGTCTTGAGCGAGGTGGCCGCCATCCAGGTGAACGGGAACAGCGCCACGACAGAGAACAGCGCGAGCGGGGCCCAGAGCCCCAGGAGCCGCTTGCGCCACGTCAGCTCGCCGACCACCTCAGTCCTTCCGCACGTAGTAGGTGAGCAGCACCAGCAGCAAGCCGAGCACCGGCACCATGCTCAGTGCGACCGCGGAGCCGAGCCCCATCTGGCCCGCGCCCATGCTCAGGCTGTAGGCGTAGGTGGCCATCAGGTGCGTCGAGTTGGCCGGGCCGCCGCCGGTGAGCACGTAGACCAGCTGGAAGTCGAAGAACGTCAGGATGACCGAGAACGTCGTGACGATGCAGATCACGGGCAAGAGCGACGGCAACGTGACGTGACGGAAGCGATCCCAGGTGCCCGCGCCGTCGATCGTGGCCGACTCGTGCTGCTCGACCGGAATGGTCTGCAGGCCCGCGAGGATCGAGATGCCGAAGAACGGCAGGCCGCGCCACGTGTTGACGATGATGACCGAGATCATGGCCATGGTCGGGGAGCCGAGCCACGAGAATCCAGTCTTCGCCAGCCCGCTCTCCACGAGCAGGCGGTTGAAAAGACCGAGGCCCGGGTCGTAGATCCACTGCCACGCGACGGTGCTGAGCACGGTCGGGACGATGAACGGCAGCAGCAGCACCGCCCGCGTGATGGCCTTGAACTTGAAGTTCTGATTCATCACCAGCGCCATCCCGAGCCCACCGATGGCTTTCAGCACGGTGGCGGCGCCGGTGAACTTGACCGTGTTGCCGACCGACTGCCAGAAGATTGGATCATTCGCGAGCGTGACGAAATTGCCGAAGCCGACGAACGTGGCCGGACCGGTGACCTCCCGGCGGAAGAAGCTCAGGTACACGCCGTAGAAGAACGGGTAGCCAAGGAACAGCAGCAGGAAGAGGATCGGCGGCGTCAGGATGAGCCAGCTGAATACGGACTCCCGCTCCACGAATTCGCGGAGCCGGCCGAACCGGAGCGGCCGGTAGTCGCGCGCTTCGAGCGCGGGAGCCCGCGACGCCTCGACGGCTCTACCCATAGATCTGCTTGAGCTGCGTGACGGCCTCCGCGATGGCGTTCTTGGTCGGCGTGCCGGTGCAGGCCTTGGTGAACATGTCGATGACGATCCAGCGGTTGATCACCGCGCCGTGGGCGCGGTTGGCGGGCGCCGGCCACGACGTGAGCTTGCCGGTCTCGAGCACCTTCTGGAAGGGCTTCACCCGCGGCTCGATGTCCCACTCGGGGATCTTGTCGAAGGCGTGCAGATACGGGGCGAAGTACATGTCGCCGGAGGCGATCCACGGCCGGTACTGCTTGGGGTCCATGATCCAGCGCAGGAAGTCCTTGGCGGCCTGCGGATCGGGACCGTAGGCGAACACACCGTGGGTGACCGGCACCAGCGAGTGGAACCGACCGGCCGGGCCCTTGGGATTCAGCGCGTGGTCGATCACCTTGCCCATGTCCGGCAGGTCGCGCTTGGCCGACACCATGATGCTGTAGGCGTTATTGGTGCACGAGATCTGGCTCGTCAGGAAGGCCTTGTTGTTGTGCGGGTCGAGCCAGCCGATGCAGTCTTCGATGCAGGCTTCCTTGTAGAGCCGCTTCACGTACTCGACGACCTTCGCGGTCTCGCTGCTGTCGAGCGCGACCTTCTTGCCGGCCTTGTCCATCACGGTCACGCCGTGGGACCAGAGCAGCGGGTAGAGCCAGGAGTAGTTGTCGGCGAAGCCGTGACCCATCGACATCCCGTAGGGATGGCCCTTGGCCTTCAGCTTGATGCCGGCTTCCAGAAACTCGTCCCAGGTATCGGGGAATTGCTTGATCCCGGCCTCGTCGAACCAGTCCTTGCGGTAGACCATCAGCTGACCGATGTTCGCCTGAGGCACCGACTTCCACTTCCCGTTGTCCACGGACAGGAGCTTGATCTCGTCGTACCAGCCGCCCTGCTCCTTGCCGACGGCCTCGGCGATGTCGGACACGTCGACCAGGGCGTCGCGGTAGAGCCACTCCTGCTGAACCCAGGCCAGGTCGGCGCCGGACTTGTTCTCGACCATCGAGACGAGCTGCGGCACGGCGCTGCCGCCGGCGGCCTGGATCTGATAGTCGATCTTGATGCCGGTCGCCTTCTGGTAGGCCGGTATCAGCACTTTCTGGAAGTGGTCGTCGAAGTTCTTCACATAGGAGCTTTCGCGCGCGAAGACGATCGTCGTCGGCTTGGCCTGGGCATTTCGGGAGATCCAGGGGGCCCCGATGACACCGGCCGCACCGGCGGCCCCGGCAGCGAGCTTCAAAAACTCACGACGGCCGGTCTTGGATTTTGCGGGTTTCGCCATGCCTTTTCCCCTTATATGTGAGGCCAGTTCGCTTCGCGCCGGCCCCGGAAAGCTCTCTGGAGCCGCGACCGCCGGCGCGGTCCGGCTGCCGGTTGCTGTGGCCATTGATCGTGCGCCCTGGACGGACGGATCGTCAAGTGGTGCGTGGTGGAGAAACAGACAGGCTGCGGCCGACGTTCCCCGACAACTGCCTACGGTGTGACCAGCTCTACCCATGTCACACTTCGTCCATCCAGAAGTCCGAGGCGGGGACCTGAGTTGCTCGATGATCGCGCGCCGCGGCGCCAGAGCGGCTAGCCCGGGCGCGGCCGATGAGCATCGCGTGCTGGAACCGCAGAGCAGAGGTCGCGGCGCCGGCCGAACAAGCGGATCACGCCGGCCGGTCGGGACCGGTTGTTCGGGGCGGCAGAATATAGAGAGGAATCAACGGTCACCGCGCCGACTCCGGGAACCTGGGCGCCGGGACCGCTGGACCCGACGAACCATCGTATCGGAATGACAACGGTATCCTCGCCTCGAGCGATGGGCCGCGGATCGCCCGCAATGAAGACGACCTCGTTTTCGAGTGCGCACTCCGCGGATCTGAAGAGGACCGGCGACACCAGAAGAACCGCGACGTCGGCAGACCGAAGAACGTAGTGCACGGTCGCGGTCATCTCGAACGCGGTGAATTCGCCGGGCAACTGCCGCCCCGTGGGTAACGTCAGCGCGAGGATCTCGACAATGTCAGGCCGGGGAGTCATGTCCGTGGCGAGCGGGACCTTCTCCGGTGCTCGCGCTTCGGTCGTCGGCTTGAATCGGCTCCAGGTCTGGAAGGACATGACGATCGGCACGACGAATCCGAGCAGCCCGAAGCCGCGCTCGTCGCGACTCACTACCAGCTGTCCGTCCTCGTCCTTCGCCACGCGGACGGCCGACGATCCGACCCATCCACCCACATTCCCGCCGGTTGCACCCGTTCGGGCGAACTCCAGCGCGCCGTCCACGCAAGCGAATTCATGGTTCCCAGCGCGGAATCGCTGGCTGAGGTGCTCGGTACGTGCTTCGAGCACTCCGGGCTCGGGCGTCGAGATGGTCACGGGGCCGGGCGCGTCGTCCCCGCCCCGTCTCGGCTTTTCGTGGTCGTACACCGCCACGAGGAGCTCGAAGAGCGGCTCCCCTCGCCGACCACCAGGCCCTTCGCCGAGATTCTCATACGTCCCGACGACCGCACCGCAGCCATTCGCGAGCAGCGCCGGCCAAGTCGACGGGTAGGACTCGACCTTTCGGATACAGCCGCCGATCAGGACAACCGAGACGAGGCACCACACCGCTCGACCGAGCGCCGAGGCCTTCCACGCCGTACGTGGCCGCGCGCGCGAGATAGTCGGTAGCCGCCTTCTCGAGGTCTTCGGCCTCCTCGAGCCGCTCGCACAAAACGAGAACGTGAACACGCTCGGCTCAGCGCTTGTTGCCGGTGGCGTGCGCTCGATAGTCGGCGACGGCCTTCTTGAGGTCTTCGTACTCCTCGCACGGGATGAGGCAAATCCGCTCCAAGGCGGCGAGGTGCTCCTCTGCCTTGGGAAGGTTGTTGGCCATGAGGTACGCCTCGCCGATGTACTCGTGAGCGCCGCGATGGCGGGGATTGAGCTGCAGCGCGCGCTCGTAATGCGTGAAGGCGACCGGCAGTTGGCCGCTCTGGCGGTAGGCATAGCCGAGATAGTTCTCGATGTCGGCGTTGCGCGTGTCACGAAGGGCGGCCGAGGAAAGCGACCGGATCGCGGCACTCCAGTCCTTGGCCGCGATGGCCGCCT
>CAYVHH010000412.1:0-5833 GCA_964450175.1 uncultured bacterium | reverse complement strand
TGTCGAGGGTCGCGGCCTCGGCGGCCAGGCGCAGCGGATGATGGAACGGGAGCACGTTGACGTAGTTGCCGAACCGCATCCGCGTGGTGCGCTGGAGCGCCGCGGCGATCATCAAGTTCGGGCTCGGCAGGAGGGAGTAGTCGGTGAAGTGGTGCTCGGCGAACCAGCATTCGCCGAAGCCGAGCGTCTCGGCCAGCGCGATCTGATCGAGCATCTCGGCGTAGGCCTGGTCGTGCGGGACGCCTCGTCCCTGGCAGTAGTAGAAGAGGCCGAAGTCCATCGCCCGGATCGCTCGACGCGTCAGCGCCGGCTTGCCTCCTGAATCAGGAGCGCGTCTCGGCCGGCGGGGCCCCAGCCCCGCGACGGCCTACAGCGCGCACCGCGCGCGCTCCCTGGAGCACCGACTTCTCGTCCTTGAACGCGGCGCGGATCCAGTCGATCAGGAGCCGCACGCGCGGGACGGTCTTGAGGTCGGGATGGAAGAGCAGCCAGTAGTCGTCGCTGAGCTCGGCCAGGGGCGCCGTGAGCCGTACGAGCGTCGGATCCGAATCGCCGACGAAGCAGGGCAGGATGCCGAGCCCGGCGCCGGCCCGGATCGCCTCGAGCTGCAACGTGCAGCGATTGGCGCGGACCCTCGGGCGACGGTCGCCCAGATGTCCCATCAAGAAGGCCATCGAGCGGAAATACTCGTGGGGCGCGTCGTACGCGACCCACGGGCACGAGCGCCAGCGGGCCTCTGTCCGCGTGGTCGGCTGGGCTTCGACGAGACTCGTCGCGCCGTAGACGGCCGCCTCGATCGTGCCCAGCCCGACGCGAACCAGGTGGTTGCGCGCCGGGAGCCCGTGCTTGATCCACAGATCCGCTTCCCGCCGATCCAGATCCGGCTCGCTGTGCGTCTCGACCAGCTCGACCGTGAGGTCGGCGTGCCGGGCGCTCAGGCTCCCCAGCCGCGGTGAGAGGAAGCGCGCCGGCCATTCCCCCGCGGACACCCGCACGACGCCACCTCCGTCGTCGCCGAAGGCCATCCGCCGGCGATCGATGGCGGTGGCCGCTTCGGCCATGCTCTGCGCCATCGGCATGAGGTGCTGGCCACCCTTCGTCAGGCGATGACCGTCCGGCGTGCGCTCGAACAGGCGTGTGCCCAGGCTCTGCTCGAGCTGGCGCAGGTGGCGGATGACCGTGGGCTGGCCGAGACCGAGCACGCGCGAGGCGCGGCGCAGGCTGCCGGCCTGGGCGATGGCGAGGAAGACGCGAAGATCGTCCCACTGCACCTCGCCAGATTAGCAACTTCGACGGCCCGGCCGTGCTCCGAATCCGGAGCGGGGCGGTCCGCGTCTGGCGGCTTCCGCGGGCGGGCGCGAGATGGTGGACTGACGGGGCAAGGAGGACACGCGATGTGTGACAACGAGTATCTGGCGCACACGATGGTGAGTGACCGGCTCCGCGAGGCGGAGGCTCGTGGCGCGCTCCGGGCGATGGTTCAGCAAGCGCTCCAAGCCGGCGCGGCTCGCCGCGTTGCCGGGCCCGCCCGGCTCCAGTCGTGGTGGCAGGCGTCCGCCGCCTGGGTCGCGCAGCTCATGCTTCCCAAGACGTGGAATAGGCTCTAGGCTAGCGGCGTGTACCTGGACCCGAGGCTCTGGGCGCTCACGGCGGGCGTCCGCGGTCGCATCGCCGCGACCGTCCTGGTCGGTCTCGCCGCCGTCGCCGCCGGAATCGCGCGGCTCGCCCTGCTCGGCTGGCTCCTCGGCCGCGTCCTGACCGGCGAATCGCTCGCCGCGCTGGCGTCCGCGATCGCGCTCACGGCGCTGGCGCTCGCCGCCCGGAGCGCCCTGGACTACGCGCGCACGATGGTGGCGCACCACACGGCCGCCAGGGTGCAGGAGCGCCTGCGCCAGATCCTCTACACGCAGGTCGCGTCGCTCGGCCCCGCGCACTTCGCCCGCGCGCGGACCGGCGACGTGATGCTCTCGATGGTCGAGGGCGTGCAGCAGCTCGAGGTCTACTTCGGCCAGTATCTGCCCCAGCTCTTCGTCTCGGCGATCACGCCGCTGCTGATCTTCGGATTCGTCGCGTTCGTCGACCTGCCGGTCGCGCTCGTGCTGCTGGTCGCCGCCTTCGCGGTGCTGCTGGCTCCCGCGCTCTGGCACAGCCGCGATCGTCAGGCGAGCCTCGCTCGCAACCGCGCCTATGCCGCCTTCGGCGCCGATTTCCTCGACGCGGTGCAGGGGCTGGCGACCCTCAAGGCGTTCGGTCAGAGCGGTGCCCGGGCGCGGCAGCTCCAGGAGCGCGCCCACGAGCTCTTCCGGAGCACGATGTGGGTCCTCGGCAGCAACACGCTCGCGCGCGGCATCACGGACACCGGCATCGCGCTCGGCGCCGCGCTCGCGCTGACCTTGGGCGCCTGGCGCGTCAGCACCGGCGCGATGTCCGTGCCGGCGCTCCTGGTCATCCTGATGCTCGGCGTCGAGGTGTTCCGTCCGCTGAGAGAGCTGCGCATCCTGCTTCACCAGGGCATGCTGGGGCTCTCCGCGGCCCGCGGCATCTTCACGCTCCTCGACGCGATACCGGCCGTGACGGATCGCGCGGCCGGCCCGGAGCCCGCCGACGCCGGCGTGGCCTTCGAGGGCATCACGTTCGCCTATCCGGGGGCTCGCCGCCCGGCGCACGTCGAGCTGAGCTTCCACGTTCGACCGGGCGAGCGCGTCGCGATCGTGGGCCCGAGCGGCTCGGGCAAGTCGACGATCGCGCGGCTGCTGCTCCGGTTCCACGATCCCGATCGCGGCCGGGTCACGATCGGCGGCCGCGACCTGCGCGAGCTGAGCCTCGAGCAGGTGCGAAGCCGCGTGGCGCTCGTCAGTCAGGACACGTGGCTCTTCCACGGCACCGTCGAGGACAACATCCGGATGGGCAAACCGGACGCGAGCGCCGAGGAGCTGCGCGCGGCCACGCGCGCGGCGAACGCGGAGGAGTTCATCCTGCGCCTGCCGCAGGGCTACGACACCGTGGTCGGCGAGCGCGGCGTGCGGCTCTCGGGCGGCCAGCGCCAGCGCATCGCAATCGCCCGCGCCCTGCTGCGCGACGCGCCGATCCTCGTGCTCGACGAGGCGCTCTCGTCGGTCGATGCCGAGAGCGAGGCACTGATCCAGACGGCGCTCGACCGCCTCATGCGGGGCCGCACCACCCTCGTCTTCGCGCATCGGCTCTCGAGCGTGATCGGCGCCGACCGGATCCTCGTGCTCGATCAGGGCCGTCTGGTGGAGGAGGGCACCCACGCCGAGCTGATCGGGCGCGGCGGCGCTTACTGGCGTTTGATGGCCGGGCAGGCGCGGGACGGGGCGGGCGCCGTGGCCGTCGGCGCCCGGCTGGCGGCGATCACCGCCAACGGCGACGGCGCGGCGATCGACGCCGACGCGCCGGACGATGAGCCGACGGCCATCGTCGGCGCAGAGCAGGTCGGCTGGGGCGCGGTGCTTCGAACGCTCGTCGACAAGACGCGCGGCTACCGCGCTCGGCTGACGCTGACGTTCTTTCTCGGCGTCGCGCGCGTCACGGCCTTGATCGGCGTCGGGGTCCTCAGCGCGCTCGCGGTGCGCGCCGTCAAGCGCGGTGAGCCCGCCGGCGAGCTGCTCGCCGGCCTGCTCGTGGTGGCGCCGCTCGCCGGAATCCTGCACTGGTGCGAGTCCTGGCTGGCCCACGACGTCGCGTACCGGCTGCTCGCCGACATGCGCCTGGCGGTGTTTCAGAAGCTCGACGCGCTGGCGCCCGCCTATCTCACGCGGCGGCGGTCGGGCGATCTGGTCGGGGCCGCCACCCACGACGTCGAGCTGATCGAATACTTCTTCGCCCACACGGTCACGCCGGCGTTCGTCGCGGTGCTGGTCCCCGCCGCGGTGCTGATCGCGCTCGCCGAGTTCGGCGCCGCCCTGGTGCTCGTGCTGGTACCGTTTCTCCTGTACACGGCGCTCGTCCCCGTGCTCGGCCGCTCGCGCATCGATCGCCTGAGCTCGCGCGCGCGCGAGGCGTCCGGCGATCTGAACGCGCACGTCGTGGACACCGTTCAAGGGCTGGCCGAGATCGTCGCGTACCGTCGCGTGGCGGCCTGGGGCGAGGCGCTCGGCGCCAAGGCCCGCCGCTTCTACGAGCTGCGCCTGCCGTTCCTGCGCGATCTCGCCCGGCAGACGGCCTTCCAGGAAACGGCCACCGGTCTCGGCGGCCTCGCGGTGATCGCCGCGGGCGCGTGGCTCGTGCATCAAGGCCGAATGGACGCGGCGAGCCTGCCGCTGCTGACCTTGCTCGCGCTGTCCGCGTTCGTGCCTCTATGGGAGATCGCTCAGGTCGGCCGGCAGCTCGCCGACACCCTGGGCGCCGCCCGGCGGCTCAGCGCCGTCGAGACGGAGCCGATCCCGGTGACGGACGGTCCCGGCGTTCCGGCCGCGCCGGCTCGCGGCGGCCTCGCGGTCGAGCTCGTGGACGTGCGCTTCACCTATCCCGGGCGGACCCGGCCGGCCCTCGACCGCGTCTCGCTCAGGATCAAGGACGGCAGCACGGTCGCGCTGGTCGGCCCGTCCGGCGCGGGGAAGACGTCGGTCGCGAGCCTGCTCCTTCGCTTCTGGGATCCGCAGTCGGGCGTGATCCGCCTGTTCGGGCACGATCTGCGCGAGTACCAGCTGGACGAGCTGCGCCGGCGCATCGCGCTGGTCGCGCAGGACACGTACCTCTTCAACGACACGCTTCGCGCCAACGTCATGCTGGCGCGCCCCGACGCGGACGATGCCGCGCTGGGGCTCGCCATCGAGCGCGCGGCGCTGCTCGATCTCGTGACGGGGCTCCCGGACGGGCTCGACACGGTCGTGGGCGAGCGGGGCGCGCAGCTCTCGGGTGGCCAGCGTCAGCGCGTGGCGATCGCCCGCGCGTTTCTCAAGGACGCGCCCGTGCTGATCCTGGACGAGGCGACCTCGCATCTCGATGCCGTGAGCGAGGCCGCGGTGCGCTCGGCGCTCGAGCGTCTGGCGCAGGAGCGAACCACGCTCGTCATCGCGCATCGGCTGTCGACGGTTCGCGATGCCGACGCGATCGTCGTGCTCGAGGATGGCAAGCTGGTGGAGGTCGGGCGGCACGCCGAGCTCCTGGCGCGGGGCGATCTCTACGCGCACCTGGTGGCTCGGCAGCTCGGCGGCGGGGTTCCGGCCGCCGCGGACTAGTCGCGTCCGGCGCCGGGGATCATGAAGCCGGCTGTCAGCCGAACCGCGCTGGCCGTCACCCTCTGGAGAGCCCGGGAATCCTGTCGTTCCGCGGCGAGTCGGCTCTTCGACGACGACCTGGCCGCCGTGTTTCTCGACCGTCGCTTCCGGTGGGCGCTTCGCCTTTCGCGGCTGCCTCTGGTCGGCGCCATGGTGCCGTGGTCGCTCATCGATGGGCACTGGGCCGGCTCGAGGGGAACGGTAGCGGTTCGCACGCGGTACATCGACGACGCCCTGACGCACGCGTTGCGGACCGGCGTGGAGCAGGTCGTGATCTTAGGCGCCGGGTTCGACAGCCGAGCCTATCGTATCCCCGGGATCGGCCGCACCCGGGTCTTCGAGGTGGATCATCCAATGACTCAGGCCGAGAAGAAGAAGGCGGTCGCCCGCCGGCTCGGAGCGCTCCCGCCGCACGTCGAGTTCGTCCCGATCGATTTCAGCACGGACACCCTGGACACGGTCATGCCGACGGCCGCCTTTCAAGCCTCGGCCCGGACGTTCTTCATCTGCGAAGGCGTCACGCACTATCTCTCGGCGTCGGACGTCGACATCCTGTTTCGCTACGTGGCCCGGAGCGCCGCCGTCGGCAGTGA
>CAYVHH010000411.1:0-7087 GCA_964450175.1 uncultured bacterium | reverse complement strand
CGACCTGGTGCGCCATCCGGCGATCCTCGACGCGGTCGAGGAACCTGCTCGGCCCGAACCTCCTGGTATGGAGCACGAGCTTCTTCATCAAGGAGGCACGCGACCCCGCGTACGTCTCCTGGCACCAGGACGCGACGTACTGGGGGCTCAGCGCGCCGGACGTGCTCACGGCGTGGGTCGCCTTCACCGAGGCGACGGTCGAGAACGGCGCCATGCGAATGGTCCCGGGCTCGCACGACGAGCAGCTCGAGCATCGCGACACCTTCGCGCCGAACAATCTGCTCTCGCGCGGTCAGGAGATCGCGGTCGAGGTGGACGAGGCGCGCGGCGTCGACGTCCTGCTTCGCCCGGGCGAGATGTCCCTGCACCACGTCCGGATGGTGCACGGCTCGCCCGCGAACCGGTCGGACGACCGGCGCATCGGCTTCGCCATCCGCTACGTGCCGACTTACGTGAAGCAGGTCGCCGGCGAGCGCGACAGCGCGATGCTGGTGCGCGGCGTCGACGAGCATCATCACTTCGCGCCCGAGTACCCGCCGGCGTCCGACCTGGCGCCGGAGGCGCGAGCCCACCACGCCGCGGTCGTGGCGCAGTCCGCCAAGATCCTCTACCGCGGCACCGGGGTCGAGCGCTTCCGGTAGCTACTTCGCCTTGAGCTTCACGTCCTCGTACGGCGCCGAGTAGGCGTGGCCGGGGATGAGCCCGAGGCCCGACTCCTGCACGCGCGGCCCGTGGCCGTTGATGAACGCCAGCTCCCACATCGGTATGAACATCGTCTTCTCGTAAACGATCTGCTGGATCTTGTGCAGGAGCGCTTCCCGCCGCTTGCGATCCATCTCGGCGGCCTGGTCCTTGAACAAGGAGTCGATCTCGGGATAGCTGCCGTAGACGAAGGCGCCGCCGCTGACGACGAAGGTCTCCAGACGCGTCGCCGCGTTGCCGAAGGCGCCGCTCGCCGTGTAGGCGAGATTCTTGTACTTCTTGTCCTGGTAGTTCGCCCAGTGCGAGGCGCGCTCCACCGGCCTCAGCTTGGTGCGGATGCCGATCTGCTGGAAGTAGTTCGCGATCGCTTCCTGGACGTTCGCGTACGAGATGTCCAGATAGTATTCGCCGGCATCGAACCCGTTCGGGTAGCCCGCTTCCGCGAGGAGCTTCTTGGCCTGCGCCGGATCGTACGCGTAGGCCGGCGGCTGCCAGTAATAGTCGAACGTGCTCGGGATGATGCTGTACGTCAGCCGCGAGTGGCCGAGGGCGATCGCGTCGTTGATCGCCTTGCGATCGATGGCCAGGTTCGCGGCCAGGCGCACGCGGCGGTCGTGCCAGGGCGACTTCGGATCCCACTGATCCAGCATGCTCACCCACTGCGGCGACTGGATCACCGTCGGCTTCAAGGTGAGGCCGGGGGTCCGCTGGAGCTCCTCGGCGAGCTCGCCGCGAATCGAGTACACGATGTCGATCTCGCCGCGCTTCAACGCCGCCAGACGGGTCGCCTCGTCTCCGATGACCTTGAACACCAGGCGCTTCACGCTCGGCGTCTTGCGCCAGTAGCCGTCGAACGCCTCCATCACCAGCTCGATCCCGGGCGAGAACGAGACGAACTTGTAGGGCCCGGCGCCGATCGGCGCCTTCTTGAAGCCCTCGTCGCCCACCTTCTCGACGTACTTCTTCGGCACGATCCAGCCGGCGCCGCTGGCCGCGGTGTAGAACGTCATGAAGTCGGGCCAGGGATTCTTGAGCCGGAAGCGCACGTGGAGCGCATCTGGCGTCTCGACGGCCGCGACGCGCTCCTTGAGCGCCTTCGCCTGCGCGCCGCGGTACCGCTCGAACGTGAACTTCACGTCCTCGGACGTGAGCGGGTCGCCGTTGTGGAACTTGACGCCCTTGCGGAGCGTGAAGTCATAGACGCGCCCGTCGGGCGAGACCTGCCACGACTCGGCCAGGCTGGGCGCCGCCGGGTTGCCCGGCATGGCTTTCGCCATCGCATCGTGGATGGCGTACATGACCAGGAAGGGTGTGATGAGGCCCTGGGTCTCGGCGGGGTCGAACCACAGGGGCGCCAGCGAGATGTGCACGCCCCACGTCAGCTGGCCCTCGGGGGCCGCCGCCGCCGGCGCGGCGACGGCGAACACGACAAGCAGGACACACGCAACAACAGCGAGACGTCGCATCGATCGATCTCCTCAGAGATGGCCGCGGTTCGTGTGAGTGCCTGACCTCACTCCCGCCGGCTGCCGGTGAAGCGCAGCAGCATCAGGAAGAGGTTGATGAAGTCGAGATACAGGGAGAGCGCACCGACGACGGCGTAGGACCCCACCTGTCCGGCCGGCAGGGCCAGCGCCATCTGCTTGAGTCGCTGCGCGTCCCACGCGGTGAGGCCGGTGAAGACGATGACGCCGACCACCGAGATCAGGAACTGCAGCGCGTCGTTGTGCCAGAACATGCCGATGAGCGAGGCCAGGATGAGGCCGACCAGGCCCATCATGAAGAACTGCCCGGCGCCCGCCAGACTACGCTTCGTCGTTGAGCCGAAGAGCGCGAGCGCGCCGAACATCCCGGCGGTGACCACGAAGGTCATCGTCACCGACTCGCCGGTGTAGACGAGCAGGATCGCGGACAGGGTGACGCCGTTCAGCGCCGAGTACAGCGCGAAGAGGCCGGCCGCGGTGCCGGGGGCGAGACGGTCCGCCCGGGCGGACAGGTAGAACACCAGCCCGAGCTCGGCGATCACGAGCGCGAAGAACACGAGGCGGTTGCCGACCACCACCCTGAGCAGATCCGGGGAGCCGGCCACCGCGAACGCCACCATCGCCGTCAGACCGAGGCCGATGGCCATCCAGCCGTACACTTTCCAGAGAAAGGCGGAGACTCGATCCGCCGCTTGAACCGAATTCGTCGTCCATGCGTCCATTGGTACCCTCCTGACTCCTAGTCGAACCGCCGCCCATTGTACCGGCACGGGGCCTCGCGTGGGGGAACGATGGATGGTGGTGTGCGCGGCCGGCAGCGCCGGGGCGCGATCAGCCGTTGCCGGCGTAGGTGATGCGGTAGATGCGGCCGGCTTTGTCGTCGGACACGAGCAGCGCGCCGTCGGGCATCACCAGCACGTCGGCCGGCCGGCCCGACGCGGCGCCGCCCTTGAGCCAGCCGGCGGCGAAGGGCTCGTACGACGTGGCGCGCCCGTTCTCGATCTTCACGAAGGAGACGCGGTACCCGATCGGCGTCGAGCGGTTCCACGAGCCGTGCTCGGCGATGAAGACGCCGCCGCGATACTTGTCGGGAAACATCCGGCCGGTGTAGAAGCGCATGCCGATCGACGCCACGTGCGGACCGAGCTCACGGGCCGGCGGCGTGAACTGGCTACACGCGTGCCCGGCGTTGTGCTCGGGATCGCGGAGGCCGCTACCGTGACAGAACGGGAATCCGAAATGCTCGCCGACCTTCGTGAGATGATTCAGCTCGTCCGGCGGCTGGTCGTCGCCGAGCCAGTCGCGGCCGTTGTCGGTGAACCATAGATCCCCGGTCGCCGGATCGAAGTCGAAGCCGACGCTGTTCCGCACGCCCCGCGCCACCACCTCGGGCCGGCCGCCGGCGAGATCGAGCCGCGTGATCGTGGCGTGCAGCGGCCCCGGGGGCGCGCAGATGTTGCACGGCGCGCCGACCGGGACGTAGAGCCGGCCGTCCGGCCCGAACGCGATGAACTTCCAGCCGTGATGCGCGTCGGACGGATAGGCATCGGTGACGATCTCCGGCTTCGGTGGATGCGCCGGATCGCGCGCGACGTCGCGGAAGCGCAGAACACGGTTCACCGCGGCGACGTAGAGCGCGCCGTCCCGAAACGCGACCCCGCTCGGCATGTTCAGACCGCTGGCCAGGACGTGAACCATGCGGTGGCCCCCGTCGCGATCGACGACCGCGTACACCTTGCCCTCCGAGCGCGAGCCGACGAACACGACACCGGGAGGCCCCAGCGCCATCTGCCGAGCGTTCGGCACGTCGGCGGCGTAGACGGCGATGCGGAAACCCGGCGGCAAGGTGAGCTCGTCGAGCTCGGCGGCGGCGGTCGGGAGCATGTTCGCGAGATATCCGCTGTAGACACAGCCGACGACGATCAGCGCCGCGAGCACAATCAGGAGCAGGGTCGCCAGCGTCCGTGATCGACGCGTCACCACGCGCACGCGCGCCTCACGGATCGCGGCGCACGGCGCGCGCCCCCCCGCCTCCGAGCAGGCGATGCGCGCGGGCCACGGTCCGGAAGGCCTGATACTTGGCTCCGTCCACCAGCTCCGAGTGCCCCACCGGCGGCAGATGGATGCCGACCCGACGCAGCCGCTCGTTGACGCGATAGAGCACCTCGCGACGATCGGACGACGCCGTCCGGAACGTGATGCTGAACGACACCGAGACCTGCGAGCCGTTCTTGACCCAGTGCGGCCAGGTCACGGGAAAGTAGAGTCCGTCCCCGGCGCCCAGCGCGAAGACCTGCGCCTTCTGCTGGTTCGCGTCGTCGAAGACCAGGTTGCGGTGGCCGCGCGCGTAGAACTTCTCCAGCTCGCGCTCGGTGAGGAGCTCGCGGTCCTCGCCGTCGAACAGGCTGACCCGCTTCTGCCCGCGAACCTGCAACAGGAAGTTGTGCTCGGGGTCCATGTGGTACGGCGTCACCGACTCCGGCGACGAGACGAAGATGAAGCCTTCGCGGCGGCCCATCCCGGGCCAGGCCGGCTCGGAGTGCTCGCGGACCTGGTCCAGGCACGTGTCGAGCAGCGCGCGGTATTCCGGGTCCCGCTCGACGTTCTTGAACACCATCCACGACCGGCGCTCCTCGATCCGGCGGATCGTCTCCTCGATCGAGAGCCCGGTGCGGGGCGTTCGCGTCGGGTCGAGGCTCACCGGCACGTCGCCGGCGTTGTACTCGACCAGATCCTCGGGCAGCGCACGCGACAGCTCGATCAGGCGCGGGAGCGCGAACAGCGGATGATCGGTGAGCCGATGGCGGACGAGGAAGGGCTGGCGATCAAAGCGCTCGTGGAATCGGTGCGGATCGATCTGGAGTAGGGCTGTGCCGTCGACGGATGCGGTGGCGGCTCCTGTGATCACGTCAATCTCCATCGTGGTTCAGGGCGCGCGCGCCCGCCCGCGATCGCCGGGCCAGCCGGCGCCGGCCCCACCGGAGCAGCGGCATCAGCGAGACCAGCAGATCGCCCGGCGCGCGGCCGGTACCGAAGACAACCGTGGCCATCGTGCGACGGCCGGGCCAGAGCCGGTTGATCATCGCGTGCTGGGCGTCCGCGCACGAATCCATCCAGCGGACGTCCGCGCGTCGATGCAGGCGCCGGACGTTCTCGACCTCCAGCAGAAAGCCCGGCGAGAACGCTCGATAGTCCTCGTCGAAGGCGATCTTGAACGCGTAGCCGCCGTCGGCGGTCATGAAGTTGCACTTGAGCGCGAGCGGTCGATCGTCGAGGAACAGGCCCAGCAGCATCAGGCGCCCACGAGCGTGCGCGGCGGTCGCCGCCGCGACGAAAAAGTCGCGCTCGGGCTCACGACACGCCAGCGCGCTGCGGCCCCGCCCCTTCCAGCCGCTCGCTTCCAGCCGCAGGAAGTCGTCGAGCCACGGGCGCGCATCCTCGCCGGGCTCGATCTCTCGCCAGACGAGCCGGCCCTGCTCGCCGAGGCGCCGCGTCTTTCGCCGGACTTCCTTCAGCGCCAGCCCCGAGATGGCGCCGCGCAGATAGCTCTCGGCGTCGGCGCCGGGCTCGAAGAATGCGCGGGTCGACCAGTTACGCAGCCAGAACAGGCGCCGCCGCTCGTGCAGCTCCCGGAGCAGGAGCTGGTGCACGGGTCCGGCGGCGCCGATCGATCCGAGCTCGATCAGCGTCGCGCCGGATTTCTTGGTCAGCCAGTCGAGGGCCGCCGAGAACGTCTCGCTCGCGCCCTGTCGCCGTACGAGCGGTGTGGTGAGGAAGCAGTGAAGATGCTTGAACGACGTGAGCGCCGTGACGGGCAGGCCCCCGTAACGCGTGGCCCGCTCGAATGGAAAAAAGCCGCAAAGCTGCTCACGGCGCCGCGGCCCGTCGGATCGGTATACCAGGACGAGCTCGAGCCGCCCGCCCACGCCGAGATAACGCACGGCGGGCTCGAACATGAGCGGCTCGTAGAAGATGTTGGGCTCGAGCGCATCGGCACTCAGATCCTCGAGGGCGGCCCGATGCTCCGTCAGCTCCTCAAGACGGCGAGCCACCACGATGCGGGTAGCTCCGGCGATCGGCAGCGGTGGTGTCCGCTCCGATCGGGTAAACACCTGAGACGCGTCGTCAGGGACCCGGCGACCGACCGCTGTCGCCTGAACGGTCGTGTCCTGCTCAGATCGCATCGATCAGAGCCGTCACGTCGCGTCGTCCCCTCACCTGGATTCTACCTGAAGCGTCGACGCCGACTCGGCCTGCGTGATCGCGCACGGCGCGCGATCATTTCGTTCTCACCGTGCAGGCTTCGACGCCAACACTACGCGCCGTTCTGGAACGCCTGCTCCGCGGCGATCGGCAAGCGAGGGGTGAGCGAGCGTCCGGGGAGTCCGAGCATCGCTCGGCTCCCCGAACGGCCTGATGAGCTCGAAGAGAGCGGGAGACAGGACTCCACCGTCAGTCGTCCGCTCCCCGCGTCGCCCGAAAGGTGTTCGCAACCGTCTGGCCGAGAGCTTCTGGCCGGACTGGCTGGGATGGACGTCGCAAATGAACTGGTTCTGCGGGCTGGCGTTGAGCAGCCCAGCGTTGCAGGTCTTCCCACCGGCGAAGGCGGCGACGGTTTGGAATGCCGTGAAGACATCCGCGACCACCGCGCCGTTCGCCTGGGCGAACTGGGAAATGGCCTGATTGAGAAGCTCCGTGCCGTTCGTCCCAGCCAGATCGCTGTAGTCGAGCGAGTAATAGTTGACGATCATCAAGACCCCTCGGAAGCCGGTCGCGCGAAGAGTGAAGAGGATCGTCTCCATGTTCTGCGCGATCGTGGCCAGAAGGGCCGGAAGTCCGGCGGCGATGCACTGTTGAGGATTCGCGTTGGCCGCGCAGCTCTTCTGCAGCAGGAAGACGTC
>CAYVHH010000410.1:0-12792 GCA_964450175.1 uncultured bacterium | reverse complement strand
CCCGGTGCTCGGCGAGCGGAGGACCCAGCTGGCCGGCTCCCTGTCCGGCGGCGAGCAGCAGATGTGCGCGATCGGCCGGGCGCTCATGGCGCGTCCCACGATTCTCATGCTCGACGAGCCGACGCTCGGGCTGGCGCCGGTGCTGGTGGCCCGGATCTTCGAGACGGTGCGGACGATCAACAGCCAGGGCGTGACGGTGCTGCTGGTCGAGCAGAACGTCCGCCAGGCGCTGACCCTGGCCCATCGCGCGTGCGTCCTGGAAAGCGGGCGTCTCGTACTGGAGGGCCCGGCCCGCGAGCTCCTCGGCGACGATCGGCTCAAGCGCGCCTATCTAGGGCTTTAGCCCGCGTGGCTGGAGGAAGACGATGAATGTCGACAGCAAGCGCCTCGAGCAGTCGATCCAGGAGCTCGGCCGGATCGGTCAGACCCCTCGCGGCGGGCTCACCCGGCTGGCGCTCACCGACGACGACAAGCGCGGCCGCGACTGGATGGTCACGCGCATGCGCGAGGCCGGTCTCTCGGTCACCGTCGACCAGATGGGCAACATCTTCGGTCAGCGCCCGGGGTCGGCGCCGCTGCCGCCGGTGATGATGGGCTCTCACGTGGACTCGGTCCCGACGGGCGGCCGCTACGACGGCCAGCTCGGCGTGCTCTGCGGCCTCGAGGTCATCCGGACGCTCAACGACCAGAAGATCCGCACGCGTCATCCCGTGACCCTGGCGATCTTCACCAACGAGGAAGGGGCGCGCTTCCAGCCGGCGATGATCGCCAGCGGTGTCATGGCGGGCAAGATCGCCCTGGAGGACGCATACAACGCCAGGGACAAGGACGGGATCCGGCTCGTGGACGAGCTCGAGCGGATCGGCTATCTGGGACCCGAGCCCTGCGTGCCGCGGCCCATCCGCGCGTACCTCGAGCTCCACATCGAGCAGGGGCCGTTCCTCGAGGAAGAAGGGCTCTCGGTCGGGGTCGTCGAAGGCATCGTCGCGATCGCCTGGTCGCGCCTGACGATCCACGGCGTGCAGGACCACGCCGGCCCGACGCCGATGCGGATCCGCCACGATGCCCTGGTGGCCGCCGCGGAGGTGGTCGCGGGAGTGCGGAGGATCGCGCGCGAGATCGGCGGGGAGCTGGTGACGACGATCGGCAATCTCGTGGTGACGCCGAACATCGTCAACGCGATCCCCGGCAAGGTGACGCTCTCGATCGACATGCGTGATCCGAAGGACGCGACGCTCGACCAGGCGCAGGCGCGGCTCGAGCCGATCGTCCGCGCGGCGTGCGAGCGCGAAGGCGTGCGCTACGAGCTCGAGAACTACTGGCGCGTTCCCTACACGCCGTTCGATCGCGGTGTCGTGGAGACGATCGAACGGGCCGCGCACGCCTCCGGCGCGCGTCATCGCCGGATCCTGTCGGGTGCCGGCCACGATGCCCAGTACATGGCGGCGATCGGGCCTACCGGGATGGTCTTCGTGCCGTCGCACGACGGCCGCAGCCACTGCGAGGAGGAGTTCACGCCGATCGACGACATCGAGTACGGGGCCCGCACGCTGCTGCTCGCGGCGGTCGAGCTCGCCGGCCGGGACTGAGCCCGCCGGCTCGCGGCGCGCTTACTCGGCCGGCGGCAGCGCGTCGCCGACGACGTACGGGGACAGGCGCGGCGGCCGGTGGCGCAGCCGCAGCCGTGCGACCACGGGGAGATGGTCCGACGCCACCCGAGCCAGCCGGCTCCGATGCACGCTGAACTCCTCGCCCTCCAGCTCGGCATCCCAGTAGATCCGGTCCAGCGCGAAGAGCGGGAACATCGCCGGGTGAGTCCGCCGGCGTCGCATCGGCGAGGAGAACTCGCGCCGCAGCCCGCGCGTCACCGGCCCGCGGTGCCACTCGTTGAAGTCGCCCAGGAGCACGCGCGGGCCGGCCAGGCGTCCCGACGCGCGGATGAAGTCACCGAGCAGCCCGAGCTGTTCGCGGCGCTCGCGCAGCGCCAGACCGAAGTGGCAGTTGAAGACGTGGAGCGGCATGCCGTCGACGTCGAAGTCGACCCGCACGCAGCCGCGCGGCTCGCGCATGCTGTAGCTCAGATCGCAGCGTCCCGAGCCGAGGACCGGCAAGCGGCTGAGCACGACGTTGCCGTACGTCCCGGAGCCGTGCACGCGGGTCTCGCCCATGACGAGCTCCGTCATCTCGAGCCGCGCCGCCAGGTAGGCCGCCTGGTCGGCCTCCGGAACGCCGCTCCCCTCGCGAATCACTTCCTGCAGCCCGACGACGTCGGGGCCGACCTCGCCGATCACGTCGGCGATCCGATCGAGGTCGCGGCGGCGGTCGAGCCCGACCCCGCGGTGGATGTTGTAGCTCACGACCGTGAGATGCCTCACGCCGCGTCCGCCTGATACCGCGCGAAGTGCGGATAGAGCTGGATCGGGTGCGTGATCGGCGTCGGCACGGTCACGTCACGCGAATGGATCAGGAACGTCTGCATCTCGTCGGTCGACGGACCGGCATGCGTCCCCACCTCGGCCACAAACGACACATTACCCTGCGGCGCGTCGATTCCATAAATCACGAGGTCGCCCGCCGACGGCATCGCCATCAGGTCGCGGATCCCCTCGACGACCCGCTCGAGATCCGGTCGCACGGCAAAGGGACCTTCGGCGAGCGCGTCGAGCCCGTAGCGCGCACCCCGCCAGAAGCAGAGCGGACCCGCCGCCGATCGCACCAGGACGATGCCGATACCGGGTGACGCCGAGATGCGCGTCGCGAGCGCGGGATAGCGCTCCTCGATCCGCTCGAGCGTCCACGGCTCCGCCGTCTCGAGAAAGTAGACGAAGGCGTTGGGACCGGCGGCGATCACCCGGATGCCGCCGCGCTCACGAACGGAGCGCGTGCCTCCGAGCACCCAGGGGAAGTCCTGCTCGAGGTAGTTCACGAACCGCTGGAAGAACCCGGGGGCTCGCTGCGCCCGGAGCGCCTCGATACCGGTGCCGAGAGCGTTGCGCTTGCGCTCCGGCGTGGACACCACGCGGACGCCCTCGGGATCGAAGAAATCCTCGAAGAGCGACTGCTCGATCGGCCGGCCGCCGGTCACCTTGAGATACGGCAGGCTCGCGGCCTGGCCGTGATCGGACAGCACGTAGAGGTCGTAGCGATACTCCGGCACCCGCCTGAGCACCCGCCACAGCCGAAGGATCGAGGCATCGACGCGGCGCAGAGCCCGGAGGGCGCGGCGATGTCGCGGGCCCCAGGCGTGGCCGGCCACGTCGTAGTCGAGATAGTTGACGTAGATCGCCGGGACGCCGGCGTAGATGTCGCGGGCGGCCGCCAGGGTGAAGAGCTCGCGCAGCCAGACCGAGATTCCGAGCTTGATCGCCAGCCATTTCCAGTTGCCCGACGCTGCCGATACGGGATCGGCGATCGTCCGCAGCAAGACGCGGACGACCTCGACCGTCGAGGCGATCGTCCCCTTCACGAGAACCCAGGCGTTCACGACCAGATTGGAGGCGGCACGGATGAGCCCCGCACCGGTCGGGCGCTTCATCATCGCGAAGGTCATCAGATTGCTGGCGGCGCCGCCTGTGAAGACGCATCCGTAGGTCCCGCCGCCGCTCACGATCCCGCGGCGGCCTGCCGCCTGGGTTCGCTCGACGCGGGCCGCGTCACCGCCTCGCGGAAAGTAGACGTCGGACTTCCGGCGCTTGTCGTGGTAGTGGAACCCCGGAATGTCCGGGCGAACGCCGTACATCGCGGCCAGCTGGAACGCCGGCGTCGAGGTCGGGAGCCCGACGCACATCGGCGCCATGAGATAGCCCCGCCGCCGCAGCAGTCGCGCCAGGAACGGCGCGCGCCCCCGGGCGATCGCCTCCTCCAGGACCGCGCGCGAGAGCCCGTCGATCTGCACGATGAGCAGACGCCGGCGGCCCGGCGACGGCGGCGGCCCGAGCCGGAGCCGGCGAACCAGGCGATCGAGCGTGCGCTGCAGACCAAGGACGAGGTCGTCGAGCGGCATGCGTCCATATTGTAGTATCTGTTCGCCCATGGTCCACCCCGTGGTCGGCGCGGTGCGCGAATTCGTCGACTCCGAGGTCCGTCCCGCCGCCGCCGCGCTCGAGCACGCGGACGCCTATCCCCACGACCTGGTCGCCCGCATGCGGGAGCTCGGTCTGTTCGGCTCGCTGGTCCCGGTCGCCTACGGCGGCCTCGGGCTCGACGTGGCGACGTACGCGCGTGTGATCGAGGAGCTGTGCCGCGGCTGGATGTCCCTGGCGGGCGTCATCAACAGCCACACGATGGCCGCGCTGATCGTGCTGAGCCACGGGACCGACGCGCAGCGCGAGCGCTTCCTCCCCCGCTTCGCGCGCGGCCAGGCGCGGGGCGGTCTTGCGCTGACCGAGCCGCACGCCGGCACGGACGTGCAAGCGATCCGCACGGTCGCCGTCCGCCGCGGGGACGACTACCTCATCACCGGCACCAAGCTCTTCATCACGAACGCGCGCGAGGGCAACACGCTGGCCCTCCTGGCGCTCACGGATCCCAGGGCCGAGCCGCGGCACCGCGGGATGTCGTGCTTCATCGTCGAGAAGGGCCATCCGGGCTTCCGCGTCGTGAAGTCGATCGCGAAGCTCGGCTACAAGGGCGTGGACACCGCGGAGCTGGTCTTCGACGAGTGCGTGGTGCCGGCCGCGAACCTGGTGGGCGGCGTCGAGGGGCGCGGCTTCAAGCACGTGATGGCCGGGCTCGAGGCCGGCCGGATCAACATCGCGGCGCGCGCCGTCGGCGTCGCCCAGGCCGCCTACGACGACACGCTCGCTCATCTGGCCGGCACCGAGCCCCCGTCGGCGCTCGCCGACATGGCGACGAAGCTCAGGGCGGCACGGCTCCTCACCTCGTGGGCCGCCGCGATGAAGGACCGCGGCGAGCGGTGCGACCTCGAGGCGGGCATGGCGAAGCTCTTCGCCTCCGAGTCGGCGCAGGAGGTCGCCGTCGAGGCGCTCCGTCTGCACGGCTCGGACGGAGCGCTCGCCGCGCTCGACGTCGAGCGCTACTACCGCGACACGCCGCTCATGATCATCGGTGAGGGCACGAACGAGATCCAGCGGACCATCATCGCGCGGAGCTTGCTCGAGCGATACGGCGAGCGCCTCGGCGCGCTCACGTCGCGCGAGGGAGAGTCCGAGGACGTCCGGCAGATGGTGTTCGCGGTCCGGCAGCTCGTCGACAAGCACGTCGTCCCCGCGGCGCAGGCCCTCGACGTCGCCCATGCCCATCCGGCCGGCCTGGTGAAGGGACTCGGCGAGCTCGGAATCCTCGGCGCGCTCGTCGACCCGCGGTACGGAGGCCTCGGCCTCGATGCGCGAACGACCGTGCTGATCATCGAGGAGCTCGCGCGCGGCTCGGCCGCCCTCGCCGCGATCGCGCTCGCGCACTTCCTCGCCGCCCACGCGATCGGGAGTGCGGCCACCGCCGAGCAGCGCGAACGGTTTCTGCCGGCGATGACCCGTGGGGAGACGTTCGGGGCGGTGGCGCTCGCGAGCGGGGTTCGTGCCGCCCGCGCGGGCGACGACTGGATTCTCGACGGCGAGACGCCGCCGGTCGACCACGCGGCGCACGCGGGCGTGGTGCTGGTGGAGGTGACCGCACCCGGCGGCCCCGTGTGGCTCGTCGCGGGGCCCGAGATGCCCGGCGTCCGTGTCGGTGCGCCGGTTACGACGCTCGGGCTGCGAGGTCTCGATGCCTGTCGCATCGCGTTCGAGGGGTGCCGCGTTCCCTCGCGGAATCTCCTCGCCGATGCCGGCGGGCCTGGTGTCCAGCCGAGCGCGGCGATCCTGGCGCTCGCGCGCCCGGGCGTCGCCGCGATCGGTGTCGGGCTCGCGCAGGCGGCGTTCGAGGCCGCCCTCCGCTACTCTCAGCAGCGAACGACGTTCGGGAAGCCGATCGCGCAGCATCAGGCGATCCAGCTCGCGCTCGCCGGCATGGCGACCAGGATCACGGCGGCGCGCCTGCTCACATACGCCGCCGCCGCGCCGGACGCCGCCGCCGCGAGTCGTCTCATCGCGAAGGTGTACGCGTCGGAGATCGCGTACGAGGTCACGCTCGACTCCATGCGAGTCCACGGTGGGTACGGCTACACGAGCGAGTTCCCGGTGGAGCGCTACTACCGGGACGCCGCGCGCCTGGCCTCGACCCCGACGACCAACGCCGCCGACCGCGCCGAGATCGCGCGCCTTCTGAGCGCGGCCGCGTCTGGCGGGGTCCGGCGGGGCGGGCGATGAGCCGACCGCCACTGGCCGGGCTTCGCGTCCTCACCGTGTCCCAGTTCGGCGCCGGACCGTTCGGGACGCAGGTCCTGGCCGATCTCGGGGCCGATGTCATCAAGATCGAGGACCCGACGGTGGGCGGCGACATTGCGCGCTACGTGCCGCCGTTCCGCGACGAGCGCGACTCGCTCTATTTCCAGTCGTTCAACCGCGGTAAGAAGTCGATCACGCTCGATCTGCGCCGGCCGGAAGCCGCTCGTGTCCTGCACGACCTGGCCCGGGTCTCGCACGCGGTCTACAACAACCTGCGCGGCGACCTCCCCGAGAAGCTCGGGCTCACCTACGCCACGCTCGGCGCCGTGAACCCCGCGATCGTCTGCTGCTCGCTCTCGGGATTCGGCCGGACGGGGCCCCGGGCCGCCGAGCCGGCCTACGACTACCTCGTGCAGGGCTACGCCGGCTACATGGCCCTGACCGGCGAACCCGACGGGCCGCCCGGCAAATGCGGCGTGTCCGTGATCGATTTCGCCGGCGGCTACGCGTCGATGCTCGGGCTCATGATCGGGCTCTGGGACGCGCAGCGGACGGGCGTCGGACGCGACGTCGACGTGTCCTTGCTGGACACCGCCGTCAGCATGCTGTCCTACTTCGCGATCTGGTCACTCAACCGCGACTGGGCGCCGGAGCGCGTCGCCGATTCGGGCCATCAGACGCTCGTGCCCGCGCAGAACTTCCGGACGCGCGACGGCTGGATCGTGATCTTCTGCAACAAGGACAAGTTCTGGACGGCGCTCGTGGACGCGCTGGGGCTTCCGGATCTCAAGGCCGACCTTCGGTTCGCGACGTTCGCCGATCGACTCGCCCACAAGGACGCACTGCTCCAGATCCTCACCCCGCGGTTCGCCACCCGGACCACGCGCGAATGGCTCGGCCGACTGTCCGGGAGCGTTCCGTGCGCGCCGGTCAACACCATGCAGGAGGCGCTCGACGACGAGCAGGTACGCCAGCGCGAGATGATCCTCGAGGTCATGCACCCGCGCTTCGGTGTGCTGCGCGAGGTCGCCTCGCCCATCAAGACCCCCGGCGCGATCACGGCACCGGCACCCGCCCCCGGGCTCGGCGAGCACACCGATCGTCTCCTGCGCGAGCTGCTGCACTATCCTCCTGAGCGCATCGCCGCCCTTCGCGCGGCCGGCGTCCTCGGCGACGTCGGCCCTGAAGCCTCCGCGTCGTGATACTGTCCCTGCTCGTCCATCCACCCCATCGCTCCAGGAGGTCACGCCAATGAAGCTCGTGAGCCGCGTCCTGATCGCCGTGCTGGTCGCCGTCGCGTTCCTGGCTCCGCCCGCCGACGCGTGGTTCCGTACGCCCGCGACGCGGTTCGCGACTCTGCCCCCGGGTGCGGCCCACCCGGAAGGCATCACCCTCGACGACCGCGGTAACGTCTACGTCACCACCTTCGCCGTCCAGGGAACCCCGACCGGAAACGGCCAGATGTTCGTCTTCAGCCAGCACGGCCGGCTCCTGAGACAGGTGAATGTTGCCGGCTCGAGCACCTTGCTGCTGGACCTCGCGTTTCACCCGCACACCGGCGCGCTCCTGGTGCTCGACTTCGGCGCCTCGAAGGTCCTTACCGTCGATCCGGTCTCGGGCGCATCGCAGCTGTTCTCGGATCTCTCGGGGCCGCAACAGCCCGGCCTGAACGTCCTGACCTTCGACCGCGCCGGCAACGTCTACGTCTCGGCCTCGTTCACGGGCGCGGTCTACAAGATCGGGCCTCACGGCGGCGCCGCCACGACCTGGGTCCAGAGCGATCTGCTGAAGACCACGGGCGTGCCCGGCTTCGGGGCCAACGGGCTGGCGTTCAATCGCGCCCAGTCGACCTTGTTCGTCAACAACACCGGCGACGATACGGTCGTGAAGATTCCGGTCAACGCCAACGGCAGCGCGGGGACGCCGGCGGTCTTCGTGAACTCGGTCAACGGCGCGGACGGCCTCATCATCGACGAGCACGACAACCTGTGGATCGCCGCGAACCAGGCCGACGAGATCGTCGTGATCAATCCCTCGGGACGCACCATCGCCAAGCTCGGCGACTTCAACGGCCTGGACCATGACGGCGCGCCGATCGGGCTCCTCTTCCCGGCGAGCCTCGTGTTCAGCGGGCCCTTTCTCTACGTGACCAACCTCGCGATCGACCTGCGGCTCTTCGACGACCCGACCCAGCCGACCTTGACCAACGGCACCGGCGACTCGCCGTGGGCCGCGGACGTGAAGGTTCACACGATCTCACGGATCCCCGCCTTCATTCCGCCGATCCCGGGGCTGTCCGGGCATTGACCGACCGCTCCGAGCGCCCGCGCGCGCCGGTCGACGGTCTCACTCCGTCGATACGCGCGCGGGCGCATTCCGGAGGCGCGGGGTAGTCTAAGGGATGGTCGAGAAGGCCACACCGGAATCAGACGTCGCAGAGGTCGACCAGGAAGCGGTCGCCCCGCCGTGGATGACGATCCTCCACAACTGCGACTGCCACACGTTCGAACAGGTCGTGAAGCAGCTCCAGAAGGCGATCGGCTGCAGCGAGGCCAAGGGCTGGGAGCTCGCCTGGCAGGTGCACAATAGCGGGCGCGCCGTGGTCAAGGTCGGCGCGGAAGCCGAGTGCGTACGCGTGGGCAACGTCCTGGCCTCGATCGGCCTCATCGTGACGGTCGTGCAGTCGTGAGCGCCGACCTTCCGCCCCGCTACCGGCGCGCCGCGCTCTGGGGCGCGCTGGCCGCCAAGGTCGTGGGCGCGTGGGGCCTGGGCTGGGATATCCAGTGGCACATGACGATCGGCCGGGACTCGTTCTGGATCGCCCCTCACCTGATGATCTACGGGAGCGTCGTCGTGGGTCTGGCGCTCGGCTGGGGCGTGCTCGCCTACGAATGGTGGCGCGGTGTGCCGTCGACGCGCGGGTTCCGTCTGGCCGCTCTCGGTCTCGTGCTCGTGGTGCTGGCGGCGCCGATCGACGATCTCTGGCATCGTCTCTTCGGTCTCGACGTGACGCTCTGGAGCCCGCCGCACTTGCTGGCGCTGTTCGGCTCGGCGGTGAGCACGCTCGGCTGCCTGCTGATCGCGATCGAGGTGTACCCGCTTCGAAGCTGGGCCGGACGCGCGGCGCTCGTCGTCGCCGGCGCGCTCCTCTACGGAGGCGTCCGCGTCACTCTGGATCCAGCGTGGCTGTTCGCCTACTCGTACGGCGGCATCCTGTTTCACAGCTTCGCCATGCTCGCCGCGTTGATCCTGTCGCTGACGCTCGTGACGACGACCCGGGTCTCGGCGCTGCGGTGGGCGCCGGTCTTCGCGGTGAGCCTGTCCTTCGCGCTCGGGATCGCCGGCCAGCAGATCGCGCGCGGCGGGTTCGCGATGCTTCAGCCCGTATCGGTCATCGACGAGGCGGTCGCGAAGGACACGGGCTCGCCGGTCGCGGTGGGCCGGGAGATCGCGGCAAAGAATCAGGCGGTGCCGCCGCCACCGTGGGCGCTGCGCCTGGCGCTGCCGCTGGTGCCGGCGGCCGTGATGGCGCTGGCCGATCCCCGGCGGCGTCCCGGAGGGGCGGCGATCGTCTACGGCGTCAGTCTCTTCGCCGCGTACGCGTGGTTTCTCTCGACTCTGCCCGCCTACGCGCCGCTCATCCCGAACGGCGTCGAGACCGCGGTGGCGCTCGGGCTCACCATCGCGTACGCGGCGGCCGGCGGCCTCGCTGCACGCCGGCTCGCGTCTCAGCTCGTCGGCGGGGCGTCCGAGCGGCGCGCCGGCCGCGAGCGTCCAATCGCCGGCCTCACATCACCGGGCCGATGATCCAGGGCGCGAACTCTTCCTCACCCACGCCCGAGAGCTCGCTCTTCGAGCGCTTCCCCGACGCGACCGCGATCACCTCTTCGAAGATCTGACGGCCAACCGTCGCGATCGGCGTGCCCTCGAGGACGACGCCGCAGTTGATGTCCATGTCTTCCGCCATGTGACGGTACATCAGCGAGTTGGTCGCGAGCTTGATCGACGGCACGGGCTTGCAGCCGAAGACCGAGCCGCGGCCGGTCGTGAAGCAGATGATGTTGCAGCCCCCGGCGACCAGTCCGGTGATCGACACCGGATCGTGGCCCGGCGTATCCATGAACACGAAGCCGCGTGTCGTGATCGGCTCGCCGTAGAGGAAGACGTCCATCATCGGCGTCGTCCCGCCCTTGGTCACGCCGCCGAGCGACTTCTCGAACACCGTGGTGATCCCGCCGGCCTTGTTGCCCGGCGCCGGGTTGTTGTCCATCGCCTCGATCCCGCGGCAGTACCACTCCCACCACTTGTAGCGGTCGATCAGCTTCTTGGCGACCCCCTCGTTGATCGCGCGCCGGATCAGCAGGTGCTCGGCGCCGTAGATCTCGGGCGTCTCGGCGAGCACGCCGGTGCCGCCGTAGCGGACGAGCTCGTCGACCGCCCAGCCCAGCGCCGGGTTGGCGGTCATGCCGGAGTTCGCGTCGGAGCCGCCGCAGTTGGTGGCGAGGGTCAGCTCCGAGATCGGCTGCGGGGTACGCCGCGCCTCGTTGGCGAACGGCAGGAGCTTGGCGACTTCCTGCGAGGCGCGGTCGACCGTCTTGCGGATCCCGCCCGCCTCCTGGATGTTGATGATCGTCGGCTTGCGCTCGGGATGACCCGGCGCCGCCATGCGCTGGCGCTCGACCATGACCGCCGCCTGGTTGGTCTCGCAACCGAGCCCGATCAGGAGGTACGCGGCCACGTTGGGATGCTTGGCGTAGCCGGCCAGCACGCGCTGGAGCGCCATGTGGTCCTCGCCGAAGAGCTTCGTCCCGCAGCCGGACTTGTGCGTGATGGCCAGGACGCCGTCGATGTTCGGGTAGTCCCGCGAGACGTCGCGGAAGCGGTCCTTGACGAACTGGCTCACGCTCGCCGAGCAGTTGACCCCCGAGATGACCGCGACGTAGTTGCGCGTGCCGACGCGGCCATCGTCGCGCTTGTAGCCGTCGAAGGTGCGCATCTGGGCAGGCGGATAGAACTCGACCGGATGCACGTCCACGCCGATCTCGTAGCGATCCGCGCTCAGATCGCCGATGCCGAGGTTCTGGGTGTGGACGTGGTCGCCGACCGCGATGTCCTGCGTAGCGAAGCCGATGACCTGCCCGTAACGGCGGACCGGGGCCCCGGTCGCCACGGCCCGGCGGGCCACCTTGTGGCCGGGCTTGATGTCCTGGCGGACTTCGATCCGGCGGCTGCCGTCCTCGAGCACGGTGCCGGCCGGCAGCTCGGCCTTCGCGACCGCGACGTCGTCCTCGGACCGGAGGACGACCGCTTTCTCCGTGAGCGCATATGTCGCCATGGGAAGCCTCCGGCGGCAACTATACCGGATCGGCTGCGATCGAGACTACGAAGAGGCCGCTCAGCGTCGCCCGCCCAGCAGGCTGAGCGCGAATCCAGCCAGGGCGCTCACGAGCGCGATCCCGACGGTTTCCAGCACCCGCCGCCATCGGCCGAGGCTCGCGCCGCCGCTCGGGAACATGTCGCGCGGCGCCTGCGCACCGTTTCTCAGATAGGCGATCGCCCGATTGGCGATGTGTCGGTCGACCCGGCGCTTGTGGTCGGCGTACGCGAAGAGGAGGCAATGATCACAGAGAATATTGATGACCCGGGGAAGCCCGCCGGAATACTGCGTGATGCGGCCGATTGCCCGCGTGCTGAACAGACCGGTGTCGGGCGCGCCGGCGACCTGCAGGCGAGTCCGGATGTACTCGCGGACCTCTGCGGCGTCGAGGGGCCCGATCCGGCAACGGTCCGCGATGGCATCCCGAAGATCCTGGAGGTCCGGATGCTCGAGCTTCGCCTCGAGCTCCGGTGGGCCCGCGAGCACGATCTGCAGTCGCCTGCCGGTTGTCGCGCTCTCGCCGTCCGCGAGGATGCCGAGCTGCGCGAGCGTGAGCACGTCGAGATTCTGCGCCTCGTCGACGATGAGGGTGGTGCTCTGCCCGGCCCGCTCCCGCTCGCTCAGGAAGTTGTTCAACGCGGCGAGTCGCCGCCCCGGCGAGTCTTCGAGCTTGGCGATGCCGAGGTCCTCGAGCAGGAACTCGACGATCCCTTCGAAGGGCAAGGTCGTGTTGAACACATAGGCGACCGCGGTCTCGGCGTCGAGCCGGTCGCGGAGGGCCAGCAGCAACGAGGTCTTCCCGGTTCCCGCCTCGCCGGTGATGACGGCGACCCCTCTCCGCGTCTCGAGCCGGGCGAGCGCCTCGCGGTGGGAGGCGCCCATGAACAGGAATCGAGGATCCGGGGCGAGGCTGAACGGGTTCTCGGCGAGCCCGAAGAAACTCAGATACACGCGCCCACCTTCGAACCCTCTGATTTCAGTGTCAAGGTCTCGTTTGTCCATAAGACATGCGCGCTTGATGCATCATCGCTACGAAATCACGCGTGGAATCGAACGATCCTGGCGGGGGTGTCCGTGAGGGCCAAAGGGGACGGCGACATTCTGGTAATGCCGCCCGTGAGCCCGCGTCAG
>CAYVHH010000409.1:0-4134 GCA_964450175.1 uncultured bacterium | reverse complement strand
TCCGGCAGATCGTGGCGAGCGTGCGTGAATAGCGGACGGCGGCCGGGCCTCGAGCACCGGCTGGACCGCTATCGGAAATGAGGGACGGGCCCGAGAATGCGGTCGAAGATGAAATCACCGATCTCGTCGCCGAGCGCCTGCCCGGCATCCTCGTCGTAGCGGAAGTGCTGGCCCGCGTAGATGCGGCTCACTGATGCCTCGTCAGCGGCCGCCGAGAAGCTCTGGAAGGTCCGCACGACGCCCGGCACGTTCGGATTCGTGAGCGAGAAGTCCAGGCGGTCGGTCCCGAAGAAATTGCGTAGGGTGGTGGCCGCCGACTGACTGATCTCGGCATGCGCGCCGACGTAGCTCGGGTCGAGTGCCGTCGCCGCAAGCGGGGTCCAGGTGGGCTCGCCCGTCGTGTCCGGGTTGCCGTCGTTGTCGGCCGCCTGCACCGCCGTGACAGGACGCCAGCGGTGGTACGTGTACTTGGAGTCGTAGAGCGCGATCACGCCGTCGGCCAGGCTGGTCTCGAGCAGGGCGAACATGCGGGCGCTCTGCTCGAGGCTGTTGTTGAACGACAGGGCCGCTGTCTGCGCGATCTGGTTCCACACGTTCTGTACCGGCGCGGCGCCCCAGAAGCGGCCGATGTCGGTCTGCTCGGCGCTCCGCGTGGTGCTGCTGTTCTGGCCGAGCGACTCGATCTCGTCGAAGTCGGTCGTATAGCGCGGGCTCGCCACGGCTGGCGGGGGCGGCGGACGGAACTGGTCAGCGGTCTCGAGCGCGAACGGCCGCACGTCGGACCAGTTCGTGAAGACGGGCGGCTTGAAATTCGGCGGCGTGAGCTGGTACTCGCCCGGCCCCGCCTGTGGCACGAACACGGGTGGGGTGCTGTCCGACCCGTCGTCTGCGCGCGCAGCGAGGATGGCGTTGGCGGCCTCCGTCCCGACGCGGATGCCCTGGCGGACGTGGGCACCGGTGCCGATCTGCGAGAGGGAGTCCTGGAACTTCGCATCGATCACCGACTGCTGGCTCGGGAAGAGCGACAGCATGGCGGTGTGCGCCGCCGCCGCCGCGGCGGCCTCGGGCGACGCGCTCCGCGGCGCGTGCAACGGGAGATACGGCACGTGCCCGCCCACGATCGCGTTCACCGCGTCGTAGATCGCCAGGTGCACGATCGCCATGCTGCGCGTGGGATGGACGGTGGCCGGCTGGGCGCCCGGCGTCTGGAGGACCTGGAGCAGCGTTTGGTTCCATTGCACGACCTGATCCGGCTGGCTCGCGCTCGATGCATGGGCCGACTCGGTGACTCGGAGCGAGAGGCCGACGCATATGACGGCGACTGCGAACACGATGGCGATTGTCGATGTCCTTGGCATTGCGGAATCTCCTCTTGGTGTGAGTGAGCGAACGGCGTCCCGGTGCTCAGCGGTCGTCGGCGTCGCGACCGGCGGACGCCGGTACCGCGGGGCTCACGGCGACGCGCCTGCCGGTGAGGATCCAGGCGCGCTGGCTCGGAGCGAAGCGGGGCGCGAGCAACCCGTCGTTGATCTCCCGCGTCACGGCGAAGCGATCGAATTCCGTCGCCGGGAGGAACAGGCGGGCGTTGTCCGCGAAGCCGTCCGACGCCGTGTCGATGTCACCTTCGACGGCCGAGATGATGCCGTCGCCGTTCTGGTCCACTCGCGCGACCTCGGCGGCGTACGCGTCAAAGAGCCTGCGCTCGAGGTTCGTCACGCTCGGCTCGAACGACGCCGGCCTCTCGTAGACGTCCAGAAGGACCTCGTTGGCGAGCCCGCTCGGAACGCCGCGCTGCCGGAACTCCCGCTGCGCGTCGACGTCGCCGTCGAACTTGTCGGGGTCCCGCGGCAGGTTCGGGTCGTCGCCGAACACCGAGGCGAGGTTGACGACTCCGCGCGGTCCGGATCCGGGCACGATGGACTGGAACTGGCCGATTTCGCCGTCCTCGAACGTGTCGGGTGCCTGGCCGAAGGCGTCGGGGAAGCCACCCGTGAAGGGCAGCTCGTAGAGCGGATGGATCCAGTTCGTTCCGAGGTAGTTGAACTCCCAGTAGGCGTGCACGTCGCTCTGCTGCATGGCGTTGTACGCGCCCATGCTCTCCTGCAGCGGCACGACGTTCGTCTGCACGTCGGGGAAGTGATCCGACGCGCTCGGGAAGTGCACGGCCTGGCCGTCAGTCGTGAAGATGTTGCCTGGCACGTCGTTGCCAGTGCCCATGGCCTTCAGCGCGGCCGCGTCGGCGGCCGTGATCGTGCCGAACGTCGCGGCCCCACTGCCGTCCGCCCGCGGCGACGCGATCGTCGGTACGGTCAGATCGTGGATCATCCATCCCTCGTACCAGCCGCTCTCGTTGTTGATGACGAACAGCGGATTGATGTCGGTGAAGACATCGATGAAGGCGCGCGGATCATTGGGATCGGTGGGCAGGCCAGGCTTCGGTTCGAGGACGACGCGGACGGTACCGATCGTCGGCAGCCCGCAATCGGCCCCGGTGACCGACAGCTGCGCAGCATCATTCACGCCAGGGATGCTCGTGGTGAACACGTTCGGTTCGAAGCCGGCCGTATCCAGGAGGTAGTATTGGAACAGCTGGCTCGGCTGATCGGCCTCGTTGAACGCCTGCACGGGCAACACGCTATGGGGTCGCCGGGCCAGCTGAACGAGCCGCTCCTTCAGGGGGGCCGGCAGCTGGCGGATGTCATCCCGGTTGGCCACCATCTCCATGTCGACTGCTGCGCGCGGGTTGGGGTGGCAGGGCGGAGGTGGTTGCTCCGCATGGGTGCGCCGAGACGGCGGCTCAGCATTTGCGGGCGTGGAAAGGGTCGCGAGACCGATCGCCAGCAAGGAAACCCAACCGATGACGGCTCCTGCGGGCTTGGTCAGTCCTTCATGCGATGCTCGTGGTGTCATTTTTTCTCCCTTCGACACGGTGTCGTTGTGCGGCCAACTGCGATCGTTAGTGCACTACACCGGCCGGCCAAATTCGGATTGGCGGGCTGAAACGCTCCGCGAGCTCGTGAGCGCTACACGCGAGCGCGGTCGTCCAGATGACGTCGAGCGTGCGCCCGTGCCGAGAGGGATCTCGCTCAGCAGTGTCGCGGCGAGAGCCTGGGCGCTGACACCACAGCGTTGTGACGTAGCGCGGTAAGTGCGATCAGCGCTGCGCCTTCCGTCTTGTGAATATCGAAGAGCGAACCCAGGGACGCGCTCAATGGCGCATACGACGTGAAATCACAGAACGAAGCCGCGCTGGGCTGAAGGCGAGGGTGGAGCTGCCGGAGCCGTGCGCTGCCCGCAGGCGTACCCGTAGTCGAGCAGCTCGCGGCGGGCGTCGAACGACATGGCATGATGCAGGAACATCGGTAGCTCGTCGGGGCATGGCGCGATGCTCTGGACGACCAGACCGGGATAGCGCGCCTGAACGGCCACGAGCGCAGCCGGCAGCTTCGCGGCGAGGAGCATGCGCAAGGTCTGATCCGCGATCCAACCGATCCCCCTGTCCCTCAGACGACTGCAGCCTCCCTCTTCGAGTGGGAAGCAGACCTTGCCGCGGTCGTTGCGGATCGGTACGAGCGGGTTGACGTAGACGATGTGACGAGCGCCGCGCTCGGCGGCGACGTGGATCGGCGGCGCACCGACGACGGCACCATCGACAACGTCGCGCTCACCGATGCGGATGGGCTCGAAGAAGATCGGGATAGCGGACGAGGCCGCCACCGCGCGACAGACATGGACCTCGGCGAGTTCGTCCTCACCGAAGACGAGGCGCTCCGCCGTATCGATGTCCACTCCGGTCACATAAAGCGCGCGCGGGAGCGCGCGGAAGTGATGCGCGTATCCGAGCGCCGTGAATCGGGCGCAGAGCGCGCGCTCGAGGGGCTCGGTCGAGTAGAAGCCGGGAGGGTGATGGGCCTGGAAGTCCGCCAGCATCGACGCGAGCGTCGCGCGGCTCCCTCGGCGGATGGTGGCGCCGACCGCGCCGAGGAGCGGCCGGGCGAACTGTGTGAAGAGCTGGATCATGTTTCCGGCGGGGGCGCCGAAGACGTCCTCGGGCCGGAAGTTGAAGGGCGAATCGAGGTCGTCGCGCAGGGCCCTGAACATCTCCGAGGGCTGGGCTCCGTTGGCGACGAAGGC
>CAYVHH010000408.1:0-8395 GCA_964450175.1 uncultured bacterium | reverse complement strand
CCTCGGTGACGACGACCGCGGCGCCGCGTCGGATGGCATCCGGGATGAAGTGGCGCCCGTCCTGCTTGAACCCCGGCACCGCGACGAAGCAGCCGCCGGGCTCGACCTTGCGCGAGTCGCCCGCGATGGACGACACCGAGCGCGGTGGCTGGCCGATCACGCGTTTCTCGGGGAGCGCCGCGAGCAGCTCGCTCATGGCCGCACCCGCCATGTCACCGGGTACCTCCCGATGCGGTCAACGTGAGGCGTGCGACGGACCCGGGCTCGAGTGGATCGCCCGCGGCCGGCAGCTGACGGACGACGCGCCCCTGGCCGGCGAGGCGCACGTCGACACGCAAGGGCTCCAGGGCTTCCAGCGCCTGCCGCAGGGTCTTGCCGCCGAGGTCGGGCATGCGCCGCGTCCCGTCCGTCTCGCGCGCCTCCGCGGTGCTCACGAGCCGCGTCCGCGGCGGGGCGACCGGCTCGGCAGACGGCCCCGTGACGATCTGCACGGGCTGGACGTCGCGCGGCGGCACCTCGAGATAGCGAAGGATCTCGCGGCCGATCGCGCTGAAGATGGGCGCCGCGGCCTCGCTACCCCACTTCTCGTTGCGAGGCTCGTCCAGCGCCACCAGCATGACGAAGCGCGGCTCGTCGGCGGGCGCGAAGCCGACGAACGACAGGACGCCCGGCGCGTGCGAGTAGCGCTTGGTCGACGGGTCGAGCTTCTGCGCCGTGCCGGTCTTGCCGGCGACGGCGTACCCGGGGATCGCCGCGAAATGTCCGGTGCCCGACTCGACCACGCCCGTCATCAGATTCGTGAGCGTCCGCGCCGTGGTCGGCGAGATGACTTGCCGCAGCGCCTTGGCTTCGAAGCGCCGCGTCTCCTGGCCGTCGGCGTCGAAGGTCGAGCGGACGAGGCGGGGCTGCATGAGGGTGCCGCCGTTCGCGATGGCGCCGAACGCCGTCACCAGCTGCAGGGCCGTCACCGAGATTTCCTGGCCGATGGACATCGTCGGCAGCGACAGGAGCGACCAGCGCTGCGGCTCGCGCAGGAGCCCGCGGCTCTCGCCGGCGAGGCCGACGCCGGTCGGCGCGCCGAAGCCGAACGCCTTCATGTAGCGGTAGTAGCGATCGCGGCCGAGCGACAGCCCGACCTTGATCGAGCCGACGTTGGACGAGTTCTGCAGCACCTCGGCGAAGGTGAGCCAGCCGTACTTCTTCCAGTCGCGGATCGTAGTCCCGGCCAGCGTGATCGCGCCGTTCTCGGCGAAGATACGGTCGTCGGGCCGGACGACCCCCTCCTCGAGCGCCGCCGCGGCCATGATGACCTTGAACGTCGAGCCCGGCTCGAAGGGATCGGTGACGGCGCGGTTACGCCAGTAGTCCGACGACGGCACGTCCAGGAACGTGTTCGGGTTGAACGTCGGGCGCATCGCCATCGCCAGGATTTCGCCGGTGCGCGGATCCAGGACGACCGCCATCGCGGCCTTCGAGTGAGTCCGCCGATAAGCCGCGTCGATCTCGCGCTCGGCGATGTACTGGATCGTTTTGTCGATCGTCAGCATCACGCCGTGGCCGGGCTGTGGCTGCTGGAGCACGTGGGGCGCCGCGACCTCGCGCCCGAGCGCGTCGCGGCCCACGATCGCCTTACCCGGCTGGCCGGCGAGATCGGCGTTGAAGGCGCGCTCGACACCCTCGAGCCCGCCCTCGGCGCCCTCGAAGCCGAGCACGTGCGCGCCCAGCTCGCGGTTGGGATAGAGGCGGAGCGGCTCCGGGAGAAAGCCGAGCCCGGGCTCGCGCAGCGCTCGCACCTGCTCGGCCACCGTGGGCGGAAGCCGCCGGCGCAGCCACACGAACGACCGGGTGCTGGTCAACGCGCCGTGGACCTCGGACTGCGGCTGGCCGAGGATCGGCGCCAGGCGCGTGGCCACGCGGACCGGGTCGCCGACGCTCCGCGGCTGAACGAAGAGCGACTCGGTCGCGGTCGACGTCGCGAGGGCTCCGCCCTGACGGTCGACGATCGGGCCGCGCTGCGCGTAGAGGACGACCGTGCGGGAGTATTGACGCTCGGCGAGCTGGGTGAGCTCGCCGTGCTTGACCACCATCAGCCAGCCGAGGCGACCGACGAGGCCGCCGAACGCGAGGGCGAGGATCGCCGCCAGCATGAGGACGCGCGTCCGGACGGCCGCATCCCTCACTGAGCGGGCGGCCTCGTGCCGCGGAGCGACGCCGCCCGAGTCGTGTCGGCCGCCAGGCCGGTGCCGCCGGCCACGTACTCTTTCGCGAGCCGGATCTGATCCCGTCCCGCCGCCACCAGGCCGATCTGCCGGGCGCGCGCCTCGATGCGGCTCGGGGAGCGCAGCGTCGCCACCTCGATCTCGAGCTGCCGGATCCGATCCTCGGCGCGCCCGCGCTCGGTCTTGATGGCATCGAGCCGATAGGCGATGTGCACCTGCTCGACCCGGATGCCGACCACTGTGAGGGCACCGGCCACGAGCAATGCCGAGGTGGCGAAGGCCACCACGAGCGAGCGCCGCACGCGCGGATCCGCTTCGCGATGAAGCCGCTGGTCCTTCTTCTTCATGAGAGCCGCTCCAGCACGCGCAGCTTCGCGCTCCTGGCGCGGGGATTGGCCCGCACCTCGTCGTCGCTGGGCTGACGCGGCGACGGCTCGAGCTCGGCGAATCCCGCCGGCTCCAGAGCTCGGAACGTCTGCTTCACGATGCGATCTTCGCCCGAATGAAACGAGATGACGCCCAGACGGCCGCCGGCCGTCAGGAGAGCGGGCGCCTGCGCCAGCGCGTTTCGGAGCGCGCCGGGCTCGTCGTTGACCGCCATGCGGATCGCCTGGAAGGTCCGGGTGGCGACGTGCAAGCGGCGCGGCCATGCCGCGCGAGGCACCGCGCCTCGAACCGCCGCCACGAGGTCGCCCGTCCGCGCCAGGGGGCGGCGGCGGACGATGGCCCGCGCGATCCGCCGCGCGTGCGGCTCCTCGCCGTACTCGAAGATGATCCGCGCCAGCTCCGCCTCCGGGAAGTGGTTCAGGAGCCTGCTCGCCGGCTCGCCGCTCGAGGGATCCAGCCGCATGTCGAGCGGCTCGTCGCCCTGGAACGAGAACCCGCGCCCCGACTGCTCGAGCTGCCACGACGACACGCCCAGATCCATGAGAATCGAGCGGGCGCGGTCGACGCCGCGCTCGGCGGCTGCTTCGTCCAGACGACCGAAGCTCGAGTGAGCCAGGACGACGCGGTCGCCGAACGGCGCCAGGCGCTCGCGCGCCTGCGCGAGCGCCGCGGCGTCCGTGTCGAGGCCGAGCAGGCGCACGGAGCTGGCGCTGGCGCTCAAGATCGCCTCGGCATGCCCGCCCAAACCCACCGTCGCATCGATCACCCACCCCTCGTCGCGCGGTCGCAAGAGAAACACGACCTCATCGACGAGCACCGGAACGTGAACCGCTACACTCCCAGGCCCGATAGCCTTTCGAACAACGTCGGCAGCCGTTCGGCGCGTGTGCGCTCGTACTCGTCGAACCGGCTGCGGTCCCACACCTCGAACTGGGGCAGCCCCCCGCCCACGAGCGTGACCTCCTTCGAGAGTCCCGCCTGCTCGCGCACGTCCGGCGGGATGAGCACGCGCCCGGCCGCGTCGAGCGTCGCGTCCTTCGCCCGCGAGATGTAGAGCCGGCCGAGCTCACGCACCTCGGGATTGAAGATCGACTGCTCGCGCAGCTTCGTTTCGATGCGCTGCCACTCCTCCAGCGGATGCACCTCGAGGCAGTAATCATTCGGGACGACGACCAGCGCGCCGTCGTACTGCGCGAGCGTGTCCCGGAATTTCGCCGGCACGCTCAGGCGCCCCTTCGGATCGATCGTGTGCTGGTAGCGTCCTCTAAACATATCCGGAATTCGCCGATCTCTGTCTAAGCCTTCATCCCACTTTGCCCCACTTGAAATGGGAGATTAGCGTTAGCCCAAACCCCCTGTCAAGGGTAAAAGAGACGATTTTGAGCATAATTAGCCTCAGGATCCCCTGACGACCTGTGGTGTCAGCCAACCCACTTTAACCCCCGGAATGGTGGGTGGACCCGGGAGAGCCGGATAACCGGGGAAACTGGGGTGGGCCGGCTACAGGCCGGGCCCGGGCCGAGCGCCTGCAGACGGGGCGAAAACCAGCCCGATCGAGCCCGGCGAGGAGGGAATGACGCGCCGGCCCTCGGGCTCGTTCGTCGACACGCGAGCTCTACCGAGCGATCATCGACGCGGTGTGCGGATCCCTGACTGTTCGCTCAACGATTCCGTAATCGCACGCGCGTCACGAACGTGGTCGCGACCGAGCGATCGGCGAGATCCCACGCCGCTTCGGTGACGAGCGTGATCACGACCGCGCGCACCTCATCGGCGACCGTCACGGTGTTGCCCGAAGCGTCCAGATATTCGAGCGTGAATCGTCGGACCCCATCGACGATCGGCTGAGCGCCGCCGCCGGCCTCGCGGCGCAAGGTGGCCCCGACCAACCGCCACGTGATCACTTCACCGGAGCCCGCGATGACTCCGTCGCCGTCGAGATCGTGATGCAGCACGATGCGTGACGGCTCGGCGGCGGCGATCGCCGCGAACGACGCGGGGCGCGGACCGAGACCGGCGGTCCTGATCTCGCCGGCCAGGCGCTCGACAGCGATTCGCGCGCTCTGCTGGGATTCGACGCGCGCCGCGCCGATCGCATAGACGCGGAGGCTTTCCTGGAGCACGGTGAGCATTCCGGCCGAGACGACGCCGAAGACGGCGATGGCGACGAGCAGATCCGTGAGGTGCACGAGAGCCAGCGTCGGCCCGCCCTTGCGGGCAGTCAATGTCCCGAGTGGAAGACAGTGCCGGGACGCTCGCGAAGCGTGCGAGCGCCCGCGCCTGGTCTACGGCAGACGGACGACCGTCCAGCCGCGCGTCAGCATCTCGGAATCTTCGAGCGGCCGCGCGCGGCGGCCATACCGGCGGCGCTCGGTCGCCGGGGGCACTTCGTGCCGCCGACGCTTCACGACGCGACGATCGAGGATCACCTCGACGTCCCGCTCCTGCCCGAGCACCACACGGAGGGATTCGTAGAGCTCTCGCCGACTCTGCGACACGATGAACAGCAGCCGCTCCATCGCCTACTCCAGCACGGGACGGTGCTGGGCCCACGGACGCGCGCGCTCGAAAGCCGCCGAGGCGCGCAGCACGGTCGAGTCGTCGAAGCGCCGGCCGACGATCTGCAGCCCGATCGGCAGACCGTCCTTCGTGAATCCGCACGGCACCGACGCGGCCGGCTGGCCCGTCAGGTTGAACGGATACGTGAACGGGATCCACGCGTACGCCTCGACCGGCTTCCCCGCGATCTCGGTCGGATTGTCGAGTCCCACCTTGAACGGCGGACACGCGATCGTGGGCGTCAGCAGGAGATCGTACTTCTCGAAGAACGCGCGCGGGTGCTGCCACCAGGCGAGACGATCGAACCACGCCTGCACGTACCTCGACGGCGGATTCTTGAGCGTCGCCTCGATGATCCGCAGGAGCCCGGGCTCGATGTCGCTCGGCCGATCGACGTACGGCGCCATGCGCGTCGCGATGCCGCCGCAGAAGATCTCGCCCCACGCCTCGCGCGGCGACGGCCAGCCCGGCTTGACCTCTTCGACCTTGCCGCCGAGCTCGCGAAACGCCCGCGCGGCCCTGGCGCACGACGCGCGCACCTCCGGATCGACCGCTTCCACGAAGCCGAGGTCGTCTGTGTAGGCGATCCGCAGCCCCTTCACGCCGCCGCGCATCGATTTGAGATAGTCCTCGCCCGAGGCGGGCAACGAGTACTGATCGCGCTCGTCGGGACCGGCGCACACGGTGAGCATCAGCGCAGCGTCGGCGACGGTGCGCGTCAGCGGGCCGATGTGCGAGAGGCTCCAGGCGCCGCTGGCCGGATGCGTCGGGATGCGCCCGTACGAGGGCTTGTGGCCGAAGATGCCGGCGCACGACGCGGGGATGCGGATCGAGCCGCCGCCGTCGGTGCCGATGTGTAGGGGGCCGAGACCGGCGGCCGCCGCCGCGGAGGCGCCACCGCTCGAGCCGCCCGGTGTCCGCTCGAGATTCCACGGATTGCGCGAGATCCCGAAGACGAGGTTGTGCGTGGCGCCGATCCAGCCGAAGGTCGGCGTGTTGGTCTTGCCGAGCATGATCCCGCCGGCGGCCTTCATGCGCTCGACCATCGGCGCATCCTCGGTCGGGACGTTGTCGCGATAGAACGGTGTGCCGAACGTCGTCCGCACGCCCCTGGTGGTCACCAGGTCCTTCACCGAGAAGGGCACGCCGTGCAGCGGACCCAGCCGCGCGCTGCGCTTGCCGAGCGCCCGCTCGGCGGCCTTCGCCTCGCGCCGCGCGGCGTCGGCCGTCAGGGTCACGAACGCGTTGAGCCGAGGATTGATCTTCTCGATGCGGTCGAGCACCCCGTCGACGACCTCGACCGGCGACACCTTCTTCTTCTTGATCATCGCCGCCAGCGCGGTCGCCGGCAGCCACGCGAGCCTCGTGTCAGCCATGTGCGCCTCTCCTTAGTTCGCGTCAGCTTCCGCGGAGTCGAGGGTCGAGCGTGTCGCGAAGCGCGTCGCCGAGCAGGTTCGAGCCGAAGACGGCGAGGCTGATCGCAATCCCCGGGAAGAGCACGAGGTGTGGCGCCTTCTGCGCGTACTCGGCGGCGGAGACCGACAGCATGCGTCCCCACGACGGGTACGGCTCGGGCGCGCCGAGCCCGAGGTAGGACAGGGTCGCCTCGACGAGGATCGCGCTCCCCAGCTGCGCCGTGCACAGCACGATGAACGGGCCGATCGTGTTGGGCAGGATGTGACGGAACGCGATGCGCAGGTGCTGAACGCCCAGCGAGCGCGCCGCCTCGATGTACTGCATCTCGCGGATCGAGAGCACGCTCGAGCGGATCACGCGCGCCGCCCGCGGGATGATCGGGATCGAGATGGCGATGACCACGTTCTGTATCGACGGGCCGAGGGCGGCCGCCATCACGAGCGCCAGGACCAGCAGCGGCAGGCCCTGGAGGATGTCGAGAAGCCGCTGGGTCACTAGATCAGTCTTGCCGCCGACGTAGCCGGACAGGAGCCCGATGACGCCGCCGAGGACCGAGCCCAGGAGCGTGGAGGCGACGCCGACCACCAGCGAGACGCGCGCACCGTGAACGATCCGGGAGTAGATGTCGCGCCCGAGATGATCGGTGCCGAGCAGATGCTCGAGATTCGGCGGGCCGAGCGTGTAGGCCGCGTTGGTGGCGATCGGGTCGTGCGTCTGCAAGAGCTCGGCGAAGAGCGCGGTGATCAGCATCAGCAGCATCAGCGCGCCGCCGGCGGCGCCGAGCGGCTTCTTCCGGGCGAATCGCGCGATCACGGTCCACGCTCCGGAGCGCGCGCGGGCTCCGGCGGGGACGGCGATGGCGGCGGGCCTAACTGCCATAGCGCACTCTCGGGTCGAGGACGCCGTACAGCATGTCGACGATCAGGTTCGAGAGGATCACGACGATCGCGGTGAACATGACCAGGTTCTGCACCACGGGATAGTCGCGCCACAGGATCGCCTGGACCAGGAACCGGGCAACGCCGGGCAAGTTGAAGACGGTCTCGGTGACCACGAGCCCGCCGATGAGAAACGCGAACTCGATGCCGATGACGGTGACGACCGGCAGCAGCGCGTTCTTGAGCGCGTGACGCCAGACGACGATGCGCCCGGTCTGGCCCTTGGCCCAGGCCGTCCGGATGTAGTCCTCACGCATGACCTCGAGGAGCGACGAGCGTGTGATACGCATGATGAGCGCCGAGGAACGATAGCCGACCGCGAGGGCCGGCAGAAGGAACTGGATCGCGTGGAGCTTCAGATCCTTCATCGGCGACACGTACGTGATCGGCGGGATCCAGCCGAACCAGGAGACGAGCGTCAGGATGATCACCATGCCCAGCCAGAAGGCCGGCATCGAGAGCCCGGCCAGGCTGAACACGCGCAGGGCGTAGTCGAGGGTCGTGTCCTGCCGCACGGCGCTGACGACGCCGGTCGGCACGCCGAGGAGCACCGCGAACACCATCGAGAGCGCCGCCAGCTCGAGCGTCACCGGCAGCAGCGGCCGAATGATCTGCCACGCGGGCTGGTCGTACCGGTAGGACTTGCCGAGGTCGCCGGTGAGGATCTGGCGGAGCCAGTCGAGGTACTGGACCCAGTACGGCCGGTCCATCCCGAGCTCCTTCATGATCGCCTGCTTCTCGGACGGGCTGACGTAGCCGGCGGTGGAGAACAGGATGTCGACGATGTCGCCCGGCGCCAGCCGCAACAAGACGAAGATCACCATCGACATCCCGAGCAACGTCAGGACCGCGATCCCGAGCCGCTGGGCGACGTAG
>CAYVHH010000407.1:0-13566 GCA_964450175.1 uncultured bacterium | reverse complement strand
GGCGCCGAGCTTGGCAAACGCGACCTCGCGGGGCAGATGCAAGAGGCCACAGTCGGGATTGACGGACAGGCGGTCGACCGGAAGGATCGCGAGGGCTTCGCGAATCCGCTCGGCCACGACCGCGGCGGTCTCGACGTCGTGAGTCTTCACGTCGACCACGCCGAGGCCCAGCGTGAACGGCGCGTCGAATTCCTTGAAGAGCCGGAGGTCCTCGCTGCCCCGTCGCGCGAACTCGAGCGTGAGCTGATGGATCCGAGCCTCGAGGACCGCCGGGAACAAATAACGATAACTGCCCTCCCACGACGGCTTGCCGTACCGGTTCCCGTAGCAGACGTGGAGACTCAGGCGCGCGTCGACCCCTTCCACGAGCGCGTTGATCGCGCGCACGCCCCACCGCAGATCCTCGGGAAATCCCGAGTAGTAGGGCTCGTCGATCTGGATCTGCTCGGCACCGGCGCGCACCAGCTCGCGCAGCTCGAGGTTCATGATGCGCGCAATCTCGACCGCGAACGCCTCTTCCGTCTGGTAGTACTGGTTGCGGATCCGCTTGACCAGCGAATGCGGCCCGGTGACCGAGAACTTCGTCCGCCGGTCGGTGAACCGGCGGAGAAAGCGGAAGTGCTCGACGAGCCCCAGCGGAGCCATCGGCATGCGATTGCGGACGACGGTCTCGTAGAAGTCGTAGTACGAAGCCTTCGAGCCGCGGTCGATCTCGACGCCGGGCAGCCGCGTCGTGAAATAGTCGATCATGTTGTCGCGGCGCAGCTCGCCGTCGGAGACGACGTCGAGCCCAGCGATCTCCTGGTCCTTGATCGCCGCCTTCACGGCTGCGTCGTGCATCTCGTCGAGGTCGTGGGCGGTGATGCGTCGCCGGAGGAAGTCGTTCTTCGCGCGCTCGAGCCAGGCGGGCATCGAGTAGCTGCCGACGACGGCGGTAGGAAGGTATTGCGCTGCCATGGTCTGCCTCACTCGCGGAGTGTCGTGTAGAGAATGCTCGTGCGCGACCCCGCGCGATAGCGAAAGGGCGCGAAGTGGACGTCGTAGCCGGTTCGCGCCCCGACGGCGCGCAGCAGGGCGCCGTTGACCCAGTTCACCACAGAGCCATCCAGCTTACCCGGGCCCCGGAATCCTTGACGGTATTCGTCCATGGTGGCTACGAAGATGTCCTGCACCTGCAGATAGCCGCGCGGATGCAGCAGGGGAACCGTGTTGACGAAGCTCTCCACAGCCCCGCGCGAGATGTGGAAGCGGATGTCGGCCGGCGCGGTCGCGAGTAGCTCGTCGAGATCGTCGCCGTGAAGCCCCGGCGGCAGCGGGACGTCGGCGGTGCCCTCGAGGAGGCGCAGGCGCTCCTCGAGACAGAGGCCGTCCCAAAGGGCCCGCCAGAAGGCGACGCCGCGCTCGCGATCGCCAAAGAGATCTGGGCCGGTTTCGAGCAGGCGTGCGATCGTCGGGCGCAGCTGGGCGGCACCGACACCGTGGACCTCGGCAATCGTGCGCGCCACCGCTGCCGGCAGGTACGCGCGCGTCTCGACGAGGTAGAGCTGGCCGTCGCGTCGGACGAGCTCGTCGACGGGCAGGTTGTCGTAGACGTTGGTCAGGTGGACGTAAAGAATCTTGTAGCGCAGGAACGACAGGGCGCGAAGCGGATTGAGCGCATCGGTGGCGATCATGCTCACGACGTCCCGGTGCGCGGTGACCGCGCTCATCGCGCGGTCGAGCGTCGGCAGGGAATAGTCGGCCAGCAGGAAGCGAAGCCGCGGATAGAACCCGGTCGCTCGCGCCTCGTCGATCGCCTTGAAGCGATCGAGCCACAGACCCGCGCGCGTGCCCGAGCCGACGCCGATCTCGAGCGCGAAGATCTCCGCCGGCAGCTGGCCCCGCTTGTCGAGCTCGACGAGCAGCGTCCAGAAGTCGGCGACCGCATCGGCGACCGCGGCCGGATCGTTGGCGTCGGACCGGCCGCTCGGCAAGGCGGCCTCGAATCCGCGCCCGGACTGACGCTCCCAATCCGCGAGGCGCTGCCAGAACAGCCGATTGAACTGCCAGATCGAGCTCTCGCCGAGCGGCGCCCAGTCGTCGACGATGACCTTGCCGCCGGCGTCATGCTCGGGGCCGCCGACGGAGGCCGGCGACGCGCTGGTTGCCATGGCCTCGGCCAGCGCGTCGATCAAGCCCTCTCGGGGAGCCCTGCGCAAATCGACCGCCAGCTCCGCGAGCGCCATCCGCTCGCCCCGAGCGTCCGCGGCGTGGCGCATCGTGACGGGCTCGCGGAAGTTCGCCTTGTACTGGATCCAGTCGAGGTGCAGGCGAAGGTGCGGCAACATTTCCGGGTCGAGCCGCCGCTGATCGAGCAGAGCGAACAGTGCTTCGAGTACGTCGCCGGCTCCGGTCTCACCGGGCTTCGGCAAGAAGTTGAGGTGGATGATCACGAGGTCCAGATACCACGCGCCTCCAGGCTTGTCATCGAAAATCGATTTTTTCTTGTGGCGGATTCCGGCGGGCGCTATAGTCGCGCCGAGTCGTAACCAACATGCGTCGAGCTACGACCGTTCGCTCGGTGTCGCGCCACGGCCTGCTCGCCGGGCAAACCCACGACGGCCGGCCGGTCCGGAGCCTGACGACCGCCGTGTTCACGAGGCTGCGCGCCGAGATCCTGTCCTGCCGGCTGAAGCCCGACGAGAAGCTCCTGATCGCCGGACTGGCCCGACGCTTCACCGTGAGTCTCAGCGCGGTGCGCGAGGCGCTGTCGCGGCTGGCCGCGGAAGGTCTGGTGACGTCGGAGGACCAGCGCGGATTTCACGTGAGCCCGGTGTCGGCCGACCAGCTGCGCGATCTCACGCGGACGCGCGTCGACCTCGAAGCCCTGGCGGTGCGCCGATCGATCGAGTTCGGTGACTCGCGCTGGGAGCTGGAGGTTCGGGAGGCCAACGAGCGGTTGATGGCCGCGCCGCTTCCGCGTGCCGGGGACGCCGGGCCGCAATTCGAGCACTGGCGGGCGCTGCATCACCGGTTTCATCTGGCGCTGGTGTCGGCCTGCGGGTCCGCGTGGCTGCTTCGCCTGCGCGACACGCTCTCCGATCAATCGGAGCGCTACCGCTTTCTCGCGTACGGGGTGAGACCGCGAGACATCGCCGCCGAGCATACGGCGATCGCGCGATTGGTTCTCGGGCGCGATGCCGAGGGCGCGGTCCAAGCGCTCGGCGACCACTTCGCGCTGACCGCCGAGATCATCGCCGCGAGTCGATGGAGCGAGGACAACGCCGATGGCTGAGATCGTCGTGACCCGACTCACCCCGGTGTTCGCGGCGCAGCTCGACGGCGCCGATATCACTCGCGCGCTCGACGAGCGGACGTGGGCCGACATTCGCGGGGCCTTCGAGGAGCATTCGGTCCTGGTCTTTCGCGGCCAGGCGCTCGACGACGAGAGCCAGATCGCGTTCAGCCGGCGATTCGGAAACCTGGAGGTCACCCGCAGCATGAATCCGGCCGCCGGAACGCCCTTCGCGCGCCAGTCGAATCTCGACATCAAGACCGGCGAGGTGATCCCGCAGGACGATCGGCGGATGGTCTACCAGCTCGCGAACATGCTGTGGCACAGCGACAGCTCGTTCAAGACCGTGCCGGCGCTCTGCTCGCTGCTCTCGGCGCGGATCATCCCGCCGGAGGGCGGCGCCACCGAGTTCGCCGGCATGCGTGCTGGCTACGCGGCGCTGCCGGAGGCCACGAAGCGGCGGATCGAGACGCTCGTGGTTGTTCACGACTTCGCGTGGTCGCGGGACCAGGTTCGGCCCGGATTCTTCACCGAGCGCGAGCGCGCGGAGTATCCCCCGGTCCGCCATCCGCTGGTGCGCGCGAATCCGGTCAACGGGCGGCGAGCGCTCTTCATGGGCGCTCACGCCTCGCACATCGAGGGCATGCCGATCGCGGAGGGTCGCGCGCTGTTGACGGAGCTTCTGGATCACGCCACGCGGCCCGCGTTCGTCTACCGTCACGAGTGGCGGGAGGGGGATTTGGTCGTGTGGGACAACCGCAGCGTGCTGCACCGCGCCACCCCCTACGACAGCGTGCGCTACAAACGATTGATGCAGCGTACGACGATCTCGGGCGATCCCGCCGAAAACGCTGCCGTCGTGGGCTAGCGCCGTTCTCCGTGTCTCGCCGCGTCGCGGCGTCGTCCGTGGGTGTTCTGCTACGCGCCGGTGACGGTCCCTCGCACCAGGGCGTACGATGAACGTGAGCCGAGCTCGACGGAGCTCCCGAAGAGCCCCGCGAGCGCGGCGTGAAGCGAAAAGACCACGGACCGCAGGAGGTGAGACATGAGCAAAGGCGGCAAGGTGAAACCGGTTCCGGCGGGATACCACAGCGTCACCCCGTACCTGATCATCGACGGCGCGGCGCGCGCCCTGGACTACTACAAGCAGGTCTTCGGCGCGACCGAACGCATGCGGATGCCCGGCCCCGACGGCAAGGTCGGACACGCCGAGATCACCATCGGTGATTCGATGATCATGCTGGCCGACGAGCACCTCGAGATGGGGGCGCGCGCGCCCGGAGCCTTTGGCGGCGCGGCCGTGAGCATCATGCTCTATGTCAACGACGTGGACGCGACGGTGAAGACCGCCGTGGCCGAGGGCGCCAAGCTCCTCCAGCCCGTCGAGGACAAGTTCTACGGCGACCGGATGGGCACCATCGAGGATCCGTTCGGGCATCACTGGCACGTCGGCACCCACAAGGAAGATGTGCCGGCCGATGAGCTGAAGCGCCGCGCGGCCGCGATGGGGAAGAGCGGCTGATCGGATCTGCGATCGATCGCCGACGGAGCCCACGCGCCCGTATCGCGGCGCGTGGGCTCCAGACGGCAACGTCGCTGTGTGAGTAGGGCGTCAGCCAAGCCGCGGCATCTCGACGCCGAGTACGCCGCGCAGTTCGGGGACGAAGAGGTCCGGGCCGCATACCGGCACCGGCCGCGTCGAGTCCTTCCATGCCCGCAACGGCTTCTCACGGGCACGTCTCTCCGTCGAGCGTGCCCACGCATTCGACGACCAGCTCACGACGCTCGTGCGTCGATCCCGCCCGGCCGATATCGTGCCCGTGTCCGTGCGGGCGCGCGTCACCTGGGTGCGGCCGTTGAGCCTGGAAAGCTCGCGTCGGCTACCGGGCGTCCGCGGCCACCTTCAGACCGAGTCCAATCAAGGCCGCTCCGGAGACGGCCTCGACGGCGCGGTGCAGGCGTGACGCTCGCAGCCGGCGACCGGCCGTCGAGAGCACGATCGCATAGGCGGCAAGCCACACGAACGTCACGGCCGAGAACACGATGCCGAGCAGCACCAGCGCCGAGACCATCCCGCGCCCGGGCGTCGTGAACTGCGGCAGCACGCTGGCGAAGAAGACGGCCATCTTCGGATTCCCGAGATTGTTCACGATGCCCTGAACGAAGGCAGCACGCGACGAGAGGCGCCCACCGGCGGTCTCGCCCGTCGGCGCCGGACGGCGCGCCGCCGCGGCGGCGCGCACAGAGTGCAGGCCGAGCCAGACCAGGTATGCGGCGCCGGCGAGCCTGACCGCGCGAAAGACGGGCTCGGAGGCCAGGAGCACCGCCACGAGCCCGACGCCGGTCGCGAGCGCCCAGATCAGCTGGCCCGCCGAAACACCGAGCGCGGTGCCGATACCCGGCGCCCGTCCGCCGCGCACGGTATTTCTGATCGTCAACGCGGTGTCCGGCCCGGGCGCCACGATGACGACGATCGACACGCCCAGAAACGTCAGGAACGATCCGTCCATTCAGGCCATCGTGTCGGCGAGGCTCGTCATGTCCGGCGGTCCCGGCACGGCTACGAGTAGACGATCACGCTCCGCTTGACCTCGCCCTGCAGCATCAGGTCGAACGCGCGATTCAGCTCCCCGAGCGGCAGCCGGCGGCTGATGAGCTCGTCGAGCCGGTACTTGCCGCTCATGTAGAGATCGATCAGCATCGGGACGTCGGTGCGCTGGTGGCCGCCGCCGAACGAGCTGCCGGTGAGCACGCGCTGCTGCAGCAAGAGCGACGGATCGATCGAGAGGCGCGTGCCCGCCGGCGACACGCCGACCACCACGCAGGTGCCGCCGCGGTGGGTCGAGAGCAGCGCCTGCTCCATCGTGCGCTGCGTGCCGACCACCTCGAACGCGAAGTCGACGCCGCTCCGCCCGGAGAGCGCCTGGACGCGCGCGACCGGGTCCTCCTGCGACGCGTCCACGACATGCGTCGCGCCGAACTCCTCGGCCCAGGCGAGCTTCTGCTTCATGACGTCGACCGCGATGATCTTGCCGGCGCCGACGAGACGGGCGGCCTGGATCGTGTTGAGACCGACGCCGCCGCAGCCGAAGACCGCCACGCTGGCCCCCGGCGGCACCTTGGCGCGATTGAACACGGGGCCCGCCCCGGCCAGCACCCCGCAGCTCACCAGGCACACGACGTCGAGCGGCGCGTCTTTCCGGATCGGGATGACGCTCTCCTCCGGGAGCACCGAGTGCGTCGCATAGCCCGAGACCTGCAGGAAATGATGAAGGGCCTGCGCGCCCTTCTTGAAGCGCGGCGTGCCGTCGAGCATGAACCAGCGCGGCTTGTCGCGGAGCGCGCACATCGTCGGCTGACCGCCGATGCAGTACCAGCATTTACCGCACGACGGGATGTAGCTCGAGCAGACGTGATCGCCCGGGGCGACCGTCTCGACTCCCGGGCCGACCTTTTCGACCACGCCGGCCGCCTCATGGCCGAGCACGACGGGCAGGGGATGCGGGTAGTCACCGGTGATCACGTGCAGGTCGCTGTGACAGACGCCGTTGGCCGCCCACCGCACCTGCACCTCGTGCGGACCCGGCTCGAGCAGCTCGACGTCTTCGACCACGACCGGCTTCTTCGCGTCGTACAGAACCGCCGCCGTCACACGCATGGGCACCCGTCCTTTGGGAAGAATCTCGTGCGTAGTCTGCGCGAGCGGCGGGACCTTCGCAAGACCCGTCGATGGACCCAGGTTCATTTGCCTTGGCCGACCGCCTCGCGTACTGTGACGACGCGGAGGCGCGCGACAGGGACATGACCCGCGAGGTGCCTGAACCGTACGACGCTTCGGACAGCCGCGCGGTGCCGCATCCCGTTCTCAAGAAATATTACGAGAGCGAGAGCGACCGGCGTCCCTTCGTCAACGCCCTGTTCGACAACGCCGCCGAGCATTACGATTTCGTGTGCGGCCTCGGCTCGCTCGGCTCCGGACGGTACTACCGGCGCTGGGTCCTGCTGCAATCCGGGCTTCGCGTCGGCATGAAGTTCCTCGACGTGGCGACGGGCACCGGCATGATCGCGCAGGGCGCCTCGCGCATTCTGCGCGAGCCCGGGAGCGTCGTCGGGCTCGACCCGAGCGTCGGCATGCTGCGCGAGGCTCGCAAGATCGTCGCGGTCCCGCTCGTGCAGGGCACCGTCGAAGAGCTGCCGTTCGCGAACGACCACTTCGACTTTCTCTGCATGGGCTACGCGCTGCGCCACGTCGCCGACCTCGGTGTGGCGTTCCGCGAATGCCGGCGCGTCTTGAAGCCGGGCGGCCGGGTGCTGATCCTCGAGATCACCCTGCCGCGCTCGACGCTCGGGCAGCGATTCTTCCGCGTCTACTTCGAGAGTGTCCTGCCGCGGATCACACGGCTGAGCACCGGGAGCGCCAAGGCCGAGCTGCTGATGAAGTACTACTGGGACACGATCGCCAACTGCGTGCCGCCGGACCGGATCCTCGGTGTGCTGAAGGCGAGCGGCTTTGCCGACATCGAGCATCGCGTGCGCGGAGGCCTGTTGAGCGAATACATCGGCATCAAGCCAGGCGGCTGAAGCCGCCTGGTGGCGCTATCGTGCTCGAGCGACTGACTAGCGGATCGCCATCTCGGTCGGCTCGACGCCCCGCAGGCCGTAACGGCCCATGAAGCGCAGCAGACCGCGACTGTAGCGGCGGAGCGTGCCCATCCCTGACGCCTGCATCGCGATGTGGCGCTCGATGTGGTTCTGGGCCGCGCTCTTGATGACGTTGGTCCCGACCGCCATCCAGTCGCGCCCGGCGCGGAAGAGCGCCGCCATCCGCCCGTCGTAGAACGTCGCCACCAGATCGAGCCACGCGGTGAGCATCGCCGTCTGCGTGGCCGCGTACGGCCGGAGCGCAGCCTCGAGCTCCGCCGGCGAGGGCGCCTGCTCCTTTTTCGCGAACGGCGCCAGCGCGTCGGCCACGAGCTCGGCCGAGCGCAGCGCCAGCAGGACGCCCGGCGAGAGCATCGGATCGACGAAGCCGAAGGCGTCGCCGACCATGACCCAGCCGGGGCCCAGGCCTCGGTGCGAGATCAGCTGGTAGTTGGCGTAGGTCGCCACGGAGGTCATGCGCTTGCTGCCGCCGCCGATGGTCGACAGCCACGGATCGGTGGCGATGGCTCGGTCGAGCCGCTCGGCCGGGCTCGCGCCGAGCCGCGCGGCGTCCTCGCGTCCCAGCACGATGCCGATCGAGAGGCGCTCGCGGAGCGGGATGCACCAGCTCCAGCCCGCGTCGAGCCGGCGGATCAGCACCTGGCCGGGCTCGTCGTCCCAGGCGAAGTTCTCGAAGTGGGCGAAGTGCGCCACGTCCTTGCGCGGCCCGAAGTGAGCGCCGATGTTCAACGCTCGCGCCCCGAGCCGGGCCCGGCCCGTGGCGTCCACGACCAGGTCGGGCTGGCGGCCGCCGAGCGACGGGGCGGCGGCCAGCGTTTCCGGCGCCAGGCCGAGCTCGCGCCCCTCTTCAGTGATCGGCTCCAGGCGGGCGTGGGCGACGACGCGCTCGACACCCGACGCAATCGCGCGCGCGAGCACCGCCTCGTCGAATCTCGGGCGCGGGATGTTGTAGGCGTAGGGGTACACGCCCGGCGCGAAGCGCGCGAAGGAGAAGCTGAAGCGGTCGTTCGGGGACCAGATGAACGACACGCCCGGCTTCACGCGGCTGAAGCTCGCCGTTTCTTCCTCGAGACCGAGCCGCTGAAGAATCGGGACGACCGCGGGCACGAGCGATTCGCCGACCAGGAGCTCGGGGCGCCGGCCGTCGTCGAAGAGCGTGACCTTCGCCCCCTGCCGCGCGAGCAGGATCGCCAGGGCGGCGCCCGAGGGACCGGCGCCGACGACCGCGACTCTCATCGCCGGATCTTGCCGCTGGGCGTCCGGGGCACTGCGTCCACGACCGTGAACTCCATCGGGACCTTATACGAGGACAAGGCACGGGCGCAATGCGATCTCAGGGCATCGAGATCGCAGCCGGCGGGATCCACGACGACCTCGGCGCACGGCACCTCGCCCATGCGCACGTGCGGCCGGCCGAACACGCGAGATTCCTTGATGCCCGGGAACTGGTTGATGCAATCCTCGACTTCCTCCGGGAAGAATTTCAACCCGGCGACCAGGATGAGCGCCTTCTTCCTCCCCTTCAGGTGCAGCGCGCCCGACCGGTCCAGGAACCCGAGGTCGCCGGTGAGAAACCAGCCGTCGCGCTCGACCTGCTCGCGAAGCCGCCACGGGGAATAGTACGCGGAGAACAGCCCGTCGCCGCGCACGCCGATCTCGCCCAACGTCTCCAGCGGCTGAGGGGTTCCGTCGTCCGAGAAGATCGAGACCGCGTAGCCAGGAACCGGTCGACCCACCGAGGTCTGGGGAAGACCGTCGGTACCCAGGTTGATGCACGGCAGGCCGGCTTCGATGATGCCGTAGGCCTGACCGACCGGCACGCCGTAGACCGACTCGAAGCGCTCCATCACCACCGGCGAGATCGGCGCGGCGGTGGAGAGCGTCACGCGGATGCTCGAGAGCGGCTCCCTCGAGTCGAGATTCGCCATGCGCTCGAAGTGCAGCGGCGCCGCGTAGAGCACGCTCGCGCGGTGACGGCGAGCCGCGTCGACGATCGCCTTCGGTAGCGTGTCGGGGCACAGGAGGATGTGGGAGCCGGCGCGAACGTAGGCGGTGATCGTGACCGCGAAGTGATACGCGAGAGGCAGCACCCACAGGATGCGGTCCTCCTCGCTGAACTTGAGCACGCGGTCGGACGCCTCCACGCGCGCGGCGGTCGCTTCGTGGGACAGCACGACGCCCTTGCTGCGCGACGTCGTCCCCGACGTGAATCGAATGAACGCGGCGTTCAGCTTGTGGAACTCCGCCGGCGCCTCGGCCCCACGATCGATCCACTGGAACGCGTAGCCCTCGCACTCGCCGCCCTTCACGACCGCCCGGCGCGCCGAGGCATCGGCGTGGTCGGGCGTGGTCGGAAGGGGCGCGGCCTTTGGCCACGACAAGCAGCCGTTCAGCTGCACCTCGCGCACGATCGCCGCGATCTCGGTCTGCGTCAGGTTGCTGGCGAGGGGCACGAAGCAGGCGCCCGCGGCGAGCAGGCCGAACGCGGCCGGCAGGTAGCTGAGATCGTTCGGGGCCAGGAGCCCGATGCGCTGACCGGGTCCGACGCCTTCGGTCTTGAGAAACGCGGCCAGCCGCTCCGCTTCGCGGGCGAGCTGGCCGTAGCTCACGGACCGGCCCGACCGCACGTCGGTGATCGCGCGGCGAGGCGAGTGCCGCGCGGCCGTCGCGAAGAGGATCTCGGCGAGGTTCATCGCGTCTCCGCGCAGCGCGCCGCCGCCCGGCCGACGGCCTCGCCGGCCGCCAGGCACGTGCCGATGACGCGCGCCGAGCCGAGCGCCTCGTGCGTGGCGCTCATGCAGCGGCCGGCGACGAAGAGGTTCTCGACGTCGCGTGCCTGCAGGCAGCGAAGCGGAATGTCGTAGTGAGCCCGGTCGTCGAGCCACTCGTACGTGGCCCCGAGGCGGCCTTCCTCCCAGAGCTCGATGGGCCAGCTCGCCCGTGCGACGCCGTCGTCGAACGTGCGGCCGCTCAGCACGTCGTCGCGGGTGAGCTGGTAGCGTCCGATCACGCGCCGGCTCTCGCGCACGCCCACCTGCGGCGCGGCGTGCGAGACGAACGACCGCGCGAACGGGGGCAAGGTCTTCAGAAACTCCGTCACGGCGAAGGCGCGCTTGCGGCCCTCCTGCTCGGCGACGGTCAAGAAGTCGCGGCTGGCGGGAAGCTCCTCGGTGATGCCGCTCAGGGTGAGCTTGCAGACGATCTCGCCGGGCTGCGGCGACGAGCCGAGCACCAGGTTCGCGGCCCCCTTCGGCAATCGGCCTTCCTGCTCGGCGGTCACCAGCGAGCGCAAGAGGGCGACGCGCGGCCCCGAGCCGAGCGCTGCGGTATCGACGTGCTGCAGGACGAAGACCAGGGACGGCAGCTGGCGCTCTGCCAGCGGCGTCGTGACCGTGGCCGCGCCCGCGAGGTGCGCCAGGACGGCGTCGCCGCTCGCGTCCACGACCGCGCGCGCCGCCAGCTCGACGACGCGCTCCCAGGTCGCGACGCGGACCGCCTCGACGCGCCGCGCGCTGGTCTGGAGCGCCGTGAGAAACGTGTGCAGATAGACGACGAGCGAAGGGGCCGAGGTGGTGAGCTCGTCGGCCAGGCAGGCGAAGGCGAACGGCGTGTAGGGCAGGACGTAGGTTCGCCCGCGGCGAACCGGCTCACCGCAGCCGGGCATGGCCGCGAGCCGGCGAGCGACGTCGTCGGCGAAGCCGGCGTTCAGCGGCTCCGGCGGTCCCGCGGCCGAGGTCCGGTAGAGGCCGCAGATCGTGCTCACCATGCCCGCGGTCGCCATGCCGCCGAGAAAGCCGTAGCGCTCGATGAGCGCCGTCCGAGCGCCCGCGCGCGCGGCGGACACGGCCGCGGCCAGCCCGGCGGCGCCGCCGCCCACGACCACGACGTCGTAACTCAGCGAGCCGGCCGCCATCCCATGCCTTCGCGAATCGCCTCGACGATGCGCGCCACCTCCTCGGCTCTCATCGCGCCCTCGACCCAGGATACGACCAGGTTATTCCGGATCCCGCATCGGTTGAAGAATACGCCGATCCCGGGCCGTGGCAGCACGGATGGCGCGTGGTAGGCGTTCATGACGCGCCGTCCGAAGAGCTTTTCCAGGGCCGGCGGGAACTCCGCGAGATCGGCACAGTTGAAGGAAAACGTCTCGCGGCTCGCCGTACCCGGCAGATCGCGGAGCATCAGCGAGAGCGGACGGTACTTCAGAAACTCCATCGCCACCGCGTTGGCGTCGATTTGCCCGTCGCGCAGCGCGTCCGCCATCTGGTGGCGTAGTGTCCGCGCGAGCCGGTCGACGTCGCCGGTCTCGGAGGGCTTGAAGCGGGCGAAGTGAAACGCGAGCACGTTGCCGAAGGTCGCTCCCGGCTCGCCCTTCGGTCTCAGATCGACGGAGACCGGGACGAGAAAGGGCAGATCGGGGAGCCCACGCTGTCGCCAGAGATCGGCCATGGCTCGGCCGACCAGAGCCAGGCGCCAGCAGATCTCACGCGTGGAGCGGTCGCCAGAGGCGTGCTCGTCGCCGACGAAGCTGACGTGCTCGAAGCGAGCCCGTCCCGGCGACGTCAGACCCGTACCCGGCGAGACCGGCGGCTCGGGGACCAGCGCCCGCATGTAGCGCTGGCTCATGCGCCCGAGCCGTCCGCGCTCCTTGAGCGGGCGCGGGTCGGGATCCGTCGCGAACCCCGGTATCGCACCGCCCCACGGCGTGCGCCCGTCGGACTCGTCCAGGAGCGAAAGATGCGCGAGCAGGTTCTGCGCGCCGTGAGGGTCCATCAGCGGATGAAACCAGGTGACGACGAGGGAGCTCTGCGGCCCGGCCGCGTCGACGACGCCGTCGAGAATCGCGAAGCGCAGCGGTGGCTCGCGGCGGGCGTCGATGGCCGTGTTGAGCTCGGTCTCGAGCTCGGCGTGCAGCGCCGCGGGCGAGCTGAGCCGGCGATGGTGTACGGGCGGCGTGGTCAGCGCGTCACGCTCGCGCGCAGCCCAGTAGAGCGCTCCCCACGGGAACGGGCGACTCAGGCGCGCCGCCGGCCACGGGCAGACGTCGAGGAATCGCCCGAGAGCTCGCCGGATGCGCTCGGGCTCGAGGGGGCCATCGCACTGGACGACCATGAGCGTGTTGTTGCTCACGCCCTCGCGCTTCCACAGGGCTTGCATCGCGACCAGGACGAGATCGGCGCCGCGAAGGGGAAGCCGACGGACGCGAGAGGGGCTCACGCGCTCCGTCGACAGATGTAGGCCGCGAAGGCGCGCGCGGTTCTGATGTTGTCGCTGACGAGGTCCTCGTCAGGCATCCAGAAGCCATAGTGCGCCTCGATGAAGAGGAGAACCTTCAGCAGCGACATCGAGTCGAGTCCGGCCAGCTCGAGATCGTCGTCAGGCCGCACCGGCCGGCTCCGCGCCATGATCGTGGCGTTGATGAAGTCCGTCACGGCTCTCGCGACCTCTTCGGGATCGAGCCGGGAGAGATTCCCGGTAGACATGCTGGGGTTCAATATCCTTATGCGCCTCTTACTTTGCAAGTCCTACGAAATGGCGCCAAGACCCGCTTCGTCTAAAGCGCCAGGAGGACACGTAAATGAGGCTCGGCAAAAGCAAGATCCTTCGAGTGTCCGTGCTGGGCTTGCTGT
>CAYVHH010000406.1:0-18863 GCA_964450175.1 uncultured bacterium | reverse complement strand
GCTCGAACGCGGGCAGGTAGACGGCCGAGTCGGTGAACGGCTCGAGCGGCAGATTCACCGAGTAGCCGACCCCCGCGCCCGACCCTGCCTCCTCGACGAACCCGGTACCCGGGAAGAGATAGTCGCCCCGCTCGTGGGTCGAGATCGTCAGCACGCCCGGATCGCCGTAGAACGCGTGCTGGACTCCATCCCCGTGATGGGCGTCGATGTCGACGTAGAGCACGCGGAGCCCGCGCGCGCGGAATCGGAGGATCGCCAGCACGGCGTCGTTGACGTAGCAGAAGCCCGACGCGCGCGAGGGCATCGCGTGGTGCAGCCCGCCCGCGAAGTGGAAGACGCGCTCTGCCTCGCCGTTCAGGACGAGGTCGGCCGCCATGATCGAGCCGGCCGCGCACAGCCGCGCGGCGTCCCAGAGACCCGGAAACACCGGGTTGTCGCCGGGACCCAGCCCGAAGCGCGCGGCCGCCGCGGGCGCCTGCCCGCCGTTCGAGGCCTTGAGCATCTCGAGATAGTCGGCCCCGTGATAGACGGCGATCGCGCTCTCGGGGGCCGGCTCGGGCGCCCGCACGGTGGCCTGGGGCAGCGCTGTCAGGTTGTACGCCTGCATGAGGCGCCACGTGAGACCGAGCCGCTCCATTCGCAGCGGATGCTCCGGGCCGTAGTCGAAGCGGGTCCACGCATCGGAATGGATCAGCGCGGTTCTTGTTGTCGCGGGGCTCATGGTAGCGGGGACCTCGAGCCCGGCTTGGACCGAGGGTGGCCTGAGACAGACGCGACCTGGCTCCGACGGCGCCAGTGGCCCGATTTCCCGCCGAGCTTCTCGACGAGCTGGACTTTCGCGATCGTCACGCCACGCTCCACGGCCTTGACCATATCGTACACGGTGAGCGCCGCCACCGCGGCGGCGGTGAGCGCCTCCATCTCGACGCCGGTCTTGTCGACGGTGCGCACGCGCGCTTCGACAGTCAGCTCGCCGCGTTTCAGATCGTCGCCGAACGTGACGTCGACGCCGGTGATGCGCAGCGGATGACAGAGCGGGATGAGCTGCGGAGTGCGCTTGGCGGCGAGGATGCCCGCCGTGCGCGCCACGCCGAGGACATCGCCCTTCGGCGCGTTACCCTGGCGGATGACACGGAGCGTCGCGGGCTTCATCCGAAGAATCGCCCGGGCGACCGCTTCGCGAACCGTCTCGCGCTTGTCCGAGACGTCCACCATGCGGGCGTCGCCCTTGGGCGACAGGTGCGAGAGGCCGCGATACGACGGCGCCCGCCGGGCGGTCGTCAGGCGGTGACGCCGGATCGAGCGTGCCGGATGATCGCTTCCATCCGGTCTTTGGCCATCAGCTTCAGCTTCTTCAGCTCGCTGATACGCCACTGTCGTTCCGCCGAGATCGGGATCGTTCCCTTGAGCGCCTCGAGCTCTTGATCGTGGGCACGATGCTCACCCCGGAGGCGCCGGAACTCCTCGTTCTCGGCCGTCAGTCGTTCGATGAGGGACTCCTGATCCATGCGAGGCCTCCTTGCGCGGTGGAGGAACCGTCACAGCTCGATGTCGACGCCTCCTTATAGCCTCGGTGACGGGAGGGTGTCAAGCTTCGCCCCGAACTGGTAGGGGGGGCGATCGGGCCGCCACCGCAATTTCCGGTAATCCGCTTGGCCTGCGGGCGGTCCCAGCCTACCCGGGACCGATCAGATGCGCCGCGCTCGCCTTGAATGCCGCGACGATACGGGCACCCTCGACGAGGCCGAGGTCGGCCACCGAGCGCGCCGTCACCGTCGCGATCAGCGGAAAGCCGACGTCCACGACGACCCGGACGGCGGGAGTCGAGGGCGTCACGCGGACGATCGTACCCGGGAGATAGTTGCGGGCGCTCGACAGCGGCGCCGCGCCGGCCGCCAGCAGGAGCGTGACGTCCTCGGGTCTGAGTCCGACCCTCACGTCCTCGCCGGGTCTCGCGGGCTCGGCGATCTCGAGCTTCCGGCCCGCGACCTCTACGACGGTCACGCCCCCATCGCAGGTGATCACGCGGCCGGTCACCATCGTCTCGACGCCGATGAATCGCGCGATCGCCTCCGAGGCAGGCGCGTAGAAGACTCGCGCCGTGTCGTCGAGCTGGGCGATCCGGCCGCCCATCAGCACCGCGACGCGAGTGCCCAGGGCCTGCGCCTCGCCGCGATCGTGGGTGACCAGCATCGTGGTGACGCGGTCGTGGCGCAAGATCGCGCCGAGATCCGGCAAGAGCTCGGCGCGCGTCGGCGTGTCCAGCCCGGCGAAGGGCTCGTCGAGCAGCAGCACCTCGGGCTCGAGCACGAGCGCGCGCGCCAGCGCCACGCGTTGAGCCTGGCCACCCGAGAGCGTGCGCGCCCGCTGATCGCGCAGCGGCGCGATGCCCAGCCGCTCGAGCCACTGCGCGACGTGCGCGTGGCGCGCGTCCCCGGCGCCGCGGAATTTGAGCCCGAGCGCAACGTTCTGGGCGACGGTCATGTCGGCCAGCAGCGGATGCTGGAACACCGTCGCCATCCGCCGCCGCTCGGCCAGCGAGCTCGCCGCATCGACCGGCCGGCCGCGGAATCGAACGACACCTCGGCTCGGCCGCTCGAGAAGCCCGGCGATGCGGAGCAACGTCGACTTGCCGCTGCCGTTCGGGCCGACGACGGTCAGGATCTCGCCCTCGTTCACCGCGAGCGCCGGAACGTCGAGCACGGTCTTGCCGCCGTACGTCATCTGCACGCCGCCGAGCTCGACGACGGCCGGCGGGGTCACGTCGGCAAGACGTGGATCGAGCCGCGGTGGATCGAAAACTCCCAGTGACGGTCGTGCTCGATCTCGAGGATCTCGTACACGAGGTGCGGGACCTCGACCTCCAGATCGTAGTCACCCTGCGACGGAACGCCGGGCGTGTCGAGCCGCATGCGCAGCGACCAGACGGTGCCGAAGTCCGCCTCGCCCACGACGGTGCCGCGCATCAGGTTCATGTGGTGGGCCGCGTCCGGCGCGCTGCGATCCTTGCGGATCAGTCGCACGTATTCGGGACGGACGAAGAAGGCGATCGGGCTGTCGGGCGCGGGCAGGTACGACCTCGTCGGCGAGTTCACCGCCTCGAGCGCGTGACCCCGCCAGGCAATCTGGATGCGATCGGGCATCGACTTCACGACGGTGCCGTGGAGCACGTTGCGCAGTCCCATCACCCGCGCGACGGCCTCGGACGCCGGCTGCCACAAGAGCTCGGCGCGCGCCGCGGCCTGGATCACGTGGCCGTTCTCGTAGACGATGATCCGGTCGGCCAGCCGGTAGGCCTCGGTGAAGTCGTGGGTCACGACCACGGCGGCGGTGCCCCACCCGCTCAGAATCGCGCGCAGCTCGTCGCGCAGCGCGCGCCGCAGCGGCGAGTCGAGCGCCGAGAGCGGCTCGTCGAGCAGGAGCAGCGCCGGATCGATCGCGAGCGCCCGGCCGAGCGCCACGCGCTGGCGCTGGCCGCCCGAGAGCTCGGACGGTCGGCGATGCGCGAGGCCGGCGAGGTCGAGCCGCTCGAGCACCTCGATCACCCGCCGCTCGCGATCCTGGCGCGACCGATCGCGCAGCCCGAAACCGACGTTGCCGGCGACCGTCAGGTGGGGAAACAACGCGTAGCCCTGGAAGACGTAGCCGACGCGCCGCCGCTGCGGCGGCAGATTCACGCCCGCCGCCGCATCGAACAGCACGCGGTCGTCCACGACCACGCGTCCGGCATCGGGCTCGATCAGGCCCGCGAGGCACTGGAGCGTGAGCGTCTTGCCGGCGCCCGAGGGCCCGAACAGCACGGCGACACCATCGCCCGCCGTCCACGAGACGTCGAGCGTGAAGCCCGGCAGCTCTTTCTTGATCTCGACCGAGAAGCGATGCCTCACGTGGCGCGGGCCCCCAGGCGGCCGGCCAGGACCAGGACGAGGCACGAGAGCGTGGTGAGCGCCAAAACCAGCACGACCGCCTCGCCCATCTCGCCCGTCTGCACCGCGGTGTAGATGGCGAGCGGCACGGTCGTCGTCTTGCCCGGGATATTGCCGGCCAGCATGAGCGTCGCGCCGAACTCGCCGAGCGCGCGCGCGAACGCGAGCACGAGCCCGGCGATGATGCCGTTGCGCGCCAGCGGCAACGTGACCTCGAGCGCCGTGCGCCACTCCGAGCGCCCGAGCGTGAACGCCGCCTTCTCCAGCTCGCGATCGACCGACTCGATGGCCGCGCGCGCCGTGCGAACCAGGAGCGGCAGCGCCATGACGGTCGCGGCGATCACCGCCGCGTACCACGTGAACACGACGCTCCAGCCGGTGAGCGCATAGACGGGCGCACCGAGCCAGCCGCGCCGGCCCAGCAGGACGATCAGGTAGTAGCCGGTCACCGTGGGCGGCAGCACCAGCGGCAAGGTCACGAGGAGATCGACCAGCGCGCGTCCGCGAAAGGTGCGGCGCGCCAGCACGTACGCGACCGGGATTCCGATCAAGGCGTTCAGGAGTGTCGCGGCGATCGCGACGCGGATCGACAGAGAGAGGGCGCTCACGGCATCGACGCTCATCGCGGCCTACTATGCCATCTGTCCCGTCGATTTCGCTCACGCCCTCGCGGGCCGAGCGCCGCCACCCCGCGCACGCGGTCCGCCGAAGCCGGGTAGAATGGCGACGTGACGACGCCCGAACGGAACCCGCGCATCGACGCGAGCCCCCGCATCCCCGACCTCCTGGACCATCGGCGCGGCACCGTCATCAAGACCAAGGTGTGGATGGAGCGCGACGGCCGCTTCGTGATCGGCGACGGCGGCCTGAGGCTCCTGCTCGGTATTCTCGAGCACGGCTCGCTCCTGGCCGCGGCGAGAGAGATGGGCTGGTCGTATCGCCATGCCTGGGGCTACTTGAAACAGGCCGAGGCCGCGCTGGGCATTCCGCTCACGACGCCGCGGCCGGGCAAGGGCGCGTCACGCGGCATGACGCTGACCGAGACCGGCCGTCTGGTGCTCGAGCAGCTGGCGGCGGTCCGCAACCGGATCGACGACGTGGTGGGGCCGAGCGGACCTACGCCGAAGGACATCGCCGCGCGCGGTCGACGCCGCACGCGACGCGTCGTCGACGAGCCGCCTCGGCCACGAGGGGACTGGCGCACACGACGCTGATCGGCGGCGCCTCGCCCTGTCGCGGGCGGGAGCCTCGTCGGATCATCGCGTGCCAGGCGGCGGAGGCTGAAACCCGAGCCGCGCGAGGGCCGCTCGCCCGTCGGCGCTCACCAGCAGATCGATGAACGCCTGCGCGAGGGCCGGCTGCTTCGAGGCCTTGATCACGGCGGCCGGGTACGTCACGGGCCGGTAGGTGTCCTCGGCCGGTCGAAACGCTTCGACGACCTGGCCGGAACGGACCGCCGCGTCCGTCGTGTAGACGAAGCCGGCCTCGACCTCGCCGCGCGCGACGTAGTCGAGCGCCTGCCGGACGTTCTCGGCGAAGACGAGCTTCGGCTGGAGCTGATCCCAGAGCCCGAGGCTTTTCAGGCTCTCCTCGGCATACTGACCGACCGGCACGGTCTTGGGATTGCCGATGACGATCCGCTGTACCTTCGGGCCGGCCAGGTCGGCAGGCTTCGAGATGTCGAGCGTCGACCCGGTCGGCTTGATCCCCGTGAGGACGTTGCGCGCGAACACGCGGCGGGTCGCCGGATCGATGAGGCCTTTCTGCTGGAGCTCGTCCATCTGCCGCTGCGCCGCCGAGATGAAGACGTCGACCGGCGCGCCGGCCTCGATCTGCTTCTGCAGCTCACCCGACGAGCCGAAGTTGTAGCGAAGGGTCACACCGGAATGGCTCTGCATGAACTGACGGCCGAGCGTCTCGACCGCCTCCTTCATGCTGATCGCCACCGAGAACGTCATCTCTTGCGCCCGCGCAACAGCGGGCCGGCACAGGACGAGGAGCACGAGCACCGCGATTCGCAATGGACGTGGCATGGGGCCGTAGCTTACCGACGGGCGTCCGGTTGTTCAAAGTGCACGACTGGACACAATGACCGCGATGCGAAACCCGCGGTCAGCGCGCGTCGCGCTGCTGGATCGCGGTCAGCGCCCAGTTCACGAGGAAGATCAGCACCAGCAGGAGCAGCGCCAGCGCGATGGCGATCTCGAAATTGCCCTTGCCGGTCTCGAGCACCATGGCGGTCGTCAAGGTGCGCGTCTGTCCCTTGATGTTGCCGCCCACCATCATCGACGCGCCGATCTCCGAGATGATGCCGCCGAAACCCGCCATCACGGCCGCGAGCATCGGCAGGCGCGCCTCGCGGACCACCAGCCACACCATCTGGATGCGCGACGCGCCGAGGGCCAGGAGCTGCAGCCGGAACTCTCGTGGCACCTGACCGACCGCCGCGAGCGTGATCCCGGTCACGATCGGCGCGGCGATGACGGCCTGGGCAACGACGATGGCGGCCGGCGTGTAGAGGATCTCGAGATCGCCGAGGGGGCCGCTGCGCCACAGGAGCAGGGTCACGAAGAGACCGACCACGACCGGCGGCAGCCCCATGCCGGTGTTCACCGCGCTCACCACGAGACCGCGGCCAGGAAATCGCGCGAGCGCGAGCGCGGCGCCGGCCGGAACGCCGAGGGCGAGCGAGACCACGGTCGCGATGCCCGAGACCTGGAGCGAGAGCCACAGGATTCCCCAGATCTCGCGGTCCGCGCCGGCGAGCAAGCCGATCGCCTGACGCGCGCCGCTCCACAGGAGGTCCATGGCTCGACGAGTGTACTAAAATCACCCCGGGAGGATTACCCATGGCCGACGTCACATTGCGAGGCAACCCCATCACGCTCGGTGGATCCGAAGTGAAAGCCGGGCAGAACGCGCCGGACTTCACTGCCCTCGACAACGGGCTCAAGCCCGTCAAGCTCAGCGACGCGAAGGGCAAGGTCGTGATCCTGAGCTCCGTGCCGTCGCTCGACACCCCGACCTGCGACACCGAGACGCGACGCTTCAACCAGGAAGCGGCGAAGCTCGGCGCCGGCGTCGAGATCTGGACGATCAGCCGCGACCTGCCGTTCGCGCAGAAGCGCTGGTGCGGCGCGGCCGGGGTGACGGCCGTCAAGACGCTCTCCGACTTCCGCGAGCGCGCCTTCGGTCCCGCCTACGGCGTCGAGATCAAGGACGGCCCGATCGCCGGACTCACCGCGCGTGCGGTCTTCGTGGTCGGCAAGGACGGCAAGGTGAAGCACGTCGAGTACGTGAAGGAGATCGGGTCCGAGCCGAACTACGACGCGGCGCTCGCCGCGGCGAAGTCCGCCGCGAGCTGAGCGGCGACGTTCGGCGACCGGGACGCCACGGTCCGCTGCGGCGTCCCGGTCGAGTCCTTCACACCCCCCGCTCGAAGATGACGGTCGTCGGTTGCGCGAAGCGGCCCTTGACCGGCGGCATCGTCGGGACCGCGAGCGGCCCGATCGTCAGGGTGATCGTGTGCGCGCCGTCGGGCAAGGTCACGTTCGCGCCGTAGTGAAAGCCCTGGCCGCCGACCATCGGCGCCAGGCTCACCCGGCGCGCGGGCTGACCCGCCGCGCGGATCGTCGCCGACACCGGAAGGTACGGAACCGCCTCCCCGCTCGTTCGATCGGTGACGAACACCATCAGGTGCCCGGGGCCCGCGGCCATGTCGGTGTGGCCCGCGTGGCCCTCGTGGCCGGCGTGATCACCGCCGCTCCGATAGTCGAGTCGCACAGTGTAGTCGTCGACCGTCCGGGCGGCCGGCACGGCGCCGTGCATGTGCCCGCCGCCGGTCAGGCCTTTCAGAAACGCGACCAGGTCGACGAGCTGGGTGACGCTCAAGCTGTCGGCGTAGCTCGGCATGACCGACTTCCCGTCCGGCCCGGCGTAGCCGGGACCCTCGAGGATCACCGCGTTCGGCGTCAGGATCGATTCGGCAAAATACTCCGCCGGGTGCTGACCACCCATGCCCGTCAGCTCCGGGCCGACGTTCTTCGCGTCGCCGCCTGACGCCGGGAAATTCTCGCCGTTGATCGCGTGGCACTTGTAGCATTCGAGATCCCCGAAGACCTGACGGCCCCTCACCGGGTCGCCGCCCGGCAGCGCGAACTTCCAGCCGGGAGGTACGCCCCCCGACTGGTGGAGCTGCTCCAGGGTGATCGTGCGAGAGGGCGCGCCCGTCTGCGCCGGGGCGGCCGGTGTCGCGGGTTGGCCGTGTCCCTCGTGCTGGGCGAGCGCCGAGGCCGTGAGCGCGACGAACGTCAGGAGCATGCCGCCGAGAAGCGCTCTGGATCCGGAAGTCATGGTCACCTCGATTCTGTCCGCCAGTATAAGACCCGACGCGCGCGCGGCACCGGCCGCTCAGGTAAAACCCGCCGCCCGATTGAGGTGGCGGCGCCGAGCGCGGCCGCGCGCCGTGTGTACGATGGAATGTGCGCGTACCCGCGCGCTGCGTTGACGACATGACCCCACGACTGCTCGAGGCGACGACCCCCGCAACCGCACGCGAGCTCCGGCTCGAGATTCGACGAGGGGACGCCGCGCTCGACCTGCTCGGGCGGCCCGGGTTCCGCGATGCGTGGCGTGCGCTCTATCAGGCCTGTCCGTGGGCGACCGCGTTTCAAGACGCGCCGTTCGCCGACGTCTGGTATCGGTCGTATCGCACCCGTTTCGCGCCGGTCGTCGTCGCCGGCTGGACGGACGCGACGCTCACCGGTCTCCTCCTGCTCGCGGTGAGCCACGACGGGACCGCGCTCTGTCACGTCGGCGCGCACCACGCCGAATACCAGGTCTGGCTCAGCACCGATGACCGGTTCGTCGGAGCCGCGCTCGACGCCCTCGCCGACACGTTCCCGGGCCGGGGGCTGCAGCTTCTCTTCGTCCCCCCGGGCGTGGCGTTCACCCCTCCGGAGCGATGGCGCTCCCGATGCTTCCGGCGCCCGATCTCGGCGCCTTATCTGGCGACCAACCCCGCCGACGCGGTCCGGACCTCGCTGCGCAAGAAGTCGAACAAGAGCAAGCTCGGTCGGCTGACGCGCCGCGGGAGCTTCTCGTTCGAGCGCGTCTGCGACGACGACGCGTTCGCCGCGCTCCTCGACGAGATCGTTCCCCTCTACGAGCTTCGGCAGGGCGCGGCGCATGACGCGCTCCCGTTCCGTCACGACGACCTGAAGAAGGCGTTCTATCTGGCCATGCAGCGCGAGACGGACCTTCTGCACGTCACCGTCATGCGCGTCGAGGACGAGCTGATCGCGGCCCACATCGGCCTGCGGAGCCGGAATACCGTGCTGGCGGGGATGATGGCCCAGTCGCCGCGGTACGGGAAGCAATCGGCCGGCAAGCTCCTGTTCTTCGAGCTGGCGCTCCTGCTCGAGCGAGAAGGCGTCGACGCGCTCGACCTGACGCCGGGCGGCGAATACAAGGACCGCTTCGCGACCCACTTCGAGGAGGCGAGCACGGTCACCATCCTGTTCTCGCACTCGGCCGCCTGGCGGCACCGCCAGCAGCGAAGGCTGATCGACGCCGTCAAGCGGCGCGGCGTCTCGACCGATTCGGTCAAGCGCGCGATCCGCGCCGCTCGCCACACGGTCTCTCACTTACGGCCGGCCGATCTGCCGCTCAAGGTCGCCCGGCGCGTGAAGCGCGGTGTGGGACGACGTCGAGCTGCGGATCTATCGGCTCGGCCGCGCCTCTGTCACGCACCCCGAGTCCGTGAGTCTGGCGCGGGACCGATTCGAAGACCTCGCGTGCTACGCGCCCGCCGAGCGGTGGCAGCCGACCACCACCGCATTCCTCCGGAGCGCGATGGAGCGGCTGGAGAACGGAGAGCACTGCTACACCTATGTCGAGAACGGCGTGCTCGCGCACTACGGCTGGCTGGCCGAGCGGCAAGAGAGCACGTTCATGGAAGAGGTCCGGCAGTCGTGGCGGCTCCCGCCCGGCTCGGCCGTCCTGTACGGCTTCTACACGCACCCTCGATTCCGCGGTCGCGGTCTGTACGCTTCGGCTCTGCGGCGCATGATCAGGGATGCCGCGACCATTCCGGGTCTCGGCGAGATCTACATCGGGGTCCGCGCCGACAATGGGCCCTCGCGGCGCGTCATCGAGAAGGTCGGCTTCGTGTACGATCGCAGCTTCTACGCGCGGCGCCGGCTCGCGAGCGTTCGGCGGTGGGCCGGCGCTTCCGGCGCGGTCGACGGCGTGCCCGCGCAATCCTGACCGGGAACGCCGAGACGGTCCGTGCTGCGCACCGCGAGACTGACGGTCCTGAAGACGCTCGGCGCGCTCGGGCTCGACCAGGCGTCCCCGCTGACGCGATGGCGGCAGCGCCGCGTGCTCATTCTCGGCTATCACGGGATCTCGCTCGACGACGAGCACCACTGGGACCCGGAGCTCTACATGCCGGCGTCGCTGCTTCGCCGGCGCCTCGAGCTGATCCGAGAAGCCGGATGCTGCGTGCTCACGCTGGACGATGCGGTCCGCCGGATGTACGCGGCCGACCTGCCTCCGCGGAGTGTGGTGCTCACCTTCGACGACGGCACCCACGACTTCTACGCGCGGGCGTTCCCGATCGTCCACTCGTTCGGATATCCGGCGACCGTCTACTTCACGACCTACTACGCGGAGTTCAACCGTCCGGTCTATGACGCGATGACCTCGTACCTCTTGTGGAAGGGCCGCGGGCGCCGCCTGCGCTGGCCCGACGTGCTCGGCCGTGACGACGAGATCACCTTGACGGACGGCGGCCGGCGGCTCGCCCGCGAGCGGCTCGACCGGTTCCCGGTCGAGCGCGGGCTGAGCGGCCGCGACAAGGACGCACTGCTGGCGCGGTTGGCGGGGCTCCTCGACGTGGACTACGACGACATCCTGCGCCGCCGGCTGCTGCACCTGATGAGCTTGTCCGAGGCCGGGGAGCTGGCGCGGCGGGGGATCGATCTCCAGCTCCACACGCACCGGCATCGCGTCTCGTTCGACCCGGCGGTCTTCGATCGAGAAATCCGGGACAATCGCGAGCGGCTCCGCGCCCTGCGCGCCTCGGAGCCGACGCACTTCTGCTATCCCGGTGGCGTCAGCCGGCCCGAATTCCTTCCGTGGCTGCGCGGCTCGAACATCGCGTCGGCGACGACCTGCGAGCCCGGCATGGCCTCACGCCGTCACGATCGCCTGCTGCTGCCGCGCTACATCGACACCGCCACCCACACCGACGCCGAGTTCCGGGCGTGGCTCACCGGGATCGCGACGCTCCTGCCCCGGCGCCGGCAGGCCGAGGCGACGGGCCAGTTCTTCGAGGCGCCCGTCGCCTCCTGACCCGCGCTACGAAAGATCGACCCAGACGGTCTTGGTCTCGGTGTAGTGCTCGAGACCGGCCGAGCCCAGCTCGCGCCCGAACCCGGATTCCTTGAACCCGCCGAACGGCAGTGCCGCGTCGAACAGGTTGTAGGCATTGACCCAGACGGTGCCCGCGCGGATCGCACGCGCGGCCTTGAGCGCCTTGGTGACGTCGCGCGTCCACACCGCGGCGGCCAGGCCGTAGGTAGTCGAGTTGCCCTGGGCGATCCCCTCGTCGATCGACTTGAACGGAATCACGGACAGCACGGGGCCGAAGATCTCCTCGCGGGCGATCTTCATCGTGTTGGTGACGCCGTCGAAGATGGTGGGCTCGACGAAGTAGCCCTTGCCCGCGCCGACGTTCGCCCTCCCGCCGCCCGCGACGACCCGCGCGCCCTCTTTCTTGCCCGCGTCGATGTAGCCGAGGACGGTGTCCATCTGCGCCTTCGAGACGACGGGCCCCATACGCGTCGCCTTGTCCATCGGGTCGCCGACCTTGAGGGTCTTCACCCGATCGGTGAGCTTGCCCATGAAGTCGTCGTGGATCTTGTCCTCGAGGAACAGGCGCGAGCCGGCGGCGCACACCTCGCCCTTGTTGTAGAAGATGCCGGTGAGCGCGCCCTTCACCGCCGCCTCCATGTCGGCGTCGGCGAAGACGATGTTCGGCGACTTGCCGCCGAGCTCGAGCGAGATCCGCTTGAGCGTGGAGGCCGCCTCGCGCATGATCCCCTTGCCTACCTCGGTCGAGCCCGTGAAGGCGATCTTGTCGACGCGCGGGTCGCGCACCATCGCCATCCCGACTTGCCCGCCCGGCCCCGTGACGACGTTGAACACACCCTCGGGCAGTCCCGCCTCCTGGGTGAGCTCGGCGAACTTGAGCGCGGTGAGCGGCGTCAGGGACGCGGGTTTCAGCACGACCGTGTTGCCCGCGGCCAGCGCCGGCGCGATCTTCCACGACGACAGCAGGAACGGAAAGTTCCACGGCACGATCGCGCCGATCACGCCGAGGGGTTGCCGCAGGGTGAACGTGAACGCGTTCTCGCGCAGGCCAAGGGTCTCTCCGTGAATCTTGGTGGCCCAGCCCGCGTAGTAGCGGAAGACCTCCGCCGCGAACGGGATCTCGACCTTGCCGGAGTCGAAGAGCGTCTTGCCCGTGTTGAGGCTCTCCAGCTTCGCCATCTCGTCGAGGTTCTGCATGATCAGGTCGCCGAGCTTCCACACGATTCGCCCGCGCTCGGCGGCGCTCATCCGCGGCCACGGACCCGAGTCGAACGCCTTGCGCGCCGCCGCGACGGCAAGGTCGACGTCGCGCTCGTCGCCGCGCCCCACCTGGGCGCTCGGCTCCTCGGTGGCCGGGTTGATCGTATCGTAGGTCGCGCCGGACGCCGGCGCGCGCCAGCCGCCCGCGATGAAGAGCTGTCCCGTGTTCATGGTTGACTCCCTCGGGTACTAAGGACGAGTGGGTGGGGTGGTGCGATACGCGACGATCATGATGGGGCGTTGCGCGAGCCGATCGCGCATGAGCACCGTGAAGCCGTCGCTGTCTTCGGGAGAGGTGAGCGCCCGGTCGGCGACGATGGCGACGGCCGGCGAGTCGCCGCCCACCACCGCGCGCAGATTCCGCGCCGTGCCGGCCGGTACGACCGTTCGGCGCAAATAGAACGAGAGCGGCATGTCGGCGAGCCCCAGGGTCGCGACCACCGGCGACTCGCGCAGGAGCGGCTCCATCCGCTTGTTGAGCCCGGCGTAGTCGTACGCCGCGTTGCGGCGCTCGAGCTCCCAGTGATAGCTGGAGACGACCAGCACGGCGCAGCCGATCCAGGCGGCCGCAAACGCGCGCGGCAGGCGCCGGTCGCGCGCGCCCAGGAACAGCGCCGCGGCGATCGCCGCGATCGTCGCGACGAGCACGATCGCCTGGGCGAGATACGCCGGCCAGACCATGGAGACCTCGTTGAGCGCGTTGCGTCTGGAGAAGGCGCCGGCCACGCCGGCCGCGCCCAGCAGGGCGCCCACGGCGGTGTACGCCCGCCACGGCGTCCTCAGCGCCAGGCGCCCACTGAGAACGCTGTCGGCCCACCAGCCGATCAGGAGCGAGACCGCCGGCACGAGCGGCAGGTAGTAGCGGAAGCGCTGCTGCTGCGACGCGGCGATCACGACGAACATCGTGGCGGATGCCACGATCAGGAGGAGGAGCGCGTCGCGCTCCTCGCCGCGGCGACGCAGGAGCCGGACCGCCTCGACGAGCACGATCGGAAGGAGGAACACCCACGGGAAGAGAATCCCGAAGGCGTTCTGGATGGGCTCCGCCACCATCCCCGCGCGCAAGTCCTGAGGCAGATACCAGAGGATCTGGTTCTGCACGACGGCCTGGCGCAGCCCTTCGGAGTGGCGGAGGAGCCGGAAGACCGGCCAGGGCGCGACGATCGCCACGAGCAGCGGCACCCCAAGCGGCAGTCTCAGCGCGCGCCACGACGCCGCGCTTCGGCCGAACACCGCCCACGCCGCCGCGATGACGAGCGGTAAAAAGCCGCCCGGACCCTTGGCCCAGAACGCGAGACCGACGAACAGATAGAAGCCGATCCACGCGCGCGGCATGCCGCGCGCCATCCGCCAGAGCATCCAGAGGCTCGCGGTCATGAATGCCGTCATCAGCATGTCGGGCATCGGGATCCGCGCGTGCATGAAGGCGCCCTGCGTGGTGACGGCGATGAGCGCGGCGTACTTGCCCGCCGTGGGTCCGAACATCTCGCGGCCCAGGCCGAAGATCAGGAGCGCCATCGCGAACGCCGCCGCCGCCGACGGAATCACGGCGGTGAACTGCGTCACGTAGCCGAACGGCCACGTCACGAGGGTGATCAGCCAGGCCAGGAGAATCGGCTTGTTGTGGTAGACGGTGCCGTTCAGGACCGGAAAGAACCAGTCACCGCGCGTGAGGATGTCCTGGGCGAGGAGCGGGAACCGGGCCTCGTCGTTGGTCGTGAGGATGCGGCGCCCCAGATCCACTCCGACCATCAGCGCGGCGCCCCCGACGACCCAGAGCAGCGCTCGCCGGTCAGCCCGCGTCACGGCGTGAGGACGCGCCCCGTGCCGAGCGGGTTCATGCGCCCGCCGTCGACGACGACGGCGCCGTTGACGACGACGTAGGGGATGCCGCTCGGATAGCGGTGCGGCTCGGCGAAGGTCGACTCGTCGCGCACGACGTGAGGATCGAAGATCGTCAGATCGCCCGCGTAGCCCTCGCGCACGAGTCCCCGGTCGCGCAGGCGCAGCCGCGCAGCGCACATCCCGGTCATCTTGTGGACGGCCGTCTCCAGCGGGAACAGCTTCTGCTGGCGCGCATACTCGCCGAGCACGCGCGGGAACGTGCCGTAGGTGCGCGGGTGCGGCTTGCCCGGGCGATCCCCGTCTCCCGAGTAGAGCGGGATCGAGTCGGAGCCGATCATGAGCAGCGGATGCGCCAGCACCTTGGCCACGTTCTCGATGCTCTGCGAGAAGCTCACCATGCCGACGGTGCACTTCTCCTCGAGGAGCAGGTTCATCAGGGTCTCGGCCGGCGCCATCCCGGACTGCCGCGCGATCTGGGCGAGGCTCAGCCCTTCGAGCTCGCGCCGGCGGCAGGTGGCGATGAAGACCTGGTCGAAGCCGATGCCCCCCTGCGAGACGGTGCCCCACCGCTCGCCGTCGATCAGGCACTCCTCGACGATACGGCGCCGGGTCGCGCGGTCGGCCAGGCGCTCGAGCAGCCTGGTGAGACCGCCGGCGTGGGCCCACGCCGGCATCATGTTGTCGAGCTTGGTGCTGCCGGCGTTGTAGGGATAGACGTCGCCGAACGCGTCGACGCCGCGGGCCCGGGCCGACTCGAGAAGCCGCAGCGCGGCGTCGATCTTCGGCCAGTTCTCGCGGCCGGAGGCCTTCACGTGCGAGACCTGCACGCCGACCCCCGCCTGTTCGCCGATGCGAATCGCCTCGTTGATCGAGTCGAGGAGCATCGAGGACTCGCCGCGGATGTGCGAGAAGTAGTAGCCGCCCCGCGGCGCCATCGCTTTGGCCAGGGCGATCAGCTCGGCGGTGTCCGAGTAGGCGCTCGGCGCATAGACGAGGCCGGTGGAGAAGCCGAAGGCGCCGGCGTCCATCGCTTCGCCGAGCAGCCGCTGCATTCCGCGGAGATCGTCGGCGGCGGCCGGCCGCGCCTCGAACCCCATCGCCGCGATGCGGAGCGCGCCGTGGCCGACGAAGTGCGCGACGTTGACCGAAGGACGGATCGCGCGCAGCGCGTCGAGGTATTGCGCGAACGTCTCCCAGGGGAGATCGAGGCTCGCGCCGATCCCGCCCGCCCAGCCCTGGACGATCTCGCGCTGGTCGGAACGGAGCGGGGCCTGCGAGAAGGAGCACATCCCGACGACCTCCGTCGTCACGCCCTGGCGCACCTTGGACTCCGCCGACGGGCAGGCGAAATAGAAGAGGTCGGAGTGCGAGTGCATGTCGATGAAGCCCGGCGCCACCACGTGGCCGGCGGCGTCGATCACGCGCGCGGCCTCACCGGCCAGACGCGGACCGATGGCGACGATCCGATCGCCGTCGAGCGCGACGTCCGCAGGGCGCGCGGGCGCGCCGCTGCCGTCGATGACGGAGCCGTTCCGGACGAGCAGCGACCAGGCCAACGGCTACTCTTCCGCGATCGTGACCGAGGTCATCTTGTCGCCCTGCTTGATGCGGTCGACGAGCTCCATGCCGGACACGACCTTGCCGAAGACGGTGTACTGGCCATCGAGGTGCGGCGTGTTCCCGTAGCAGATGTAGAACTGGCTCCCCGCCGAGTCGGGGTCCTGACTGCGCGCCATCGCCAGGGTCCCGCGCACGTGCTTCTGCTTGTTGAACTCCGCCTTGATGGTGTAGCCCGGACCGCCGGTGCCGTTGCCCTTCGGGCAGCCGCCCTGCACCACGAAGTCGGGAACGACGCGGTGGAAGTTGAGTCCGTTGTAGAAGCCCTTCTTCGCGAGCGTGACGAAGTTCTCGACGGTCTTGGGCGCGTCCGCCGGGAAGAATTCGAGCCGGATCTCGCCGCCCTTCTCGAGTGTGATGACACCGGTCTGCTTCACGAGGGTTCCTTTCTGATCAGGGAGTGACTTTGATCGACTTCACGCGGTCGCCCACCTTGATGGTGTCGACGACGTCCATGCCGCTGACGACTCGTCCGAAGGCGGTGTACTGCCCGTTGAGGTGGCTGGCGGGCCCGAGCATGATGTAGAACTGGCTCCCCGCCGAGTTGGGATCGCTCTTGCGCGCCATCCCGAGAGTGCCGCGCTCGAACTTCCGGTTGTTGAACTCCGCGTTGATCGTGTAGCCCGGGCCACCGGTTCCCATGTCCGGATGATCCATCGGGAGCGTCTTCGACTGCGGATCACCGAGCTGCACGACGAATCCCGGCTCGACGCGATGGAACCGCTGGCCGTCGTAGAACCCCGCCCGCGCGAGCTTGAGGAAGTTTTCGACGTGCTTCGGCGCGTCGGCGGGGAAGAATTCGAGCGCGACCTGACCGCCCTTCTCGAGGGTGATCACCGCGGTCGGTGACTTGGCCGCCGGCTTGTCCTGGGCGAGCGCCGGAGCGACGACCAGGACGGTCACTGCGAGGACGAGCAGACGATTCATGAGGGACGACCTCCGACGGCGGCGTGCGCTGAGGCCGTCGCGGGGGCCGGAGCCCCGCCGGTCGAGGCGCACCTCAAAATCATGTTCGAGAGCGTCATTATACATGCTCGAGCGGCCGTGGTCGTGGTTCCGCCGTGATACGATGGACCGATGCGGCAGCGCGAAGACGTCCGAAACATCGCGATCATCGCTCACGTCGACCACGGCAAGACCACCCTGGTCGACGCGATGCTCTGGCAATCGGGCCTCTTTCGCCAGAACGAGTCGGTGCCCGAGCGCATCATGGACTCGATCGACCTGGAGCGCGAAAAGGGCATCACGATCATGGCTAAGAACACGGCCATCGCCTACAAGGGTGTCCACATCAACATCGTCGACACCCCGGGCCATGCCGATTTCGGCTCCGAGGTCGAGCGCACCTTGACCCTCGTGGACGGCGTGCTGCTCCTGGTGGACGCCGCCGAGGGGCCCCTGCCCCAGACGCGCTTCGTTCTGAAAAAGGCGCTCGAGGCGGGGCTGCCGCCGATCGTCGTCATCAACAAGATCGACCGGAGCGACGCCCGCCCCGCCGAGGTGCTGGACGAGATCTACGATCTCTTCATCGACCTCGAGGCGACGGAGGACCAGCTGGAGTTCCCCGTCCTCTACACCAACGCCCGGACCGGCACGGCGACCCTCAAGCTCTCCGAGCCCGGGCGCTCGCTGGAGCCGCTCTTCGAGACGATCCTGTCGACGGTGCCGGCGCCGCGCTTCGACCCCGACGCGGGCCTCCAGTTCCGCGGAGCGATGCTCGACTGGGACGACTACGTCGGCCGGCTCGTCATCGGCCGGATCTTCAACGGCCGGGTCCGCCAGGCCGAGCGCGTCGCCGTGGTGCATCGTGGCGGCGCCGTCGAGCTCGCGAAGGTCACCGTCCTCTACGGCTACGAGGGGCTCAAGCGTGTCGAGATCGACGAAGCGCGCGCGGGCGATCTCGTCGCAATCGCCGGCATCGACTCGATCGAGATCGGTGAGACGATCGCCGACGCCGAGTCGCCTCAGGCGCTCCCGCTCATCCGCATCGACGAGCCGACGGTCTCGATGCTCTTCTCGGCGAACGTGTCGCCGATGGCCGGCCGGGAGGGCCGCTTCGTCACCTCGCCCCAGCTGCGCGACCGCCTCCTGCGCGAGCGGCGGGTCAACGTCGGCATCCGGGTGGAGGAGACCGACTCGCCCGATACCTTCCGGGTGTCGGGCCGCGGCGAGCTGCAGCTGGCGATCCTGATCGAGATGATGCGGCGCGAGGGCTACGAGCTCGAGGTCGGCAAGCCGACGATCATCACGCGCACCGAGGGCGGCCAGACGCTCGAGCCGATGGAGTACCTTGTCATCGACATTCCCGAGGAGCACATCGGCGCGGTCACCCAGAAGATCGGACCGCGCCGCGGCGCGATGGTCAAGATGGTGAATCACGGCACCGGGCGTGTGCGGCTCGAGTACCGCATTCCCGCCCGCGGCCTCATCGGCTACCGCACCGAGTTCCTCACGGATACGCGCGGCACCGGGCTCCTCAATCATCTGTTCGACGGCTGGGACGCCTGGCAGGGCGAGATCGCCCACCGACAGAGCGGCGCCCTGGTCGCCGACCGCGGCGGGCGCGCGACCGCGTACGCGATCGACAATCTCCAGGCCCGCGGCGTCATGTTCATCTCGCCGGGCCTCGAGGTCTACGAAGGCATGATCGTCGGCGAGAACGCCCGCGACAGCGACATGGACGTGAACATCACGAAGGAAAAGAAGCTCACGAACATGCGCGCGTCGACGGCCGACGACGCCGCCAAGATCACGCCGCCTCGAGTCATGAATCTCGAGCAGTCGCTCGAGTGGATTCGCGAGGACGAGCTGCTCGAGGTCACGCCCAAGTCTCTTCGC
>CAYVHH010000405.1:0-4128 GCA_964450175.1 uncultured bacterium | reverse complement strand
CTTGTACGGCATCTTCATCTGGCAATGAACCCTGTGTCGTCACCCGGTGGCGCCCGCCGCGGCGGGGCTTGAATACGGTCCCCGACCGCGCGAGACTCGTCGCGCTCCCGTCGAGCGCGGGAGCCCGGAGCGGACGCGCGACGCGCGCCGGGCCGGGGACGTCATCCCGATGCTCTTCAACGAGGAGGAAGCGACGATGAGGATCCGAGCGAGCATCGCGACCATCGCCATGGTCGCGCTCGTGGCCGCCGCGGGCACCGCGACGCGCGGCGCGGCGGAGGACAAGACGCTCACGATCGGCGTGCTGGGACCGCTCTCCGGCGGCGCCGCGTCGTACGGCGTCGAGCTGGTGCGCGGCGCCGAGATGAAGGCCGACGAGATCAACAAGGCCGGCGGTCTGAAAGTCGGCAACGAGGTCTACCACATCAAGCTCGTGAGCTACGATCACAAGGCGCTCGCCGCCGACGCGGCCACCGCGGCCAACAAGCTCGTGTTCCAGGACAAGGTGAAATACATCATCGGCAACGCGGTCGGCGCCACCTGCAACGCCGTCCAGACCGTGACCGAGCCCGAGAAGGTCCTCTTCTCGTTCGTGTGCTGGGGCACCAGCAACCTCGGCCCGGACAAGCCCTACTCGTTCCGGGCGATGTTGAGCCAGTGGGAAGTGGCCGAGCCCTTCTATCGCTGGGTGAAGGAGAAGCATCCTCAGGTGAAGCGCGTGGCGCTCATCTCGCCCAACGACACCAGCGGCAAGGACACCAACACCGCGGTGGTCAAGGCGCTCAAGAACCTCGGCTTCGAGGTCGCCGCCGACGAGTACTACGAGCGCGGCACCAAGGACTTCTACCCGATCCTCACCAAGCTCTTGGCCACCAAGCCCGACATGCTCGACGTCGCCGCAGCGCCGGCCGGCGAGGGCGGGCTCATCCTGAAACAGGCGCACGAGCTCGGCTTCAAGGGCGCCAAGGGCTGGACCGCCGGCACCAACCCGTTCACGATCATCGGCGTCGCCGGCAAGGAAGCGGCCGAGGGAGTGTGGAGCCCGCTCAACATCAACGTGAAGAGCGATTTCGTCAGCCAGACCGTGCGCCGGTTCGGCGAGGAATACGAGAAGCGCTACAAGGAAGTGCCGGGCGTGATCGCCATCGCCAACTACGCGGCCTTCGACGTGATCACCAAGGCCATGCAGGACGCGCGCTCGCTCGAGACCGACAAGGTGCTCGCCGCGCTGACCCAGAAGCCCTTCGACACGGTGTGGGGCAAGCTGGTCCTCGGCGGCAAAGACACCTACGGCATCGATCGGCAGTTCCTGTACCCGATGGTCATCAGCGAGGTCCGCGACGGCAAGGTGGTCGACATCGCCCAGGTGCTGCCGTCGGCGCTGAAAAAGTGAGGGACTCGGCTCGCTAGGGGCCCGGGCGACCCGTGTCGATCGAGCTCCTCGTCCAGGCGCTGCTGAACGGCTTCGGCCTGGCGATGGTCTACGTCCTGGTCGCCCTCGGCCTCACGCTCATCTTCTCGATCCTCGAGATCATCAACTTCGCCCACGGCGAGTTCTACATGCTCGGGGGCTACGTCACCTACTATCTCTACGCCCTCTTCGGCCTGAACTACTTCGTGACGCTCGGGCTCGCGATCGTCACGGTCGGCCTCGCGGGCGTGGTCGCCGAGCGGCTGATCTTCCACGACCTGCGCGGCCGAGCGCTCAACGCGTTCATCGTGTCGCTCGGGCTCCTGTGGGTCATGCAGGCCGGCGCGCAGCTCGCCTTCGGCGTGCTCGACAAGCCGGTGCCGTCCGCGTTCTCCGGAGTCGTGCGCGTGTTCGGGCTGGTGATGTCGGTCGAGCGAATCGTGGTCAGCCTCTGCGCGATCGTGCTCATCGTCGGCCTCTATCTGTTCCTGCGTCTGAGCCGGCCCGGCCGCGCCATGCGCGCGGTCGCTCAGGATCCGGACGCCGCCGCGCTCCAGGGCGTCAACATCGACGCGGTCTCCGCCCTCGGCTTCGGCGTGGGATGCGCGCTCGCCGGCGGCGCCGGCGGCCTGCTGGCGCCGCTCTTCGCGGTGAGCCCGGCAATGGGCGCGCTGCCGGTCGTCAAGGCGTTCATCATCATCATCGTCGGCGGGATGGGCAGCTTGCCGGGCGCCGTCCTCGGAGGCCTCCTCCTGGGCGGCGTCGAGGGCCTCGGGACCCTCTTCATGGGCAGCGCCGCCGTCAACGTCCTCGGCTTCCTCATGGTGATCGTCGTCCTGCTCGTACGGCCGCGTGGGCTCGTCGGTGGAGCGTAACGTCGCGGCGCCCGCCGCGGGTGTGGCGCTGATCGCGACGGCGGCCGCGCTGCTGCCGCTGCTCACGCGCGACTCCTACTACCTGGACGTCGCGACGACGATCCTCATGAATCTCACCCTGACGATGAGCTTCCGGCTGCAGGTCAGCACGGGCCAGATCAACATGGCGCACATCTCGTTCATGGGGATCGGCGCCTACGCGTCGGCACTCCTCGTGACGCGGGTCGGGCTGTCGTTCTGGGCCACGCTCTGGATCGGCGCGCTGGTGGCGGCCCTGCTGGCCGTGCCGATGGGCAGCGTGGCGCTCCGCGTGAGCGGCCCCTACTATTTCCTCATCACGTTCGCGTTCTCCGAGGTCGTGCGGCTCTTCTTCAACAACTTCTTCGAAGGACTGTTCGGCGGCCCCTCGGGGCTGGTCGGGATTCCGAAGCCCGGCCGCCTGCTCGGCGTGGCCTTCGACAGTAAGCTCGCGCTCTACTGGCTCATGGCGGTGATCAGTATCGTCGTGGTGCTGGCCTTTGTGCGCCTGGACTCCTCGCGGTTCGGCCTCACGGCGGGCGCGATCCGCCAGGCCGACCTCGTCGCGGAGACGCTCGGCGTGAACGTCTTCCGCTACAAGCTGACCACGTTCGTGCTCGGCAGCTTCGTGGCCGGGCTCGCCGGCGTCATCTTCGCGCACTACCGCCAGGTCCTGCACTCGAGCGACTTCGGCCTGGAGCCGATGGTGCTGCTCGTCGTCTTCGCGGTGATCGGCGGCACCGGCAGCGTCTGGGGCCCGGTCGTCGGCACGATCGTGATGACGATCGCCTCGGAGCTCCTCCGAGAGCTCCACCACTACGAGATCCTCGTCTTCGGCGCCGTGCTCATCCTGACGATGCTCTTCGCGCCCGAGGGACTCGTGGCGCTTCCGGGCGCCGTCCGGCGCCTCCTCGGCAGACCGCGTGGACGCGCGCCCGCGCCCACGGGAGCCGGCCTTGCTCCTTGAGCTGCGCTCCGTCTCCCGGCGCTTCGGCGGGTTGCAGGCCGTCGCCGACCTCACCATGACGGTCGCGTCCGGATCGATCCACGGGCTCATCGGTCCCAACGGCGCCGGCAAGAGCACGGTCTTCAATCTGATCACCGGCGTCATTCCCCTCACGGCCGGTGAGATCCTGTTCAAGCGTGAGCGGATCTCCGGGCTCCGCCCCTCGGAGATCTGTCGCCGCGGCGTGGCGCGGACGTTCCAGGCGACGGCGCTGTTCCGCGAGTACACCGTCCTCCAGAACGTGCTCGTCGGTGCCCACCTGCTGACGGCCCCCGGGCTCGCGCCGGCGCTCGTGTGGTCTCAGGCCTATCGCGTGCGCGAGCGCCGCGCCCACGAGCGGGGGCGCGCGCTCATCGACTCGCTCGGGCTCGGCGCCGTCGCGAGCCAGGTGGCCGCTCAGCTTCCGCACCGCGACCAGAAAGCGCTGGCGCTCGCGATGGCGCTCGCCACCGGCGCCGAGCTGGTCATCCTCGACGAGCCGCTGGCTGGGCTCACCGATCAGGAGAAGACGGAGACGACGGCCATCCTCAGGCGTCTGCGCGAGCAGGGCCTCACCGTGCTCCTCGTCGAGCACGACATGAAGGCGGTCATGGGCGTCTGCGATACCGTGACCGTGCTCGATCACGGCGTGCGCATCGCCGAGGGCACGCCGCGCGAGATCCAGATGAATGCTGCGGTGATCGAGGCCTATCTGGGCGCGGAAGACCCGGGTGCTTGAGCTGACCGATCTGTCGGTCCATTACGGCAACGTCGCCGCCGTCGACGGCGTCTCGGTCACCGTGCACGAGGGCGAGATCGTCGCGATCATCGGCCCCAAT
>CAYVHH010000404.1:0-2536 GCA_964450175.1 uncultured bacterium | reverse complement strand
GATCGACGGATAGCCGTTGCGCGGCGAGCCGTTCACGCGGAACACGTACTCGAGCGCCCCCTGCACCTGATACTCGTAGAGCCCGGGCCGGGTGTAGCGCATCGCTTCGATGTGCCCGTCGCGACTGATCTCGCAGGCGCGACGGTGTCGCGCGAGCTCCGAGGGCGAGCGCCGCAGCCGCAGCTCGTTGAGGATCGGCCCGGGGTCCTCGATCCGCACGGGCGGCGCGAAGCCGCGAGCCCGCGCCGCCCGTAGATCGCCGACCAGCCGGGTCACCCGGCCGTCGAACGCGCCGCTGCCGAGCCGATAGAAGATCGCCGGGCGGTCGATCATGTACTCGCGCAGCTTGGCGTCGAGCCGATCGATGGTGTACGCGGCATCGGCGCCGAACGTGGCGATGGCGCCCTCGGTGCCGGCGCGCCGTCCGTTCCAGATCTCCATCTCACGATCGCGCGGGCGCACGAACAGGACGAACCGCTCCTTGGCGTCCGCCGGATTGAAGACCGCGACCGCGTCGGGCTCGTCGAACCCGGTCAGGAAGAAGAAGTCGGAGGCCTGGCGGAACTCGTAGTTGACGTCCGCGTTGCGCTGGACCTCCCGGGCGCCCGGGATGATGGCGAGACCGTCGCCGATGGCCGCGGCGAAACGCTGGCGACGCTCGACGAAGGGGGCTGGATCGAATGGGCTCATCGGCGCAATAATACAACGGCGAAGGGGGAGCGTCCCATGCACGTTGGAATGGCGGCCGTGTTCCAGAACCCCGGCAAGGCGCGAACGGACCGCGAGGTCTACCGAAACGAGCTCAGGCTGGCGGACCTCGCCGAGCCGCTCGGCTACGAGTCGATCTGGGGCGTCGAGCATCACTTCACCGACTACACGATGTGCCCGGACGTCCTCCAATTCCTGACGTACATGGCCGGTCGCACCGAGCGCGCGCGGCTGGGCTCGATGGTCGTGGTCCTTCCGTGGCACGACCCGATGCGGGTGGCCGAGGAAGTGTCGATGCTCGACAACATCTCGGGCGGCCGGCTCATCCTGGGTCTCGGCCGCGGCGCCGGCAAGGTGGAGTTCGACGGCTTCCGCCTCTCGATGGACGAATCGCGCCAGCGCTTCACCGAGTCCGCCGAGATGCTGCTGGGCGGCCTCGAGACGGGCTACTGCGAGTACGACGGCACCTTCGTCAAGCAGCCGCGCGCGGCGATCAGGCCGGCGCCCTTCAAGTCGTTCCGCGGCCGCACCTATGCCGCCGCGGTCTCGCCGGAGTCGCTGCCGGTCATGGCGAAGCTCGGCGTCGGGATCCTGATCATTCCGCAGAAGCCCTGGAAAGAAGTCGCGCGCGAGCTCGAGACCTACCGCTCGATCTTCAAAGAGGTGAACGGTGTCGATGCGCCGCCGCCGGTGTCGGCGGGCTGGACCTTCTGCGACCCGAGCGCGGCACGCGCCGAGGAGATGGCGCGCCGCTTCATCGGCGGCTACTAACAGACCGTGCTCGACCACTATCAGTTCCAGGGCGATCACCTCGCCCGGACGAAGGGCTACGAGTACTACGGCAAGATGGCGGAGAAGATCACGCAGTACGGGACCGACACGGTCATCGACTACTTCATGAATCTTCAAGTGTGGGGCACGCCCGAGCAGTGCTACGAGAAGATTCTCGACATCCACGCGCGCACCGGCAACAGCCACTACATCGGCGTCTTCAGCTACGCCGGCATGCCGTACGACGACGCCGAGGCCAACATGCGCCTGTTCGCGCGCGAGGTCATGCCCGCCCTCAAGACGCTCGGCGTCGAGGCGCCGGCCGGCGAGCGCGTGCCGGTCGCCTCGCGCGCCGGCCAGCCCGGTGACGTGGGGCTCCTCGGCTCATGACCACGCCCCTGAGCGTCTATCTGCCGTTCAACATCGACTGCCTGCGCGGCGCGTTCGTGCCGGCCAAGCGCGGGACGAAGCCGCCGACCGAGCGCGGCAACTGGATCATCATCCAGGACCAGAAGCTCCTCGTCGTTCCAGATGGTGATCGCTTCCGGCTTCCGTCGGGTGAGCGCCCGGCGAAGCTCGACGGCGCGCTCGGCGAGCCGATCTGGCTCGGCACCCTGGGCGGTGACACCGAGTGCTGGGTGGCGTCGCTCCCGCGCGAGGCGGTCGTCCCCGCCGAATTCCAGCGCGAGACGCTCGTGCCGATGGCCGGCACGCGTCTGCCCGACGACCTGCTCTCGCTCGGCGGCATGGCCATGCAGGCGCTCTGGTGGGAGTCGACGAGCGGCTTCTGCCCGCGCTGTGGTGCGCCGACCGAGCGGCTGGCCGGCGAATGGGGCAAGCGCTGCCCGAAGTGCAAATACGAGCACTACCCTCACCTGCACCCCGCGGTGATCGTCATCGTGCGCGACGGCGATCGCGTGCTGCTCGCGCGCAAGGCCATCTGGGCGCCCGGCCGCTACGCGCTCGTCGCCGGCTTCGTCGACAACGGTGAATCGCTCGAGGGCTGCGTGGCGCGCGAGATCAAGGAGGAGGTCGGCGTCGACGTGCGCGACGTGCG
>CAYVHH010000403.1:0-6094 GCA_964450175.1 uncultured bacterium | reverse complement strand
GACCGCGAGAACACGACGATCATCGGCGGCCTTGGCGACAAGAAGGCGATCGAGGGGCGCAAGGCACAGATCCGCCAGCAGATCGAGAAGACGACCAGCGACTACGATCGCGAGAAGCTCCAGGAGCGGCTGGCGAAGCTGTCGGGCGGGGTAGCGGTGATCCGGGTCGGCGCGCCGTCGGAAGCGGAGATGAAGAGCCGGAAAGAGGCGCTCGACGACGCGATCGCCGCCACGAAGGCGGCGGTGGCCGAGGGGATCGTCCCGGGCGGCGGGCTCGCGCTGCTGCGCGGCATCGACGCGGTCGAGCGCGAGGAAGGCAAGTGCGAGGGAGACGAGCGCACCGGGCTGCAGATCCTCAGGCGTGCGCTCGAGGCGCCGACGCGGCAGATCGCCGAGAACTCGGGCGTCGACGGCGGCGTGGTCGTCAACGAGATGCGCAAGGGCACCGGCAACCGAGGCTTCGACGCAGCTCGCAAGCAGTACGTCGACATGGTCGACGCCGGCATCATCGACCCGACCAAGGTCGTCCGTGTCGCGCTCGAGAACGCGGTGTCGGCGGCGAGCCTGCTGCTCCTGACCGAGGCGACGCTCACCGAGGTTCCCGAGGAAAAGGAGCCGAAGGTTCCGGCGATGGAGTGAGGGAATCGGCGCAGCGATTCGAGGCGAGCGAATGGCGGCGCCCGTCATCGAGACGCATGACCTCGACAAGGACTACTGGCTGGGCGCGCACGTGGTGCACGCGCTCCGCGGCGTGTCGCTGACGGTCGAGGCCGGCGAGCTCGTCGCGATCATGGGGCCATCGGGCTCGGGCAAGTCGACGCTCATGAGCATCCTGGGATGCCTCGACACTCCGACGGCGGGCCGCTATCTCCTGGAGGGACACGACGTCTCTCAGCTCGACGACGATGCACTGGCTCGGGTGCGCAACACCAAGATCGGCTTCGTCTTCCAGCAATTCAACCTGATGTCGCGGATGAGCGCCGTCGCCAACGTGGAGCTGCCGCTCATCTACAGCGATCGTCCGCCGAGGGAGACGCGTCGGATGGCCCTCGCGAAGCTGACGGAAGTCGGGCTGGGCGACCGCGCGCATCATCGCCCCGCCCAGCTCTCGGGCGGCCAGCAGCAGCGGGTGGCGATCGCGCGAGCCCTCGTGAACGATCCGGTTCTGTTCCTGGCCGACGAGCCAACCGGAAATCTCGACACCCGAACGAGCATCGAGATCATGGCGATCCTCCAGACCCTGAATCACAGCGGGATCACGATCGTGCTCGTCACACACGAGGAGGACATCGCCCGATGCGCGCGGCGTATCCTGCGCTTCCGCGACGGTGAGCTCGTCGAGGACGAGCCGGTCGGCGTGCCGATCGATGCCCGGGCGGCGCTGACCAGTGGGGTCCGAGCTCTGAAACCCTCGTGAAAGCCCGCGGCACCGCCCAGCTCGCCCTCGTCGCCCTGGCGACCAACAAGGTCCGCACCGGGCTCACCATGCTGGGCGTCATCATCGGGGTCGCCGCCGTCGTGACGATGATGGCGGTCGGCGCCGGCGCGCGGACGCGCGTCGAGGCAGAGATCCAGAGCCTCGGCTCGAACCTGATCATCGTGCTGTCCGGCTCGATCACGACGAGCGGCGTGCGCCTCGGCGCCGGGAGCCAGCTCACGGTGACCGAGGAAGACGCGCGGGTGATCGAGCGGGATATCGCCAGCATTCAGGTCGCGGCCCCGACGGTTCGGGGTGGGGTGCAGGTCGTGGCCGCCAACGGCAACTGGGCGACCGCGATCTTCGGGGTGACCCCGAGCTTCCTGGAGGCTCGGGACTGGGCGACGACGAACGGCCGCACTTTGACGCAGGAGGACGTCGACGGCGCCGCGAAGGTCGCCCTGCTCGGCCAGACGGTGGCGCAGAACCTGTTCGGCGCGACCGACCCGATCGGCCAGATAATCCGAGTCAAGAAGGTCCCGCTCACGGTCGTTGGCGTTCTGGACCGCAAGGGCCAGTCGACCCAGGGGCAAGATCAGGACGACGCCGTGCTCGTGCCGCTGTCGACGGCGAAGAAGAAGATTCTCGGGGTCAGTCAGGCCAACGCACGAGCGGTCAATGCGATCCTCGTGAAGGTCCGCGACGCGACGGCGATGAAGAGCGCCGAGCAGGAGATCCGGACCCTGCTACGGCAGCGGCATCATCTCCAGCCGGAGCAGGACGACGACTTCACCCTCCGGAACCTCGCCGACCTCTTCGAGAGCCAGGAGGCCGCGTCCCGCGTGCTGAGTCTCCTGCTGGCCGCGATCGCCTCGGTCTCGCTCGTCGTCGGTGGCATCGGCATCATGAACATCATGCTCGTGTCGGTCACCGAGCGGACGCGAGAGATCGGGCTGCGCCGTGCCGTCGGCGCCCGCCGCCGGGATATCCTCCTGCAATTCCTCATCGAGGCTCTCGTGGTCTCACTCACGGGCGGAGTGCTCGGCGTCGTGCTCGGGGCGGCCGGGGCGTGGGCGATCGGATACTTCGCCGGGTGGCTGGCTCCCATCCAGGCCCGCGCGGTCATCCCGGCGTTTCTCTTCGCGGGGGCGGTCGGCGTCTTCTTCGGTTTCTATCCGGCACGCAAGGCCTCGCGGTTGAACCCGATCGACGCGCTCAGGTACGAATGACACGCGGCTCGGATCCGCTCACCGGAGAGGAACGATGAACGCGCGGACGCGACAGGCGATCACAGGAGGCGACGGGCGGCGTAGTACTTCTTGGGCCGTCGGCTGCTCTCCTGTCTGCGCCCGAGCCGCGTCCTGATCCGCCGCGAGATCATCGCCGCGCTCCGGTCGAAGGCAACGACGTCGCGCTCGGCCATCTCCTCGGCGTGCAGGGGTGCCGTCTGCGGAATCTTCACGTCGATGGCGCACCGGACGTCCACACCTCCCTTCGGGCCGTTCACATCACTGAACACGACTCGCACGTAGACAGGGCTCGTCCGCACGCCGGCGAGGGCTCGGCGAAGCCTCTGGGCGACACGGGTCCGGAGGGCCGGCGTGACGGCAAGACCGGCGAGCTTGATCGAGGGGACCGGAGACGTACGCGGCCGGGCAGCTTTTCTTTTCATGTCGTGGGAGAGGTAGCAACGATGATGCCGGGTCCGCGGACGTACGAATACGCCAACTTCGGCGCGCCTGCGCCGGCGGGACTGGGACATCGAAAGGACAGGTGTCGCGATCGAACCGCAGTATCGTGGCGCCGGTCGCACACTCCGGCGCGCAAGTACCCGACATCCAAAGCCCGGGGCGAGTGGCATCGACGCTGCTATCGTAGATGCGCTACGCGCTCGGGGACCGGGTTTCTCGAAGGTGACACTCGGTAGCGTTGCCGAACCAGTCGTGTCGTCGGCTCGCTGTCTCGTGCTCACCGTGCGCGCGCGACCGTGACGCGCCCCGACTCGCAGAACGAGCGCATCGCCGAGAAGCTGCGCGAGGCGGCCGACATACTGCAGGCGCAGCGGGCGAATCCGTTCCGGATCCGCGCCTACCGCCAGGCCGCCGATCGCGTCGCCGCCCTCGACGTGGAGGTCGGCGACCTGCTCGCTGCCCGTGGTGTCGCCGGCCTCATGGCGCTCCCGGGTATCGGCGCCGGCATCGCGGCGGCGATCAACGAGCTCGTACGCACCGGTCGATGGAGTCAGCTCGAGCGTCTCCACGGCACGCTCGAGCCTGAGCGGCTGTTCCAGTCGATTCCCGGGGTGGGGCCGACGCTCGCTCGACAGATTCACGAGCGGCTCGAGATCGATACGCTCGAGGCGCTCGAGGCGGCGGCCCAGGACGGGCGTCTCGCGGCCGTGCCGGGCATGGGCCCGCGTCGGACGGCCATGATCCGCGCGGAGCTCGCCACCTTGCTCGGGCGACGACGCACCCGCAAGATCAGCGAGCCGCCGGTCGACGCGCTGCTGGACGTCGACGCAGAGTATCACCGGCGCGCGGCGACCGGGCGCCTGTCCAGGATTGCGCCGCGGCGCTTCAATACCGCCGGTACCGCGTGGCTGCCGGTCCTGCACACGGAGCGCGGCGAATGGCACTTCACGGTCCTGTTCTCGAACACGGCGCGCGCCCACGAGCTCGGGCGAACCCGCGACTGGGTCGTGGTCTACTTCCATGGCGACGGTGAGCCCGAAGGGCAGCGGACCGTCGTCACCGAGACTCGAGGATCGCTCGTCGGCCGCCGTGTAGTCCGCGGACGCGAGCCAGAGTGTGAGGCGTACTACGCGTCGCGGGATGCGCGCCCGGGCCGGACGGGGACGAAGCTCGGCTGACTACTGGGCGCGCGCGTCGGCGAGCAGCGCGACGAGCACGTCCCGATCGACGACTTCTTTCTCGATCAGCCGCTTCGCCAGCGCCTCGAGCGTCACCCGTCGCGCGGTCAAGGTCTCCCGCACGCGAGCGTGTGCGGCGTTGAGCATCTTCTGGATCTCGGTGTCGATGGCCTCGGCGGTACGCTCGCTGTACTCCTTCGGCCCGTTCATGGGTACCGGCAGGTACAGAGGCCGCGGCCGCTCGAACGTCGCGAGCCCGAGCGACTCGCCCATGCCGTAGCTGGTGATCATGTGGCGCGCGATGTCCGTGGCCCGCTGCAGGTCGTCCTGCGCACCGGTCGACACGTCGCCGAAGATCAGCTCCTCGGCCACCCGGCCGCCGAGCAGGACGTCCAGACGATCCAGCAATTCGGCGCGCGTCATGAGGTAACGGTCCTCGGTGGGGCGCTGCTGCGTGTAACCGAGGGCGGCCACGCCGCGCGGGATGATCGAGACCTTGGCTACCCGGTCCGCGTGCGGCCGGGATTCCGCGACCAGCGCGTGTCCCGCCTCGTGATAGGCGACGATCTCCTTTTCCCGCGGATTGATGACGCGAGACTTACGCTCCAGGCCGGCCACCACGCGATCGATGGCCTCGTCGAAGTCCGTCAGCTCCACCGCGTCCTTGCCCAGTCGCGCCGCGCGCAGCGCGGCCTCGTTGACCACGTTTGCCAGGTCGGCGCCGACGAACCCCGGCGTCCGGGCGGCGATCTGCGAGAGATCGAGCCCCGCCGCCAGCTTCACCTTGCGGGTGTGGACCTGGAGGATCTTCTCGCGCCCCTTCAGATCCGGCCGGTCGATCGCGACCTGTCGATCGAATCGGCCCGGCCGCAGCAGGGCGGGGTCGAGGATCTCGGGCCGGTTGGTGGCCGCGAGCAGGATCACGCCTTTTTGCGTGTCGAATCCGTCCATCTCGGCCAGGAGCTGGTTCAGCGTCTGCTCGCGCTCGTCGTGGCCGCCCACCAGCGAGCTCATTCCGCGCGCCTTACCCAGCGCGTCGAGCTCGTCGATGAAGATGATGCTCGGCGCCTTCTCCTGGGCCTGGGCGAAGAGGTCGCGCACCCGCGCCGCGCCCACGCCGACGAACATCTCGACGAAGTCGGAGCCACTGAGGCTGAAGAAGGGCACGCCGGCTTCGCCCGCGACGGCCTTGGCCAGGAGCGTCTTGCCGGTGCCTGGTGCGCCGACGATGAGCACGCCCTTGGGAATCTTGCCGCCGAGCCGCTGGTAGCGTTCCGGCGCCTTGAGGAAATCCACGATCTCCATCAGCTCGCTCCGGGCCTCGTCGATGCCCGCCACGTCGTCGAACGTCACGCCGGTCGAGTGCTGCACGTAGACCTTGGCCTTGCTCTTCCCGACGGCCAGAAGCCCTCCCTGCGCTCCGCCCATTCGCCGCATCACGAACATCCAGACGCCCACGAACAGCAAGGTCGGCAGGATCCACGAGAGCAGCGCGGCGAGCCAGGTGTTCTCCACACGCCCGGTGAATTTCACGTTCGCCGCCTCGAGCTCGGTCACCAGGCCCGGATCATCCACGCGTGCGGTGACGAATCGATGCGTTCCGCCGTCGCGCTTGAGCGCCTCGAGCTTCTCCTTGGGCAGAAGACCTTCCAGTCCGTCGCCGGCCAGGGTGCCCGTGATCGTCTGCTTGTCGAGGACGAGGTCGCTGACCTTGCCCTTCTTCAGAAGGGTCTTGAACTCGCTGTAGGACAGATTCTCGCTGTGGGGCGCGAGCAGAATCGACTGGAACAGGAGCAGCGCGAGCGCGG
>CAYVHH010000402.1:0-11125 GCA_964450175.1 uncultured bacterium | reverse complement strand
GATCACCACGCCGCCCGACCGCACGGCATAGACGCTCGGATCGTCGACACCGGGCGGTACCTTGCCGCTGTCGCGTAGCGCCTTGGCCGCATCGATCAGCCGCTTGCGAGTCCGGATCACCATCGCGTCGCTGCTGCCCAGGCGCTCGTTCGTGCGGTCGTAGATCGGCCCCATGCTCTCGGTGACGGCCTGGTCCTGCAGGAAGATGGCGTCGATGCCCGTGTAGCTGATCGTCTTCTGCGCCTTCCGGTCGATCTGGTAGTCGTTGGCGGCGTTGGCCACACAGCGAAACCGCCCGTACCAGTCGGTGGTATTGGGGAGCGTTCGCGGGGGGCTCACGACCTGGCGGCCGGCGTTTCGGGTGCCCTGCGCGGCGCGCGAGATCGTGATGGCCAGAGTGTGCTCGTCGTCCATCGGCACCCATGCGCGCACCCGAATCTCGAGCCCGAGCACGCCGGTCGGCACCATCGCGTAGAACGGGAACAGGAAGTTGGCGATGCGCCAGTAGTTCGTATCGGCCTCGGCCGGCCGATACGCGCCGTACATGACGCCGAAGTCCATGTCGCTCACCTCGTACCGAGGCGCCCGATCGGCCAGCGCGTAGCGGGCCCAGGTGCCGGCTGGCGCTTCGTCGGCGCTCACCTGGCCGAGATGCAGGAACACGGTGTGGCAGGTGTCGATGTCGCCCTCGAGCGCCTGCATCCAATTACACTCGCGCTGATAGATCTGGATGCTGCTGTCCGCCAGCAAGGCGGGCTCGAGATCGGGCAACGGCGGCGCGGTCTCGCGAGGGCCGAGATAGGCCCAGATGAGACCGGCGCGTTCCACGCACGGATAGGCGACGGCTCTCACCTTCTGCCTGAAGTTGCTCTCCTCGGGCTCGTTGGGCATGTCGACGCACCGGCCGGCGACGTCGAACTTCCAGCCGTGGTACACGCAGCGCAGGCCTTCGTCTTCGTTGCGGCCGTAGAACAGGCTCGCGCCGCGGTGCGGGCAGCTGTTCCGCACCAGTCCCACCGCTCCCGAGGTCGCGCGGAACGCGATCAGATCCTCGCCGAGCAGGCGCACGCGCAGCGGCGCGCCGTCACGCTCCGGCAGCTCGCTCGACAGGGCAGCCGGCATCCAGTACTGGCGCATCAGCTCGCCCATCGGAGTTCCGCGACCGACCCGACACAGGAGCTCGTTGTCTTCGCGACTCAGCATGTCCTGTTCCTCTCAGCCGAAGGTCTTTGCATGATCCGCACCGTCGTTCGCCTAGACGTTAGCATAGGATCCGCGTCGCAACGGCGCCGTGCTGGCGCCGGAGCCGGCCGCGACGGTCGTGGCCGGACTGATCCTGGCCGCCGAACGCACCGGGCCGTTCCGACAGGCCAGGATGCTTTGGCCGCGGCTCAGTCGCGTTCGGTGCCGGTGTGCCGGCAGGACGGGTGCGGCTGGCGTCGGGGCGGGGTCTCTTGTACAGTCTCGGCGCTGAGCGTCGCTCAATTTCGCGGGAGTCTCGGAGGCCAGCATGGCGAGCAACGTGGTTCGCGTCGGCGATGTCGAGATCATGATGCTGTCGGACGGGATGCTCGAGTTCGATCTGTGCAACTTCTTCCCGACGATTGCGGAAGACAACTGGGGTCCGTACGAGGCGCATCTGCACGAGCACAAAGTCCGCTTCAATCTCGGCTCGTACCTGATCCGCGCCGGTGGGCGGACGGTCCTCATCGATACCGGACTCGGCCCCAAGCCCGCCGAGACTCCCGACGCCCCGTGGGGCCAGCTCATGAACGACTTCAAGGCCAAGGCGGTGCGTCCCGAAGACATCGACATGGTTGTCATGACGCACCTTCATCGCGACCACGTCGGCTGGAACCTCAAGACCGAGGGCGGGAAATACGTGCCGACGTTTCCGCGGGCGCGCTACTGGATGCCGAAAAAAGACTGGGACTCGTGCCACGATCCGGCGCTCCAGCCGACCCGGTGGGTCAACGCGCCGCAGTGCGTGTGGCCGCTGGCCGACCTCGGCCTCTGCGAGTTCATGCAGGGCGAGCAGAGCCTGACGCGCGAGCTCACCGCGGTGCCGACGCCCGGCCACACGCCGGGACACATGAGCATCCTCGTGACGTCGAAGGGCGAGCGGGCGCTCGTCCTCGGCGATGCGGCCCACAGCCCGGTGCAGGTGCTCGAGCCGGACTGGGTCTCCCGCGCCGACATGGATCCCGATCTGACCCGGCAGACTCGCAAGGCGCTCATCGACCGCCTGGAGCGGGAGCAGATCCTCGTCGCCGCCGGGCACTTCGAGGCGCCGGGCTATGGCCGGATCGTGCGCCTGGACGGGCGCCGCTACTGGAAGGGACTGTAAGCCGCTCGGGCTAGCGCGTGGAGCCGCGCGCCGCGGTCAGCACCGCGACCAGGCGCGCGGGATCGACGGGCTTCAGCAGATGGTCGTCGAAGCCGGCGCCGAACGCTCGCTCGCGGTCCTTCTGCTGGCCATACCCGCTGAGCGCGATCAACCGGGAGCGGTCTCCCACCTTCGAGCGGATCTGTCGGGCGACCTCGTAGCCATCGATCCCAGGTAGACCGATGTCGATCAGCACGGTGTCGGGCTCGAGCTGCACCGCGAGCTCGACGCCGCTCACGCCGTCCCCCGCGTCGTGCACCTCGTGCCCGGAGGTCTCGAGCAGGATGCGCATCATCTCGCGATTGTCGGTGTTGTCTTCGACGACCAGGATGCGCTGGCCCGTCGTCTCCGCGGGCGCTCCGATAGACTCTCGGGGCGGCTGCGGCGCGTCGATCAACGCAGGCAGCCGGACGGTGAACACGCTCCCTCGCCCCAGGCCCTCACTCGCGGCGTCGACCCGACCGCTGTGAAGCTCGACAAGACGCCGGACGAGGCTCAGCCCGACGCCCAGCCCGCCCAACCGGCGGTCGAGATTCAGATCGCCCTGGACGAACAGGTCGAATACGCAAGGAAGAAGCTCCGCCGAAATGCCCGCGCCCTGGTCCGCGACGCGCAGGACGGCGTTCGCCTGCTCCCGGCAGACCGTCACGGTGATGGCGCCGCCCCGCGGCGTAAATTTCAGCGAATTCGACAAGAGGTTCGTGATGACCTGCTCGATCCGAGCCGCATCGGCATTGACCCAGACGGGCTCTGCGTCGACGGAGACGACATGGTGCCGGAGCTGTTCCGTGCTCTCGAGCGTCGCGAGGCAGCGCCTGACCGCCGCCGCGATGTCCATCGGGGCGGGAACGAGCTCGATCTTGCCGAGCGCCCCGCGGGTGACATCGAGGAGGTCGCCGACAAGCCGGGAGAGGTGCTCCGCCTGCTGCGCGATCACGTCGCGGGCGCGACGGTCGTGGTCGGGTGTCGCGGCATGGCCGAGCACCGAGGCCGCGGACGTGATCGCGCCCAGCGGGTTACGCAGCTCGTGCCCGAGCATCGCCAGAAATTGATCCTTGGCCTGGCTCGCCGCCTCGGCTTCCGCCCGGGCGGCGCGTGTCCGCGTGAGCTCGGTGATATCGGTCACGACGAGACAGAGGCTCTCGACGCCGTCGGCGACGAACGTGCCGACCGAGAAGAGCGCCGGCACCGCGCGTCCGTCGCCGGTGAGCGCATGCCCCTCGTACTTGCCGCGTCCGGCGCGCAGCGCCGCCGTCAGGAGCGGCCGGTCGGCCTCGGCGACGAATGGGGCGACTGGTCGGCCGACGATGGTCTCGGGCGCGGCATCGACCAGCTCGGCGAAACGGCGATTGCAGTAAAGGACGTCCCCCATCGGGGTCAAGGTGAGCGCGCCCTCTTGCATCTGCTCGATGAGCATCCGGTAGGGCTGCTCGGCGGTCTTGAGGGTGAACAACTGGGGGCCGTGCGGGCCCTCGACGACGAGACCATCGATCTCGCCCTGGCGGATCGCGCGCAGCGTCTCCTGGGCTTCCTCGAGCTCTCGCTGCAGCTTCTTGACCTGCTCAGGGTCCATCGCACCGTCCGCCATGCTCGGTCGTGTCATGGGTGCCCGACGAGGTCGAGCCCCTCCAGAACCCGCGCGGTGTTCGACATGTCGCCGATGACCCGGCGGGCGGGAAGCGGGAGCTCCTTCACGCACGTCGGCGCCGCGATGATCTGCTCGCCGGACGCGCGCGCCGGCTGCTCGTAGAGGTTCACCACCTCGAGCTCGTACGCGCCGGCGCAATGCTCTTCGCAGATGGCCCGGATGTTCTCGACGGCCCGTGTCGAGCGCGCGGTCATGCCGGCGACGAAGAGTCGCAGCACGTAACCTCGCTGTGGCGCCCGCGCGCCGTCGTCGCGACCTTGCACGGCACTATGCGAAGATTCCATGACTCGCTGCCAACACCGCCAACGTCACGACGCCGGTCGGACGTCCAGCCCGACGAGGACGCGGTCGGTGTTCGAGAGGTCCCCGATGATCTTGCGCACCGGCTCGGGCAGAAGCCGCACGAGCGTCGGCACTGCGAGGATCTGGTCCCCCGCGGCCAGCTGCGGGTTCTGAATCAGGTCGATGACCTCGATCCGGTATTTGCCCGCGAGGTGCACCTCGCAGATCCGCTTGAGATTGGCGAACGCCTTGATCGACCGAGGCGTCTGCCCGGCGATGTACAGCCGCAAGATCTGCTCTTGATGGACGGGCGCAGCTCCTGCCGAAGGCGTGCTCGGGCGAATCTCAGTCATCTCCATGCTTCACCGTTCTCGCTAGACGTCAGCGTTTCTGGCCTCTGCCCGTCTGTCCACTTCGCGCTCACTTCCCCGCCCCGGCGTTGGATCCGTCGCCGGTCGTGTCGGCGCGCCGGCTCGCCGCAATGTCCTGACGGTCGTCGCGCAAGCGCGCTACTCGTGTTCGATCCTCATCGAGGCCGGTGGCCAGATCCGCCTGCTCCGCCTCGAACTTGGCTCGCAAGGCCGTCAGCTCCGCCTCGAATGCGGCTCGCCGCCGGGCGAGCGTCCGCTGTTTGCGCTCGAGCTCCTGCTTCTGCGCGAGCTCGGCGGCTCGCTCCCGGGCTTCCTGGGTCAAGCGTGCGGAACCAGTCAGAACGCCGCCGCTGCCCGCGTAGACGTCCACGAGCTCGACACCATGGTCGGTCAGGAGAAACTCGCGAATCTGGTTGGAGTGACCCATCCCGCGCGACTTGAGCACGTAGAGGCCGCGGTTTCTCTCGCCGCTCGACTCGAGCGTGACCAGGAGCAGCCAGGTGTCGACGATCGACGAGATCTCGGCGTCCGTCCGCTCCTGTTCGGTCTTCCCATGGGTGAGGTTCGTCATGAGTGCGGTGATTCCCTGCACCTTGAGGTGGTCCACGAGCCTGGTCAGCGTGGCCTGGACGTCTCCAATCGCCGCCACCGAGAGCAGGCTGCTCACCGGGTCGAGGACTACCACATCCGGACGAAACCGGTCGATCGCCCGGTGCATCCGCGACAGATGCATCTCGAGCCCGTGCAGCGCAGGACGAGAGGCGTGGTACTCCAGAAGACCACGGTCGATCCACGGCTGGAGGTCGAGGCCGATCGACCGCATGTTTCGGACCACCTGCCGGGGCGATTCCTCGAACACGAACGCGAGGCAGCGTTCTCCGCGCCGGCAGGCCGCGTCGACGAAGTGGGCCGCCAGGCTGCTCTTGCCGGCGCCGGCGGTGCCGGACACGAGGATCGTGCTGCCCCGGAAATAGCCTCGACCCTCGAGCATCGTGTCGAGCCGGGCGACGCCGGTCGAGATTCGCTCGGACGAGGCGCCATGACTGAGACCCATCGAGGTGACCGGCAACACGGACATCCCGCCCTCGTCGATGAGGAACGGGTACTCGTTGGTCCCGTGAGACGAGCCGCGGTACTTCACGATGCGAAGCCGCCGCGTCGAGACCTGCTCGGTCACCCGGTGATCGAGCAGGATCACCGCGTCCGACACGTATTCTTCGAGGCCCTGCCGCGTCAGCGCGCCCCCGCCCCGCTCACCGGTGATCACGGCCGTCACGCCCTTGTCTTTGAGCCAGCGGAACAGGCGGCGCAGCTCGGCCCGGAGAATCGACTGGTTCGAGAGACCCGAGAAGAGCGACTCGATCGTGTCGAGCACGACGCGACGGGCTCCGATCGAGTCGATAGCGTAGCCCAGCCGGACGAAAAGTCCCTCGAGGTCGTAGTCGCCGGTCTCCTCGATCTCGCTGCGCTCGATCTTGACGTGGTCGAGCACGATCTTCTTCTTCTCGATCAGCGCCGGAAGGTCGAAGCCGAGCGAGGCCACGTTTTGCGCGAGCTCGTCGCCGCTCTCCTCAAAGCTCATGAACACGCCGGGCTCGTCCAACTTGGTCGCGCCATTGACGAGGAAGCTCACGGCAAAGAGTGTTTTGCCGGAGCCGGCGGAGCCGCAGACGAGCGTGGGCCGGCCGGTCGGCAGGCCTCCCGATGTGATTTGATCGAAGCCGTCGATACCGGTGGGCGATTTTGGCAGTTGAGTCACCCTGGGAAAATCATGCCTGCCCATTTCTGCAGATACCATCAGGTGTTTACCCGGTCCATCGTGCCGTCACTTCCATTGGCCAGCCGAGGCAGCGGCCATGACCTTTTGCCCCATCGGGGAGTTCTGCAGGCGGAAGTATCCGAGCATGTTCCCCGCGGCGATCTTGAACGCCTCGCCGGCCGGCACACCCGCGAACAGCCGCTCGGCGAACGGCCGCGTGTTCGGCCAGTCACATTCGATGTGCGGGAAATCCGTCGCGAACATGATGCGCTCCACGCCCATGTGGTGACGCAGCTCCACCGCCACCCGCTCCACGTGCTGGACGCTGAAGAAGATGTGCTCGCGGACGTAGTCGCTCGGCCGCTGCTTGAGCGGCTTGAAGTTCAGCAGGCGCGCGGCCCAGTGGCGGTGTCGCTCGTACCAGTAGTCGGCTTCCTCCATCCAGAAGGGCACCCATCCCAGGCGCGTCTCCGCGAAGAAGATCTTGAGATCGGGGAGGCGATCGAAGACACCGGACAGGATGAGCTGCGCGAAGCTCATCGACGGCGCGATCCCGAGGAACGGCAATGCGACCCACTCGACGAGCTTTCGCGGCCCGAGCTTGGCCAGCACCGCGGGGTCGGCGCCCGGATACTCGAACGTCGGCTGCGACGCGCGGGGGCCGAGACGGTCGAAGCCGACGTGCACGGTCAGCGGCATCTTCATGTCGATGGCCGCGGCCCAGAAGCGATCGTCGGCGGGAGTCGGATACGCCTTGCCGCTCGGGAACACTCCGAGGTTGACGCCTTTGAGCCCGAGCGCGGCGCAGTGCTCGAGCTCGGCGATGGCGTCGTCGACGTTCGTCCACGGGATCACGCCGAGCCCGATGAGGCGATCGCGTGACACCGCGCAGTACTCCTCGCCGAGCCAGTCGTTGTAGGCGCGCACCGTCGCGCGATAGACGTCGTCGTCCGCCAGCGTCCGCCAGAGCCGCGGGCCCACCTGCATGTTGGGAAACAGCACCTCGGCGTGGAGCGCGTCCATGTCCTGCTCACGCAGGCGCTGCTCGGGGGGTCCGACGCCGGCCGTGTCGTCGACGGTCACACCGATCGGCTCCCAGGTCTCGTTGGTCCGCCCGGCCCTGAGATCGAGGAACGGCGCGGGATACGGCGGCTGGCCGTCCACGTGGATCGCATCGCCCCCGTCGGGGAGCTTGATCGTCCGCGGCGCCTTGTCACGGAGCGTCGCGGGCATGCGCGGCGTCCACCGCTCCGGGCGGACTTCCAGGTGACCATCGCTGGAGATCAAGGGCGGAAGACCGGACGTGGTCATGGCGGCTCTCCTTTACCCGGGCGCGATGGTACCATCGCGCCAGGCAGCAAATAAGGGAGGCGGCCATGGGCGCGATCCTCGGGCTCGGAGTCACGCATTACCCGCCACTTGCCGGACAGGACGAGCACATGGCGCGCATTCTCAAGCGCGTCATGCAGGATCCCGATCTTCCCGAGCGCTACCGCCGACCGGAAGGCTGGCCGGAGCCGATGCGGCAGGAGTACGGCTCCGACCAGGGACTCAGCGCGGCGAAGCGGCACCGCGAAGCGCTCGTCGCCGGATTCCGCGACGCGCGACGCCGTCTGGACGAGTTCGCGCCGGACGTCGTCCTGGTCTGGGGCGACGACCAGTACGAGAACTTCAAGGAAGACATCATCCCGCCCTTCTGCGTCTTGGCCTACGAGTCGATCGAGCACCGGCCGTGGTCCGAGGGACGCTGGCAGAAGGCCAAGAACGCGTGGGACGAGTCGAGCGACGCCACCTTCGTGTACAAGGGGCATCGCGCCGCCGCGAAATCGCTGGTGACCGGGCTGCTCGACGCGGGTCTCGACGTGTCCTACGCGTATCGGCCGCTCCACCATCCGCTCGGCCACGCGTTCATGAACACGTTGCTGTATCTCGATTACGATCGGCAGGGTTTCCCGTACCCGGTCGTGCCGTTCTCGATCAACTGCTACGGCCGCAAGGTCATCTCGCAGCAGGGCGGAGTCTCGAGCTTTGCCGATCTGCCGACCGAGGCGCAGCTCGATCCGCCGTCGCCGGCGCCCTGGCGCTGCTTCGATCTCGGTCGCGCGACGGCGCGCGTGATGGCGAAGACGCCCTGGCGCGTGGCGCTCGTCGCGTCGTCGAGCTGGTCGCACGCATTCCTCACGCCCAAGAACCACCTGCTGTATCCCGACGTCGCGGCCGATCGCGCGCTCTACAAGGCGCTGCGCGTCGGTGACTACGAGGCGTGGCGGAAGACCCCGCTGGCGAGCCTCGAGGAGAGCGGTCAGCAGGAGATGCTGAACTGGATGTGCCTGGCCGGCGCGATGGCCGAGCTCCAGCGGCGGCCCGACGCGGCCACGTTCATCGAGACCTACATCTTCAACTCGAGCAAGTGCTTCGCGTCGTTCCCGGGGTGACGCGAGCTAGATGATCTTGTAGGCGATCAGCTCTCGCTCGCGCACGCCGCGGCGCAGGGGCTCGCGCAGGCGCGCCCAGCTCCTCGCCGCGGACGCGTACCACATCTCGTAGATGAGCGCGCCGGTCTTCTTGTTCCGGGCGACGATCTTGACCGTCCGGAGCGCGCCGGCACGCACCGTGATGGTCTCCTCGCCCTCGATGGCCCACGTCCAGATCGTCTCGCTCGTGCGCCGGTCTCTCACGTTCTCCTGGGTGACGGCCTGCTCCCACTCCTTGCCGAGAGCGAGCGGCCAGCTGTACTGCGGCCGGGGCGGAGTGTTGTGGGCCACCTCCGCGCCGTCGGCGATGTCGGTCACCCACGCCAGGCGGTCCTTGGTGTAGTACGACTCTCGATTTCCGCTCTTCACGACGTAGCAGTCCAGGCCGTCTCGCTGAGCCTCACGAACGACGGACAGGACATAGGTTCCTTTGCCGTCCGGGCCCTCATACTGATACGCCCATTCGCTCCCGACGGTCCACACGGGGGCGACCCACGGCAGGCTCAGCTCCGGCGTCACGGGCCCGGTCACCGGTGTCGCCGCCACGGCTCGACTCTTCGCGGCCTGCTCGGCGGCCGCCTGCTGCATGCACGCCTGCCACGGGGCCAGATCTGCATTCCCGTTGCGCGTCTCGACCCAGATCCGCCCGTCGAGCTCGATGCGCTGCAGAGCGACGTTGTTGAAGTGATCGCACTTCTTCCAACGTTCCCACGCAAGATCCTGGGCGAGCGTATTGCTCATCGAGCCGCAGCCGGCGAACAGCAGGAAGACCGCGAGTGGGCGAACGAGCCATCGGACCTTCATCTCCTCCTTCGTGGGAGATCCGGTCGGGCCTGGGCGACTTACCGCCGGTCGGCGAAGTGCGGCTTGACCTCTTTGGCGAACCAGGTGAGCTGCTCCAGCATCACGCTCTGCGGCGTGCCCATGCTGTTGCTCACGTGGATGTACTCGAGGCCCGGGTACTTTTGCTCGAGCGATCTGAGGTGCGCCACGAACTCCTCGGGCGTACCGGCGAACCACGCGCCGACCCTGGTGTAGTCCTCGACGGTCGGCACGCCCGCGGCGCCCCAGCCGCCGCGCCGCATCGCGGCGATGTTCTGCTCCGGCGTCATGCCGGGCACGAAGCCGAGGGGACCGAACATCTTCACGTGCTCCTCGTACCACGGTGTGATCTCACGCACCGCGCGCTCGCGTGACTCCGCCAGATGGAAGAAGATCCCGAGGCTCAGTCCTTCGCCGAGCTCGTAGTCGAGGCCAGCGCGTTCGGCGGCCTCCCGGTAGGCGTGAATCGAGCGCTCGGCCATCGTCGCGGCGCCGCCCCCGATCAGGCCCTTGATCCGGTGCTTCATCATGAAGTCGAGCCCGCGGGCGCCGGCGCTCACCACCGGCTGCCAGCACTCGACCGGCTGCCGCAGGGGGCGCGGCACGAGCGTCAGATCGCGGAGCTCGTAGCCGCGGTACGGGACGGCCGGCGGCAACGTGTAGTGCGTGCCCCGGTGCGCGAACTTCTCGGAGTGGAACGCCGTCATGAGGATGTCGACCTGCTCCTCGAAGAGCTCGCGGTTCGCCTCGGCGTCGAGCATCGGGCTGCCGAACGTCTCGACCTCGCGGGTGTGATACCCCCGGCCGACACCGAACACCACGCGGCCGCCGGTGAGGATATCCGCGGTGGCGAAGTCCTCCGCGAGCCGCAGCGGATGCCACATCGGCGTGATGTTGAAGCCGCAGCCGATGCGAAGGCGCGTCGTGAGATGCGCCAGGTGGACGGCCACCATCATGATGTTCGGGATGCACTCGTACCCCTCGTGCTGGAAGTGGTGCTCGGCCAGCCAGAGAATGCTGTAGTCGTGCTCGTCCATGCATCGCGCAATGGCCTCGGTCTTGTCGAACACCGACGCCAGCTGCGCGTTCGAGTACCGCCGCTCGTTCGCCGGCGTGGCCATCTGGCCCATATCCCCCAGATCCACGTGCCCGGCATACACCGTCGAAAACTTGCTGATCATCTCGCTCGCTCCTCCGCGCGTCCGAGCCTAGCAGCCGCGTCGTTCCACCGTCAACCACCCGGCGCGCCGTCATTCCGGTGGGAGGGCTGCGGGGGGGCGGGGGGGGGCGCGGGGCTCGCGTACATCCGGACCGCGGCGGCGCCGGGCGGGCGGGTGGCGGAGGCGGCGGGAGGGGGTCTCGGGACCCGTTCCCTCCAAGGGC
>CAYVHH010000401.1:0-4302 GCA_964450175.1 uncultured bacterium | reverse complement strand
CGACCCGAGCCGAATCTACCCTACGCCAGCCAACATGAAAAGCAAAAATACTTCGGCAAGTCGCTGACTTACTAGCACGCTCCAATTCGCCACGAGGCTTCGGAGGCCAACGCTCTATCCAGCTGAGCTACGGGCGCGGCGTACCACGCGTATTCTCTTGTTGGGGTGACCGATGGGAATCGAACCCACAACCCCTGGAGCCACAGTCCAGTGCTCTAACCAATTGAGCTACGGTCACCGCGCAAGGGCCTAATCCTACAGGAGCGCCCGCGCAGCGTCTAGCCTTCCATCTCCCGCGGCGAGGGGCCGCCGTCGATGATGATCGTCTCGCCCGTCATCCACGACGACGCGTCGGAGGCCAGGAAGATGCACGGATAAGCGATCTCCTCCACCTTGCCCCATCGGCCCATACCCACACGCGCGGCGATCGCGTCGTATGTCTTCTTGCCGTCCGGCCCCGCCTGCTTGAGCACGTCCAGGTAGCCCTCGGTTTCCACCGGTCCCGGCGCGATGCAGTTCACGCGGATCCCCTTCCGGCCCCAGGCCGTGCCGAGCTCGCGCGTGAGCGTGATCACGGCGGACTTGGCGGCGCCGTAGTGCGGCATCATCGTCGAGCCGTAGACGCCGGCGATCGACGAGATGTTGACGATGACGCCCCCGGTCGGCTGTTGCATCATCTGGCGGCCGGCCCACTTGCATCCCAGGAACGCCCCGGTCAGATTGATGCCGACCACCGTATTCCAGCCGTTGACCGAGATGTCCTCGGGCTTGGCGCGGAACGAGGCGCCGGCGTTGTTCACCATGACGTCGAGATGGCCCCATTCCTGGACGGCTCGATCGACCACGGCCTTCATCTGGTCTTCCTGACGCACGTCTACCGCCATGGCGAAGGACCGCTTGCCGACGTCGCGAACGGCCTTGACGACCGGCTCGAGGTGCTCGAGCTTCCGCGAGCAGAGGGCGACGTCGGCGCCCGCCCGCGCGAACTCGATCGCGATCGATTTGCCTATGCCCGTGCCGCCTCCGGTGACGATGGCGGTCTTGCCCTCGAGCGAGAACGGCGATTTGGCCATGGCGCGCACGATACCCCAGGGGTCCCCCCCTGTCCACTGGGGCGATCAGGGCATATCGGCACCGGGAACAAATCGGCTCGCTCACGTATCTCTGTATGTGAAATGAGCTCACCGGATCACGGCGCCCGCGACCGCATCCGCCGATTCGAGGCGGACGTGCTCGTGCATCTCGACGATCTCTATCGGGTCGCGCTGCGACTGACCGGAAACGCCGCCGAGGCGGAGGACCTGACCCAGGATACGTGCCTGCGGGCCTTCGAACGCCTGGACCAGCTGCGGAGCCCCGCCGCCGGCCGCGTCTGGGCCTTCACAATTTTGCGATCGATCTTCCTGCGTCGCGTCGAGCGCCAGGCGCGCTCCGCCGGCATCGACGTCATCGACTCGCCGCTGCTCGAGGCCGGTGAGGTGCTGCAAGACACCTACGAGGCGCTCCGGCCCATTCAGGAAACGCCTCTGGGCGAGGTGCGCGAAGCTCTGGACCGGCTACCCTTGCCGTACCGCGAGCCCCTGGTGCTTGCCCATGTCGGCGGCTTCTCCTACAAGGAGATCTCCGAGATCCTCGCGATTCCACTGGGAACGGTGATGTCGCGCCTCTTTCGGGCCCGGCGACTCCTGCGAAGCGAGCTCCGCGAGCCGACACGACGCACCCGGAGTACCTGATGACCTGTGACGAAGTCCCCAGCGTGATCGATGCGTATCTCGACGGCGAGCTGTCGGTCGCCGCCACCCTGCAGGCCCACGAGCACTTTGCCGCGTGCGAGAACTGCCGCCGCATTCTCGAATCCGAGGCGGCCCTGCACGGTCTGCTGGTCCAGGCGGCACGCGCCGAGCCGGTGCCGACCGAGCTCCGCAGCGGCATTCTCTGCCGTCTCGATGTGGCGCGGCCCCCGCGACTTCACCCGTCTCGACGGCTGGTCGTACGATTCGGCGTCGTGTCGGGCTTCGTCGGCCTCGCCGTGCTGGCGTGGCTCGCGACCGAGCGGTTACTGCCGCGTCCGATGACGCCGCTGGCGGCCGAGCTGGCGAGCAAGCATCTGCTCTATGGCGAAGGGCACGGCGGCGCGCTCGAGCTCGTGACGTCCGAGCCGGCGAAGATGGGAACCTGGTTCCAGGGGCGCCTGGGCTTCCCGGTTCGCCTGCCGTCGGCGGCGCGAAGTCCCGAGCGGCTCGTCGGCGGGCGCATCTCGTCCGTGGCGGATGCCCCAGCGGCGTACGCCCTCTACGACCGGAGCGGCCGGTCCGTCTCGCTATTCGTCACGCGGCGGGTTCCGTTCGCCCGGCGCGGCTGGACCGAGCGCCACGTGGACGGCGCCGAGCTCTATGTCGCGTCTCTCCACGGCGTCACGCTGGTCTGGTGGGAAGAGAAGCAGGCCGACCGCCTCTACGCGGCGGCGTCCGGCGGCGACGAGGACGCCCTCGTCGAGTTCGCGCTCCTCTGTATCAAGGGAGCGCGATCTCGGCCCGCCGGCGCGGCACTTCCTGTTCGATTCGCCGCCAGATCACTCGCGGCTCCAGCTTCGCCCCGTCGTCGCCGGCACAGGTCTGGAGCTTCGTAACCAGGCTCTGCGCCTGGCTGACCTGAGCTCGCGGTGCTTTCGCGGCGCGCCGCACGTCTTTGTCCGACGTCCGCTTGGCTTCCGACCAGGCCTCGTCGAGGTGCGCGACCAGGAGCACGACGCGCTCGACCTCCCCGTCGATGTAGGCGCGACGCTCGGCGGAGCTGTCGAATCGGGGGCAGTCGTCCGCGATCACCGTTTCGAAGTGCCGGACGATCTGCTCGGCCTCTATTAAATGATGCTCGACCCTCGGCCGCGCCTCCTCGGCCGTCATGTCGCCCGCCGAGGCGACAGCAGTCAATCCAAGGACTTGCAGCGCGAGGAGCCCGGCCAGCACGCGCATCGTAAAGAAGCTTACCACCGGTAAGCCATGATTTCGGGAGCCGGACTGATCACAACCAGACCGGCCTCCTACCCGCCCTGGAGCCGTCAGAAGAACGCTTGCCTGACAGGCACTTGCGGAGATTTCCGGCGCGTGGCATCCGGTTAGCACTGCAACGGAAGCATGACGCCGGTGAACCCGGATCCGAGAATCCTCCTGGTGGACGACAACACGATCGTTCGGGACATGCTCGTCGATCTGGTGGAATCTCTCGGCTACCACACGGATGCCGCGGCCGGCGGAGAAGAAGCGCTCGCCCTCTTCGACCGCGGCCACTACGGCATGGTTCTCACCGACCTCTTGATGCCGGGCATGAGCGGCTGGGACGTGCTCGCGGCCTTGCGTCAGCGGGATCCTCACATTCCGGTGGTCATCGTCACGGGCTCACCGGTGGTCGGCGATCCTCGCGCGTCTCAGCCCGGTGTCGCCGTCCTCAAGAAACCGGTCGACGTGACCACGCTCGATTCGATGATCAAGCACATGCTCCGATCTCGGCTCGCGGTCTGACCACCCGGTCACCCAAGGCCCTCAAGAAGGGCGTTGACGACGCGCGTCGGCCGACCTATGGTTCTTGTGAAGCACGGCAATGCGCATCACGGGAAGAGCTCCCTTCTCGGCCTTCTCTCGAGCATCCGCGCTCGCCCTGTTCTTGCTGACTGTCACTTGCGCATGCTCGAGCACGGCCCAGCAAAGGTGGGTGAAGACGAAGTTCGCCGAATGCAGGACCATCACGAACGTTAGCGACGTCACGCTCGATCACGTGCGGCCCGACGGACAGTGGAGCGCGACTGTGCAGTCGCGGCCCGACTTCGCCAAGATCGAAGCGTGCATGCAGGACGAGGCCGTCTCCGCGAGCCTCTACCGCCGGCAGGCCGACAACGGCGACACGGCAGCAATGGCCAACCTGGGGCGCATGTACGAGGACGGGCGCGGCGGGTTGCCGAAGAGCGACGGCGATGCGGTCCTGTGGTACCGGCGCGGCGCCGAGGCCGGGAACGGTCAAGCCATGGCCAGCCTGGGTCTGATGTACGAGCGCGGGCGCGGCGGACTCATGAAGGACATCGACGAAGCGCTGCAGTGGTACCGGAAGGGCGCCGACACCGGCGACCGATTCGCGATGTACTGCATGGGCCGCGCGCACGAGATGGGGCTCGGCGGGAGCAGCGACCGGAACGAAGCGATACAATGGTATCGCAAGGCCGCCGCGTCAGGATTTCCGCCGGCCGCTGAGCGCTTGAGGACTCTCCAGGAGTAGACCCGCATCTCCCGCCCGCTCGCCCTCACCCTACTG
>CAYVHH010000400.1:0-10724 GCA_964450175.1 uncultured bacterium | reverse complement strand
GAGCACGCCGCCCTTGGCGTTGATTTCCTCCACGAACATCTGGGCCCCCTTCGACGCGGGCTCACCGAAGAGAGCGGGCGGGCCCGAGAGCGGCATGGGCATGCCGACCTTGATCGGCTTCTGCGCCTCGGCGGCGAGGGGGAAGGCCAAGAATGCGGCCAGCAGCAGGGTGAAGACGTGCAGCATGGGAGAGCCTCCTATCGCGAGTCGTGTCGTTGGCTTGATGGTGTTCGCTCAGAGCGCCGGCAGCCCCGGGACGCGCACGCGGATACGGTATACCGAGGTCGAAGCCGTGATGTAAAGAGAACGCAGATCGTCGTCGCCGAAGGCCATGTTGGCGGTGTACTCCGGCACCCGGATCACGCCGAGATCGGCGGCGTCGGGGCTGAACACGTGGATGCCGCCGGGCCCGCAGCAGTAGACGTTGCCCTGGGAGTCGAGCTTCATTCCGTCGGGTGCGCCCTTGCCCTCGCCCTTCGTCTCGGCCCAGACGCGGCCGCCGGACAGCGTACCGTCGCTCTTCACGTCGAAGACGCGGATGTGCTGGCGCGCCGTGTCGTTCACGAAGAGGCGTCGGCCGTCGAGCGAGAAGCAGAGCCCGTTCGGGCGGTCGAAGTCGTCGACGAGCAGGGTCGGAGACTTCGGATCGGGGCCGGCCCGGAAGACGCCCCGGAAGCCGAGCTCTTGAGGGCGCGGCACGCCGAAGAACTCGGCGCGGCCGTACGGCGGATCGCTGAAGTACACGCCGCCGTCGGCCGCGCACACGATGTCGTTGGGGCTGTTCAGCTCCTTGCCGCTCCAGTGCGTGGCGATCGGCTGTGTCGAGCCGTCGGCGAGCGTGACCGTCACCCGGCTCGTGGCGTGCTCGCAGGCGAGCAGGCGACCCTGCCGATCCCACGCGAGCCCGTTCGACTTCGCGCACGGCCGGCGGAACGTGGTGACGCCGTCGCTCGCCGACCAGCGACGCAGGTGATCGCCCGGCATGTCACTCCAGAGGAGGTAGCGCCCGCGCGGATGCCAGAGTGGTCCTTCGGTGAAGAGACAGCCTCCGGCGATCTTCTCGAAGGCGACGTCGGTGCCGACGACTGCGCCCAGGTGCGAGTCGCGAATCTCGAGGCCGCTCACGCGGTGCGCTCCATGGATTCCTCGTCGTCACGGAAGAATTCGGGTCCGGAGGCGAGGAGCGTAGCACGGGACGCGAGCGCGCAGGTAGTGGGCGCTGCCGCGCATCGCGGCAGCTGGCTTCCACCGGCCGGCACCCCAGAGCGGGCTACAGGTCGCGGCGACCCGAGATCCAGCGTCCGAAGAGACCGAGCAGGACGCCGGCTGCGACCACGGTGACCGGGACGCCGAGCAAGGCGAGACCGAATCGCGTCAGGTCTTCCATAGCGGCCATCGTGCGACGCAATCATGAACAGACGATGAGACGAGGATGAAACGTGGGATGATGTCGCCTGGCCGACCGAGAGCCTTCTTCACGACCTTTGGGGGAGGACCGTCATGCCGGTGCCCTGGCACCCTAACCATCCTGCCGTGTTCGTCGAGCCCCCGACCGGCTTGCCGGTCTCGCTGGTCCGCCACGACGGTTATCCGTACGAGGAAGTTTGGGACGAGGCCGGGACGGGGTGGTCGGGGCTGTTCCAGATCGCCAATCGGTATCTCAGGCTTGCCAACACGCGGCTGCAGCTGCCACCGGAATGGCTGGAGGATCTTCTCGACGAGCCGGCCATCGGCACCTTGCCCGAGACCGCCCTGCATTGGTTGCGCGATTTCACAGATCCCCGACATTCCTACTGGGTCACGCGCCAGGCCGGTCTCGACGCCCCGAACCGCCCCAAGACCGGGACCGTGCTCGATCGGACCGCCGTGTTGCTCGCGGGGCTATGGTTCACGGCGCCGACCATGTCGTCGCCCTACCCTCTCTTCGGCGGCCAGGGCCTTCGGATCCTGGTCCAGACGGGGCCGCCCGCGACGTCCAACCTGATCCGTATCACGTCCGTCGCCTCGACCTTGCCCCAGCCACCGGTGGAGCGAATGTCGGCAGCCATGCTCGAGCACACCGCCGAGCGCATTGCGAGGACGTTCGGTCTACCGGAGGAGGTCGAGGTCGTCGACGTCGGCGTGAGACTGCCGAGCGAGCACGAGAAGCAGTCTCCGCTGCTCTTCGCGAAGACCGCCATGCTGCCGGGTTACGACGATGACGATCATCAGTACGAGACGACTTCGTATCTGCTGGTCATGCGCGCGAACGACAAATTCCCGGACGGTCTCGAGCCGCTGGCCCGGCGGCCGTTGATCGCGTCGGCCGACGCCGACCTGTTCGTGCAGGATCCTGTCTCTCGAAACGGCGCCAAGCATTTCACGCGGCTGCGCCCGAGCCGATCCTGGCTGGTGCTCGATCCCGAGCGCGTCAACACGCCGCTGGGCAATCTTCCGGCCGGGTCCGGCGGGAAGGTGCAGCTCGTGGACCCCGACCCCAACACGCCGCCCGATCCCGATTTCTGGGTGACCAACTCGCGTCTGGTCGATCCGCCGCTGGCGGACAGCGCCACGAAGGAAGTCGCCGCCCCGTCGGTCCACGACCACGTCCGGACGAACACGTTCGCAGCCGTCAACGCCTTCTACCACACGAGCGACTTGTTCCAGCGAATGCGGCAATACGGCCTGTCGCCGGCCGACTATTTCAAGTTCGTCGAACGGCCGATCGACGTGCGGTATCGCGCCGGCATCGTGCCTGGCTTCGGCGACGGCCGGACGGTCAATGCGCAGGTCCGCTGGACCCTGCGACCTGACTCGGACGGAAAGCCGAGCAAGGGAACCATCGAAGTCCGCTTCGCGCTCGGCGATCTCGAGAGCGCCGTCGGGCGGCTCCCCGCCAATATGCCGTCGGCCGTCGAAAAGTCCCCGCTCGGGGTGGCGAGCGACCCGCGCTGGTGCTGGCACGAGTACAGCCATGTCTTGATCACGGCGGCGGTTGGAGATCTCGAGTTCCGATTCGCACACAGTGCCGGCGACGCGCTGGCGGCGATCCTGTCCGATCCCGGCTCCCAGCTGGCGAACGACCAGAATGGGACGCTCGCCAACGATGGGCCGTGGCGCGGCGTCACGTTCCCCTGGGTGCTGATTCCGCGCCGGCACGATCGCGAAGCGCGAGACGGGTGGAGCTGGACCGGCTCGCTGTATCAGCGCGAGGTTTACTTTGCCGTCGCCGGACTGTCCGACAAGCGCGGCTACTGGGCCGAGCAAATCCTCTCGTCCTCGCTGTTTCGTCTCTATCGGGCGATCGGCGGGGACGCACAGGCGACGTCAGGCGTGAAACCCGTGCCCGCTGCATCCGAACGCCAGAAGGCGGCCGACTATTGTGCGTACCTGATCATGCGCACGATCCAGTCGCTCGGGTCCGCGGGAGTGACGCCGTCGACGTCGCCCGGCCAGTTCGCGGAGCTGATGAGGACTGTCGACACGGCTACGGCGACGGCGGCCGGACCGGGGGGGTATGTCGGCGGGACGGTCCAGAAGGTCGTCCGGTGGGCATTCGAGCGGCAGGGGCTTTCCACGATGCCGAGCCCTTCTCCGACGGTGAGCGGCCCCGATGAATCCGGGACCGTCGATCTCCACATCGAGGATCTGCGGCCGAAACCGGATGGGCCGTACTCGCCCGTCGATCTGCTCGGGCCGGCGTGGCGCGCGGATCCCCAGTTCTTGTCGGTGAAGAAATCCTGGTTCTCGGCGAAGCGGAAGATCCGCGTGAAGGTGCAGAACCGCGGCGTGGCCGCGGCGACGAACACCCGTGTCGACGTGTGGTACGCACGCGTCATGACCGGCGTGATCCCTGACTTTCCCGACTCGACCAGGTGGACGCTGGTCGAAAGCGTCACCGGCGGCACGGTGCCGGGCCGGAAAGGCTCGACACCGGGGACCACGACGTTTGGTCCGTTGAGCTGGACGCCCCCCGCCGCGCCTCAGGAATACGCGATCCTCGCGGCGGCCAGCTGCGACGCGGACCTCTCGAACATCGACCCGGCGACCAAGCAGCCGTGCGCGACGATCGCGAGTCCGGTCAATATCCTCGTGGGCTGCGACAACAATCTCGGCCTGGTGACGGTCACGATCTCCTGAGGCGGAACCGGTTCTCGAGGTTCTGACCGGTCACGGCCACCAAGGCTTGGCGGTGCTGGCGGCCGTCGCCTCGGCCTTCGCGGCCTTGCGTATGGCGGTGTACGTCGAACACTCGATCGTTCCGCCCTCCACCAATCCGCTCACGATGGCCTGCGCGAGCTTCTGGCCGGCGGCGCTGTCCGACGGGTAGTGAAGCCCCGCACGCTCTCGGTTCTTCGCCACGCGGTCCGCGAGCCAGCTCAGCTCGGTGCTCAGTCCGGCATTGATCTCGGGGATCTCGAGCAGCAGGTATGTGGTCAGGTGGCCCGTGAGCGAATGCCCGCTCGGAAAGGCGGGGTGGCGAGGGGGCCCGAACGGAACGAGAAGACCCGGGCACAAGGTGGACGGACGCACCCGCGCATATTTCTTCTTGAAGTAGAGCGCCGCGATCTCTCCGACCCGCTGGGCGAAGTTGAGCAGCGCGTTCGCGGCCGGTCTCTCGCCCGCGCCCAGGTCCAGCAGCTGATACCAGTAGACCGGAGCGCTATCGGCTTGTGCCGTGATCTCCGGCATGTAGCGGTCGCGATCATCGGCCATCAAGGCCAGTAGATAGTCGAGCTCTCCCTTGATGAACGGCTCGCGGATTGTCGGCGTGGTGCTGCTCCAGTTCAGCTCGGCCGGGGTCAAGACCGAGTCGAAGTTTTGCCAGGTGGCCATCTTGCTCGCGAACTCGGTCGCGGCCAGTCCCGCGACCAAGGCTGGGTCCCACAGGCTTTGCGGGTAGGTGAGGCCCGTGCTCGGCAGCTCGCCTTGCGGGAGATCCGGTACTCCGGTTAGATCCGGCGTGTAGTCGAGCGTCCACGGCTTCAGCCCCAGCTCCGCCGGCATGTTCTTGAACGACCCACCGCCGGCCTGCCCGCCGCCACCGCCGTAGCCGTACCCATATCCATATCCGTATCCGTAGCCGTACCCATAGCCGTAGCCCATGCGCGCATCCCCCTGCACCTGTGGCGTGGGACACCGTCAGCTCACGTTCCCGCGGACAGCACCAGCTATTCGGGTAACCCGGCCGCGCGAAGCCCCGAGAACAATCGGTCACGATCGTCGGGGCGGCGCAGCGGGTATTTCGACTCGAACACCGAGATGCGGAAGTTCGGCTCGCGGGCCAGAAGCTCCGCGGCGGCGACCTTCGCTTCCTCGAGGCGGCCCATTTGGGCGAGGCACGCCGCAAGATTCCGGTGGGCCGCAGCGTGAGCGGGATTGTCGCGCAGCGCTTTCGTGAGCCAGACGAGGGACTCGGAATACCGCCCCGCGATGAATTCCGCAAATCCGGCCACGCCCCAGAAAAAGAACTTCAGCGGGTCGAAGGGGCTCAGCCGCCATGCGTTGCGTAGCCGGTCGAGCGCCTCCTCGGGCTGCCCGAGATAGCAGCAGGTAATGGCGCTGATCCCCCACACGAACGCCGAATTCTTGTTGAGCTGAAGCGAGCGCTCGAACATCTCGAGGGCGCTTTCGGGCCGGTTGGCCAGGAACGCCTCGGTGTGGGCCGCCACCGCGAGCACGAATGCGTCGGTCGAGTCGAGCTGGAGCGCCCGCTGCGCGGTCACCAGAGCTTTCGTGAAGTCTTGCTCGGTCGCCTTCGACCTCCATTCGCCGACGAGCAGGACATACCACCACGCCTTGTGCGCCCACGCCTGCGCGTAGGCAGGATCCAGCTCGATCGCGCGATCGAGGAACGCGCCGGCGGCCATGAACGCGCGCTCGTCGGAGGTGTAGAGCAGCGGGAAGGCGCGGAGCACACAATCGTAGGCGTCGAGGCTGTCGGTCGGCTTGCTGCGGACGCGCTCGGCTTCGACCTCGTACACTCGAGGCTCGATGGTCGCGACGACGTTCGCGGCGATGCGGTCCTGGAATTCGAACAGCTCGGCGACCGCGCCGTCGTATCGTTCTGCCCAGATCGTCCGGTTCTGCCCGGCGTCGATCAGATCGACCGCGATCCGCAGCTTTTCCACATGACGCCGGACGCTGCCGTCGAGGACGTACCGCACGCCGAGCTCCGACGCGATCTGCCGCGCGTCGGCGTGACGATCACGGTACGGCAAGGTGGAATGCCGAGCGATGACGAGGAGGGACCGGTTGTGGGCCAGGGCGCCGATGATGTCCTCGGTGATGCCTTCACCGAAGTATTCTTCGCGGGGATCGCCTCCCAGGTTCTTGAACGGCATGACGGCGATGGACGGTCGATTGTTCCAGCTGAGGTGCGGCTGGACGAGCCGACGCGGAACGCCGACGTCGCCCTCCCGCTCGAGCCGATAGACACGCACAGGCCGGCTGATGTTCTTGAGCGTGCGCTCGCCGAGATCGGTGAGCTCGACTCCGAGCTTGTTCCACACGTAGTCGCGGACCGCGGCGGTCATGACGATCTCGCCCGGGCTCGCCAGCTGCTGGATCCGGGCTGCGATGTTGACGCCGTCCCCGTGGCGCTTGTCCCCGTCGACGATGACGTCCTCGACATTGATGCCGATGCGCATCAGGAGGTGCTCGCGGTCCCCCTCGTCGGAGGACTGGGCGATCGCCCGTTGCACGTCGTGCGCCCAGCGCACGGCCGATACCACGCTCCCGAACTCGATGAACAGGCCGTCGCCCATCACCTGGAGCAGGTGTCCACCGTGCTCGGCGATTTTCGGCTCGAGCAGGTTTTCCCGCAGGGCCTTCCACTTGAGAATCGTGCGCGCGTCGTCCGACTCCATGAGCTTGCTGAAATCGGCGACGTCGGCGAATGCCACCGCGGCGAGACGGCGCTGGATGCTGCGGCCGGGAGTCAAGGGCGTATCCACGAAGATTGATCCTCTCCGGTCCGGAGTCTGGATGCCCTAGCCGCACGATCATACATCATGCACAGCCGCTTGACACCGGCCTGTGGCGCTGTGAAGAATGCGGGACCGGCTCGACACCCGTCGAGCTCATCCCCGATGGTCGTGCGCGCGGGGCTGGGGCCCCGCCGGCCGAGGCGGGACTGTCGCTCAAGGAGAACACGATGCGCATTGTGCGCCTGCTGGCTCTGGCGCTGAGCGGCCTTCTGGTCGCGGGCGAGCTTTCAGCGGCGGATGCCGCCGACAAGGACACGCTCGTCATCGCTCTAGACACCCTGGGCGCCCAGGTCATGGACCCGATCATGGATACGCGCGCACCGCACGCGCACTACCAGGCGCCCGTCTGGGACTCGCTGGTCGGATTCGATCTCGACCGCGGCGGGATCGGTCCGGGGGTCGCCGAGCGGTGGCAGCTCGCGGCGGACGGCCAGAGCTGGACCTTCTACCTCCGCAAGGGCCAGCGCTTCCACAACGGCGATCCGCTGACGGCGCAGGACGTGAAGTTCAGCCTCGAGCGGGTGATGTCGCCCGAGTCGATCTCGTCGGGTGCCGCCGCGTTGCGCCGCGCGATCGACCGGATCGAGGTCGTCGACGACCTCACCGTCCGCGTGTACACGAAGGGCGTGATCCCGCAGTTCGCCGCGAGCCTGTCGCGAGCCGTCTTCATGGAAGGCTCGGTCATGCCGAAGAAGTACATCGAGACCGTCGGCGCCAAGGGATTCCGTGACAAGCCGGTCGGCAGCGGTCCGTGGAAATTCGTGCGGAGCGTGCCCGGTGATCGCATCGAGTACGAGGCGGTGACCTCTCCGCACTGGCGGGGCACCCCGCAGTTCAAGCGGCTGACCCTGCTGCTGGTGCCCGAGCAGAGCACGCGCCTGGCGATGGTGCGCACCGGCGAAGCCGCGATCGCGAGCATCGGCCCCGAGGCGGTCAAGGAGGCGCGCGCCGGCGGGATGAAGATCGTCAGCGTGCCGGGCACGATGCAGGCGGTGTATCAGTTCTGGGGCCTCTACCGGCCGGAGACCAAGGCCTCGCCGCTCAACGATGTCCGCGTGCGCGAGGCGCTGTCGCTCGCGATCGACCGCCAGCAGATCATCGACCACGTCATGGGCAAGGAAGCGCAGTGGCCGATGCCGTTCGCCGCGTTCAAGTATTCGAGCGACATGACCGTCGCGCGCTGGGACGACTGGTCGCGGACGGCGCTGCGCTACGATCCCGCCCGGGCCAAGCAGCTCCTCGCCGAGGCGGGACAGGCCGGCGGCTTCAAGATGACGTTCTGGAACACCGCGCTCCCGGGCACGCCGTTCATGGTCCAGATCGGCGAAGCCGTCGCCGGTTTCTGGGAGAAGATCGGCGTCAAGGTCGAGATGAAGACCGTCGAGTGGGGGGCCTTCGATCCGATGGGGCGAGGCGAGCAGAAGGGGCTCGTCGGGACGGCGTCGATGTACCGCACCGCCGGGCGGCCCGAGCCGATCCCGCGCTACGCCACGACGTTCGTTTCGAAGGGTGTGCAGCACCTCTTCGGCGATCCGCAGAGCTGTCCGGCTCTGTGCGTCGACGCGGATCGTGCCTACGAGGCGGTGGTCGCCGAGAAGGACGACGCCAGGCGCACGGCGGCGACGAACCGCATGATCGAGCTCGTGGCCAAGAGTTGGATCGCGGTCCCGATCGTCGAGGGCATGGGCACCTGGGCCGTGAACCCCAAGAGCGTCGGGTACTTCAAGCCGATCCCGGGCCGCCACGAGTTCGGCGACGTGACCGAGCGCATGCCGCGCCCGGAAGCGAAGCCCTGGCCCTGAGGCGGAGGAACCGTGCAGCGATTCGTCCTCCGGCGGCTCGCGCAGAGCGTGGTGCTCCTGTTCGTGCTGGCGCTCATCATCTTCGCGCTGGCGCGGGTGAGCGGAAATCCCGCCGACCTCCTCCTGCGTGAGGACGCCACCCAGGAAGACCGCGCCCATTTCCTGCACGCGCTCGGCCTGGATCGGCCCGTTCACGAGCAGCTCTACCTGTTCCTCGCCGGCCTGCTGCGCGGCGATCTCGGCGAGTCGATCCGGTACCGCAAGCCGGCGGCCGAGGTGTTCTTCGAGCGCTTGCCGAACACGCTCCAGCTCCTCCCGCTGGCGATGGTCGGGGCACTCGTCATCGCGATCCCACTGGGCGTGCTGGCGGCGGTCTATCGCGGGACGATCGTCGATCGAGTCTCGGGCGCGATCGCGGTGCTGGGGATCGCCACGCCGTCGTTCTGGCTCGGCATCGTGCTCATCTATGTCTTCAGCATCAAGCTCGGCCTGCTGCCGTCCTCACGCATGGGAGGGCCGAGCCACTACGTGCTGCCGGCGATCACGCTCGGCCTGTTCCTGGTGGCCGGCATGATGCGGCTCGTCCGCTCGAGCCTGCTCGAGGTGATGGGCAGCGAGTTCGTCAAGCTCGCGCGCCTCAAGGGTCTCTCGCAGACCGTCGTCATCTGGAAGCACTGCCTCCGCAACGCGCTGATTCCCGTCACGACCCTGTTCGGTGTCTACTTCGCGCTGCTGATCACCGGCGCGATCGTGACGGAGACCGTGTTCGCGTGGCCGGGCGTCGGGCGGTTGACCTACGAGGCGGTGATCTTCCGAGACTATCCGCTGCTCCAGGCCGTGATCTTGCTGAAGGCGATCATCGTGCTCGGCGTCAACCTCGGCGTGGACATTCTGTACGCCTATCTGGACCCCAGAGTGCGGTACGCGTGATGGCGCGCGTCGAGGAGCGGCTCGACGCCGGCTTCGTGGTTTCGACCGCGCCCGACGACGCGACGCGCCCGCGACCGGGCGGCGACCTCGCGCGGCTGCCCTGGGTCTCGTTCGTCATCATCGCGGGGCTGATCGTCGTCGCCGTGCTGGCGCCGCTCATCGCGCCGCATTCGCCCACCGAGCAGTCGCTGCCCGACAAGCTCCTGCCGCCCGCGTGGGAAGGGGGCGGCAGCGCGAAATACCTGCTGGGGACCGACGTGCTCGGCCGGGACGTGCTGAGCCGCCTGATCTACGGGGCGCGCGTGAGCCTGATCGTCGCCGCGGTCGCGCTGCTGGCGGGCGGCGGCATCGGGCTCGTCGTCGGGATCGTCTCCGGCTACCTCGGCGGCCGCGTCGACGGCTTCCTCATGCGCGTGGTCGACGCGACCCTGACGTTTCCGACGATCCTCATCGCGCTGCTGCTGGCGGTGAGCCTGGGCCAGGGCCTGCAGACGATTACCATCGCGATCACCGTGCTCATCTGGGCGCGCTTCGCCCGCGTCGTCCGCGGCGAGGTCCTGGCCGTGAAGGCGCGCGATTTCGTCGCGCTGGCCCGGGTGCACGGCTGCTCGCATCTCCGGATCATGGCCGTCCACATCGTGCCGAACGTGCTGAACACGTTCATGGTGCTGCTGACGCTCCACATCGGCTTCGTCATCATCGTGGAGGCTTCGCTCTCCTTCCTCGGCGCCGGCATCCCGCCGCCGACGCCGTCGTGGGGCCAGATGGTGGCCGACGGCCGCAGCCACATCGCGAGCGCCTGGTGGCTCTCGGTCGTGCCCGGCGCCGCGATCATGCTGGTCGTGCTCGCGTTCAACCTGTTCGGCGACTGGCTGCGCGACTGGCTGGACCCGCGTCTCAGGCAAGTCTGAGGAGCCGCGGCGCTTGGATGCCACGGCCCCCGTCGTGCTGGAGGTACGAGGCCTCCGCGCCTATCTCTACACGCGCTGGGGCATCGTGCGCGCGGTGGACGGCGTGAGCTTCG
>CAYVHH010000399.1:0-23854 GCA_964450175.1 uncultured bacterium | reverse complement strand
GCGCGCAGTTGTCCCAGAGGATCTTCTTCTTGCTCGCCTCCGAGAGAGGGAGCTTGAGGAAGAGGTTCGTCGCCTCCGGGAAGTGCGAGTCGGAGTGCGGATAGTCGGTCGAGAAGACGAGCGTGTCGTCGCCGAGCTTCTGGACGACCCACTCGACCTGGTCCTCGTCGGGATCGACGCTGATGAAGCACTGGCGGCGGAAGTACTCGCTGGGCGGGGCCTGGAGCTTCGTCGTCTCGCCGCTCTTCGCCATCTCCCAGTATTCGTCGAGCCGCCAGAGGAGCCACGGCAGCCAGCTGCAGTTGCCCTCGAGGAACGCGACGCGCAGGCGCGGGAAGCGCTCGAGGACCCCGCCGGCCGTCATCGACGCCACGGCGGCCATCAGCTCGATCGGATTGTTGAGCCCGCCGGCGATGGTCGTGCTCGGCGCCGAGAGATAGCGGTTCACGAAGTGGGTGTCCGAGTAGTTGTTCGGCGCCGGATGGAAGCAAATCGGCACGTTCAGGCGCTCGGCCTCGGCCCACAGCGGATCCATTCTGGGGTCGTGCAGGTTCACCCCGTTCACCGGATTCGGCATCATCTGCGCCGCCACGAAGCCGAGCTCCTTGACCGATCGGCGAAGCTCGGCCGCCGCGAGCGTCGCGTCGTGCAGGGTCACCAGCGCCGCGGCGTGCATCCGCGCGGGCGCCGGCTTGCGGAAATCCGCCGCCCAGTCGTTCCACGCCCGGCAGAGCGCGACCGCGAACGCCGGCTCGAAGGCATCCACGCACACGACGGGAAGCGTGCGGAAGAGCACGGCCACGTCGAGGCCTTCGACGTCCATCGCCCGCTGCTGCGAGACCGAATCGAAGCGCGCGGCGGCGTAGTCCTTCAGCACGGCGGCGGCGCGCTTCTCCGCGTCGACTCGTCCCCGGCCGAGCGGCCGCGGGAAGGTGAAGTCGCCGACTGTCCACTGGCTCGTGTAGGCGCCTCGCGTCGCGGTCGGCCGGGGCGTCCGGTCGCGAAACGCCGGATCGAGATAGCGATCGTAGAGGTCCGAGGGCTCGATTACGTGCAGGTCGCTGTCGAGGACGCGGAAGCCGGCTTTCATTTTGCCCTCCCGGTGTGATCGGCAATGACCTGCGCGACGCACGAGGTCACCTTGGCGCCGGTCGGCAGGTGGAGGAACTCGTTTGGTCCGTGGGCGTTCGAGCCCGGGCCCATCGCGCCGGTGATGAGGAACTGGGCCTGCGGGAATCGCTCGCCGAGCATGCTCATGAACGGGATCGAGCCGCCGAGGCCGGCGAACATCGCCGGCTTGCCGAAGTAGGTCGTCGACGCGCGCTGGATCGACTCGAGGAGCTTCGGGTCCGTCGCGGGCGCGTTCCAGCCGTTGCCCGCGTCGCCGTAGGTGTCGAGCGTGACGCGCGCGCCGTACGGCGGATCGGCCTCGAGGATCTCCTTGAGCTTCCGCACCGCGCGGCCGGCCTCGCACGTCGGCGGCAGGCGAAGCGAGAGCTTGAGCGAGGTCTTCGGACGCAGCACGTTGCCGCCGTCGGCCGGCAGCGGCAGTCCGGCCGCGCCGGTGATCGCGAGTGCCGGACGCCACGTGTTATTCAAGATGAGCTCGTACGCGTCGGTGCTCACCGGTTGAGCGCCCGGCGGGAACGGAAAGCGATCGTAGATCTCGGTGCCGAGCACCTTCGCGACCTCGCGCGCCTCGGTGATCCGCTCGCGCGGGATCTCGACGTGGAAATCGCTCGGGATGATCGCGCCGGTCCGCGAGTCCTCGATGCGATCGAGCAGCCGGCGCAGCACGCGGAAGCTCGAGGCCACGATGCCGCTGGCGGCGCCGGAGTGCACGCCTTCGGTCAGCACCTCGGCCGTGAGGACGCCGCCGACCACGCCGCGAAGCGAGGTCGTGCCCCAGAGCTGCTCGTAGTTGCCGCAGCCCGAGTCGAGGCACACCACCAGACTCGGCGTGCCGAGCTTGGCCTTCAGCGCATCGACGTAGAAGGGCAGATCGGGGCTTCCGCTCTCCTCGCACGCCTCGATGAGCACCACGCACCGCGCGTGGCGCGCGCGCTGCTCCTGCAGCGCCTGAATCGCGGTGAGCGCGGCGAAGGTCGCGTAGCCGTCGTCACCGACGCCGCGGCCGTAGAGCTTGTCGCCCCGCTGCACGGGCGTCCACGGGCCGGTGCCCTCCGCCCAGCCGACCATCTCGGGCTGCTTGTCCAGATGGCCGTAGAGCAGCACCGTGTCGGTGCCGGTGCCGGGCGCTTCCATGAGGATCACGGGCGTGCGTCCCTCGAGCCGGACCACCTCGATGCGCAGACCTTCGATCGGCCGCTCGCCGGCCCAGCCGCGCAAGAGCTCGACCGCGCGATCGATGTGGCCGTGCTCGCGCCACTGCGAGTCGAACATCGGCGACTTCGCCGGAATCTTGACGTACTCGTGGAGAGTCGGAACGATGTTGTGATCCCACGTCTTCTGGACGAAGTCGCGGACCTTGCCGGAGTCGAGCGCCATGGGAGCTCCTCAGGAAGCGATGCGCAGGCCGGAACGAATCTCCCAGAGCTCCTGGAGCTCGAGCGGCGCGTCGGCGATGCGCGCGAGCTTGCCGCAGAGGCGACAGTGGATGAACGCCGGCTCGCGGCCGACGTACGTGCTGTCGCACTTGGGGCACCGCGCTTGCGGCGCCGCGAGGAATCGCTTCGCGGTCCGCTGCAGGGTGTGCTCGGGCGTGAGACGAATCACCGTGGCGGGAGCGGCCACCGGCTTGCGTTTCACGCGCTTCGCTTTCGCCAGCTTCATGGGCGAGGGTCATTGTAGCGTATCTTTGCCCGAATGAGGGTCGGCGTAGTCCTGGACGGGCGGCGATCGGCCGCGGAGATCGCCGAGCTGGCACAGCTGGCCGAGACGTACGGGTTTTCCCACGTATGGTTATCAGGGGGAGCCCGCACGAAGGACCATTTCGTGCGGCTCGCGCTGGCCGCCGCCGCGACGCGCCGGGTCCGGCTCGGCCCGATCGCCATGAGCCCGTTCGAGATGCATCCTGTCCATATCGGTCTGGCGCTCCTGACGCTCGACGAGATCGCGCCGGGCCGCGCGTGCCTGGTACTCGGGGCCGGCGGCGACCTGGCCGCCACGCTCGAGCCGCCGAGACGTGGCCGCGTCGAGGCCGTCGCGGAGTGCCTCGACATCCTTCGCGCTCAGGCCGCTGGCGGCGAGATCAATTACGCCGGCGCCCACTATCGCGTGACGGGACTCTTCTCGCCGTGGAGCCGCGTCGCGATGGATCGGCTCTATCTCGGCGCCAACCGTCCGCGGATGCTACGGCTGGGCGCGCGCAAGGCGGACGGCGTGATGGTGACCGACATGCCGCTCGGGTACATCGGGGTGCTCGTCGCCCGGATCCGAGCCGGGCTGGCCGAGGCCGGGCGGGACCCGGCGCGGTTCGCGCTCAGCAACTGGTTCGTGTGGAACGTCCAGGACACGCGCGCCGAAGCCGAGCGCCTCGCCCGGCGCCAGCTCGCGTTTCGTCTGTACTACATCCGAGATATCGCGTCCTCGATCGGGCTCAGCGATACCGAGGCCCGGGACCTTGCCGCGAAGCAGCCCGAGATGTTGCGCGCGATCTTCGAAGGCCGCGAGCCGTGGTCGCCGCCACCGCCCGTCGCCGAGCGGGTGATCGAGCACCTGACCCTGACCGCCGACCGCCGGGGGCTGGAAGGGTGCGTCGGGCGCCTCCTCGAGTTCGAGCGCCTCGGGCTCACCGAGATCGCACTGGCACCGCACGGCGATCCCGCCGCCGCAATCAAGCTGATCGGCGATGCGGTGATCCCCGCGGTCGACCGCTCGGGCGCCTCCCGCGTTCCGTGACTGGCGGCCCGGGCATGGCGTATTCTGTCGTCACCGGCCTTGAGCCGTGATCGGATGCCACTGGTCCCATCGGAGGACGCATGATCAAGCTCGATCATCTGACGATCGCGGTCACCGACTGCGAGAAGTCGCGCGACTGGTACATCACGACGCTCGGGCTCAAGCTCGAGTTCGAGATTCCAGAGCGGCGTACCTCGGCCGTGCAGGACGAGGACGGCTTCACGCTGTTCCTCGCCGAGACGCCCGGAGGACCGGGAAGACCGAGCTGTGTGCTGACGTTCCAGGTGAGTGACGTCGAAGCGAAGCACAAGCAGCTGGTCGCGGCCGGCGTCCAGTTCGTCCATCCACCGCAGAAGACGTTCTGGGGGTACGGCGCCGATCTGAAGGACCCCGATGGGTATCACATCTGGCTGTGGGACGAGAAATCGATGCGCGAGAAGGGCGAGGCCTGAGCCGGCCTGGTAAGATCAGAGATCCAGGAGGACGTGGCCATGTGGGGATCGCGAACCAAGCTCGTGATGCCGTCGAAGGACAAGGCGCTGCCGGGCCGGACGGAGCGCATGCGGGTGCCCGCCGCGCATTTCGTGAACCGTCATCCGCTGACGGCGCCGTTCCCCGCGGGCCTCGAGACGGCGATGTTCGGCCTGGGCTGCTTCTGGGGCGCGGAGCGTAAGTTCTGGGAGGCGCCCGGCGTCTTCACGACGGCGGTCGGCTACGCGGCCGGCTTGACGCCCAATCCCACCTACGAAGAGGTGTGCTCCGGCCTCACCGGCCACAACGAAGTCGTGCTGGTGGTCTTCGATCCCAAGCGCATCGGTTACGACGGCATCGTGAAGATCTTCTGGGAGAGCCACGATCCGACGCAGGGGATGCGCCAGGGCAATGACGTGGGGACGCAGTATCGTTCAGGCATCTATGTGTATACGCCGGAGCAGCGCCGGCTGGCCGAAGCCTCGCGCGAGGCCTATCAGCGCATGCTGACGAAGGCGGGCTACGGCCCGATCACCACGGAGATTCTCGACGCGCCCGAGTTCTACTACGCCGAGGATTACCACCAGCAGTATCTGGCGAAGAATCCCGGCGGCTACTGTGGGCTCGGCGGCACCGGCGTCGCCTGCCCGACCGGCCTCGTCGAGGCCGCGGGCCGCTAGCCCTCAGCGTTCCCGGGCGCCTCCTAGCGCCCCCGGGCGCTTCCTAGCGCCCCTTCAGCGCCTGCCAGACCCGCTCCGGCCGGAGCGGCATGTCCAGGTGTCGGACGCCGAACGACTTGAGCGCGTCGACGACCGCATTCACGATCGCCGGCGTCGCGCCGATCGTGGCCGCCTCGCCGATGCCCTTGGCCCCCATCGGGTTGCGCGGCGACGGTGTCACCGTCTGGTCCGTCTTGAAGAACGGAAGATCGTCGGCATGCGGGACGGCATAGTCCATGAGCGTGCCGGTCACGAGCTGTCCGTCGGCGCCGTAGACCAGCTCCTCGATCAGCGCCTGCGCGATGCCCTGCGCAAGACCGCCGTGCACCTGCCCGGCCACCAGGGTCGGGCTGATGCGCACGCCGCAGTCGTCGACCGAGATGAAATCGCGCACCGTGATGCGGCCGGTCTCGCGATCGATCTCGACGACCGCCACGTGAGCGCCGAACGGATAGACGAGCGCGGGCGGTCGGAAGAACTCGGTCGACTCGAGCCCCGACTCGATGCCTTCGGGCAAGCCTTCGCCGTAGGCGCGCGGCGCGATGGCCTCCAGCGTGAGCGCCTTGCCGGGCACGCCCTTCACCTGATAGCGGCCGTCGGCGAAGACGACGTCGTCCTCGGCGGCTTCGAGCATGTGGGCCGCCAGACGCCGCGCCTTGGCCTGCACCTTCAGCGCCGCGCCCATGATCGCCGAGCCGCCGACCACCAGGCTCCGGCTGCCACCGGTGCCGTTGCCCATCGGCGTGTTCAGGGTGTCGCCGTGTCGCACCACGATCTTGTCGAACGGCACGCCGAGATGGTCGGACAGGATCTGCGAGAACGAGGTTTCGTGTCCCTGACCGTGCGCCGAGGTGCCGGTGTACGCGGTGACGGTCCCGCCGGGCTCCACACGCACCACCGCGCTCTCGAACGGGCCGAAGCCGCACATCTCGACGTAGCAGGACATGCCGATCCCGAGCAGCGTCCGGTCCTGGCGCTGAAGGCGCTCCTTCTGCTCGGCGCGGAGCTTCGAGTAGCCCGAGAGCTCGAGCGCCTTCGTGAGCGCGCGGTCGTACTCGCCGCTGTCGTAGTGCTGGCCGGTCGGCGCCTGATAGGGGAACGCGCTCGGCGGGATGAAGTTCTTGCGCCGCACGTCTTCGGGCGCCCGCCCGAGCTCGGCGGCGATCACGTCGGTCAGCCGCTCGAGGTAGTACGCGGCTTCCGGCCGCCCGGCGCCGCGATACGCGGCGACGCTCGTCGAGTTGGTGAAGACGCACGTGGATTGGAGATCGACGTTCGTGAACTTGTAGACGCCGACGCCCATGCTCAGGGTGAGATCGGGGATGAACGTGAAGATCGGGTACGCGCCGATGTCCGCGGTCACCCGCATGCGGAGCGCGGTGATGGTGCCGTCGTCCTCGACCGCGACCTCGAGATCGGTGACCTGCGCGCGGCCGTGCGTGGTCGCCACCATGTGCTCGAGCCGCGTCTCGGTCCAGCGCAGCGGCATGCGATAGAGCCGCGCGAGCGCGGCGACGGTCGCGTCCTCCGGATAGCAGCCGAACTTCACGCCGAAGCCGCCGCCGACCTCGGGCGCGATCACGCGGATGAGGTTCTGCGGCATGCCGAGCGCCGTCGCCAGGTCGTTGCGCAGGCCGTGGGGCGCCTGGTTCGTCGCCCAGACGATGAGGCCGCCCGAGGTCGGATCGGGCGCCGCCAGCACCGCGCGACCCTCCATCGGAACGCCGCAGAGCCGCTGGCTGACCATGCGCTGCTTCACGACGCGCTTGGCCTTGGCGAATGCGGCGTCCGGGTCGCCGGACTTGATCGTGGTCTGATGCTCGATGTTCCCGGCCGCGTCGTCGTGGATCTGCGGCGCGCCCTTCGCCATCGCCTGGAACACGTCGGCGACCGCGGGGAGCGGCTCCCAGTCGACGACGACGTCCGCCGCGGCGTCCGCCGCGACGTCTTCCGACGTCGCGATGACGGCGGCGACGGCCTCGCCGACGTGGCGAACGCGATCGACCGACAGGGGATAGTGCTTGCGCCCGATGTTCGCCGAGGCGTCGCTGCTGCCGCCCTCCCCGGCGCCGGCGATGGGCAGCGGCGCGCAGAGCTTGCGAATCTCGTTGCCGGTGACCACCTTGAACACGCCCGCCCGCCGCAGCGCCGGCGCGGCGTCGATACGCCGGATGCGCGCGTGCGCGTGCGGACTGCGGACGAACGCGACGTAGTGCATGCCCGGCAGTGTCAGGTCGCCCACATAGGTCGAGGTGCCCGTGATCAGGCGGGGGTCTTCCTTGCGTTTGACTTCCGCTCCCATCAGTCGTGGAGTCGCCATGGTCAGCTAGAATACCGCATGCGCCGTCGTCGTCCAGGGCTCGTCGCCGTGGCGTTGGTCGGTCTCGCGCTGGCCGCGTGCGCCGCCGGCGGATCCGCCGACACCGAGCCGGGTGACGGCACGCGTGCGCCTATCGATCACATCATCGTGCTGTTCCTCGAGAACCGCACGTTCGACCACCTCTTCGGCACCTATCCGGGCGCCGAAGGGCTCGCGGGCTACCGCGGACAGCAGGCCGACAAGAGTGGTGTGGCGTACGCGACCCTCCCGGCGCCGCTCGGGCGCGAGGGCAAGCCCGATCCGCGCTTTCCGGCCGATCTGCCCAATGCGCCGTTTCCGCTGCAGAAGTACGTCGCGCCGTTCGACCTGACCAACAATCCGATCCACCGCTTCTATCACATGCAGCGCCAGTACGGCGCGGGCGCCGACGGCGTGCCGATGGGCAAGTGGGTGGCGGAAGGGACGAGCGGCGGGACCAGCATGGGCTACTTCGATCGCTATGCGAGCCCCGCGCAGTGGAAGCTGGCCGACGAGTTCGTGCTCCTCGATCACTGGTTCCAGGGCATCCACGGCGGCTCGTTCGCGAATCACTTCTATCTGATCTCGGCGGGGCTCGCGCGGTACCCCGAAGCACCGGCCGAGGAGCGCGCGGTCGGGGTCGGGACCGACGGGCGAGTCGAAAAGGACGGCGACGTCGATCCCGACGGCTCGGTCGTCAACAATCTCGACCCGCCGTATCCGCCGCAGCGGGTGAGTCTCATCCTCCGCACGCCGCAGACCGCGCCGACGATCGCCGATCGGCTCGACGCCGCGCGGATCACCTGGGCGTGGTACGCGACGGGCTGGGGCGGCGGCGCCGATGCGGTGAAGCAGGGGCTCGTGCCGCACCACAACCCGTTCCAGTACGTGAAGCGCATCATGGAGACGCCGGAAGGGCGCGCGCACATCCGCGACGCGGCGGACTTCACTCGGGCCCTCCGCGAGGGGGGGCTACCGGCGGTCTCGTTCGTGAAGCCGCACGCCAAGGACAACGCGCACGCGGTGTCCTCGACGGTCGGCGCGGGCGATCGCTGGATCGCGGAGATGGTGCGCGAGGTGATGGCCAGCCGCTACTGGCCGCGCGTCGCGCTCGTGATCACCTACGACGAGGGCGGCGGGTGGTTCGATCACGTGAGACCGCCCGTCGTCGACCGCTTCGGTCTGGGGACGCGCGTGCCCACCCTGATCGTGTCACCGTACGCCAAGCGCGGGTTCATCGGCCATCGCGAGTACGATCACGCGTCCGTGCTGAAGCTGATCGAGTGGCGCTTCGGGCTCGAGCCCCTGACCGATCGCGACCGGCGCGCCGAAGCGCCGCTCGAAGCCTTCGACTTCACCCAGGCGCCGCGCGCGCCGATAGGACTGCCGTGAGCCAGCTCGAAGCGATCGAGATCGAAACCGCCACGTCGCCCGGCGCCAGCATCATCTGGATGCACGGGCTCGGGGCCGACGGCCACGACTTCGTCGACATCGTGCCCGAGCTGGGCCTGCCCGCGCGGCCGGGTGTCCGGTTCGTGTTTCCGCACGCGCCGAAGCGTCCGGTGACGATCAACGGCGGCTACGTGATGCGCGCGTGGTACGACATCCGCGACGACGGCGGCGTGCGGCGCGAGGACGCCGCGGGCGTTCGCGCCTCCCAGACGTCGATCGAGGCGCTGATCCAGCGCGAAAAGGAGCGCGGCGTGCCGGCCGCGTCGATCGTGATCGCCGGGTTCTCGCAGGGCGGAGCCATGGCGCTGCACACGAGCCTCCGCCACCGCGAGCGGCTGGCCGGCGTCATGGCGCTCTCGTGCTCCCTGCCGCTCGCGGACACGCTCGCCGCGGAGGCCGCGCCCGCGAATCGCGACGTGCCCATCTTCATGGCGCACGGCGCGCACGATCCGATGATCCCGATGGCCCGCGCGATGCGGGCGCGGGAGACGCTGGTGGGGCTCGGCTATCGCGTCGAGTGGCACGAGTACCCGATGCCGCATTCGGTGAGCCTGGAGGAGGTGCGCGACATCTCCGCCTGGCTCGGTAAGGTTCTTCCGCCCCGCTAGACGCGACTCGCCGGCCGGCCGGCGACGCTCAGGCGCGAGCGACCAGCGTCAGATCCTCGACCAGCATCGCGTAGAGCTCGGCCTGCTGCGCGTCGGTCTCGCCGCGGAGCACGGCCGAGGGATGATAGGTCGCGATTGTCTTCGCCGCCCAGCGCGTCGCCGCAAACCGACCGCGGTCCTTCGTGATCCTGAACTTGTCGCCGAAGATCGCGCGGGCCGCGGTCGCGCCGAGGCAGACGAGCACGTCTGGCTTGATCGAGGCCAGCTCGGCTTCGAGCCACGGGCGGCACGCGTTGAGCTCGGCCGCACGGGGCGTCTGGTGGATCCGGCGCTTGCCGCGCTGCTCGAACTTGAAGTGCTTGACCGCGTTGGTGACGTAGACCTTGTCGCGCTCGAGCCCCACCTCGGCCAGCGCTTTGTCGAACACCTCGCCGGCCGGCCCGACGAACGGCGCGCCCTGCCGATCTTCTTGATCGCCCGGCTGCTCGCCGATGAACACGATCCGCGCGTGAGCCGACCCGCGGCCGAAGACGGTCTGGGTGGCGTGGCGGTAGAGCTCGCAGCCCTTGCAGCGCGCCGCCGCTGCCTTGAGCTCGTCCAGGCTCGCGCCGGCGGGAACGAACTTCGTGGCGCCGTCGGCCTCAGGCTCGGCGGTGTGTTGCGTGAGCAGCGCCTGGAATCGCCGAACCCCGGGATCGCGCACGTCGTTCAGGAGCTCGCGATTCTCGTGAACGAGCCGCCAGAGCGTCTCGTAGAGAATCTGCCAGCGCGCGGGATCAGAGCCCGCCGCGGCCTGACGCGCGAGCTCCACGAATTGCCGCGGTACTTTCACCGCGCCGGCCGGCGCCGGGTGGTCGTCGAGAGACGGCTGCCGAGGCGGCGACGCCTCGTGCCATCGCACCTGCGCGGGTGGCGTCTCGTCTCGCAGGAGCGCGCGCGCCGCGGCCTGCCAGCTCTCGAACGTCGGCTCGATCTCGATCGTTTTCACTGTGCTGAGTGGTACGCCGACCCGCGGTGACCTATACCCTGATCATCATGTTACACGGCGGATGCCTAGTGAGTCCGGACGGCCTCGACGACAACGCCGCTAGCGGCTCCGGTCGCGGCCGAAAAAGCCGTCTTTAGGTCGCGCGTGGGCGTGGAAATGATCCGGGATGTTGCGCATGTGCCCGTCCACCCAGAACTCGCCGAGCTGCGCGGTGGCCACCTCGCGCAGCCGCTCGCGCATGTGCGCGACATGCGCCTCGGGCGGGGCCGTGCCGTGGAAGCGCCACACCACCATGGGCGTCTCGCAGATCTCGCACTCGGCGATCCAGCAGATGTCGTCCTCGAAGAACCACGGCGTCAGCTTCAGGGCCCGGCACAGATCGCAGTCCTTGACGCGGGTGAACTCGGAATTGATCGGGGTGGGTTCGCTCATGGCCCAATACCCTACCGCAACCTCGGGTCCGCGCGATCAGCGTTCGCCAACCCTGGACGGCGCTACCAGGAGGCCCAGAGCCGCCAGGACGAGCGCCCCGGCCAGGAGCCAGAACACGGGCTCGTACCCGCCGAGCGCCACCTGCAGGAGCGCGGCCAGGAACGGCGCGATGGCGCGCGCGCCGTTGGCGCCGAGCGCGATCGCGCCGCTGATCGATCCGTAGTGGCGCGGGCCGAAGATCTCGGCGATGGTCGTCGCCCGCGCCAGGGTGGCCATGCCGTTCGCGGAGCCGAGCATGACCACCATCGGCGCGAGGGTGCCGAGGCGTCGCACCAGCGCGAGCTGGGCCAGCGCGATGGCCTGGAAGATGAAGATGCCGACCGTGAGCGTCCGATGGCCGAATCGCGCGACGAGGGGACCGAACACGACGCGCGCCGGGAGCTGCATGGCGCCCATCCAGCCGATCATCGCCGCGGCGAGCGTGGGCGAATATCCGCGGTCACTCAGATACGGGATGAGATGAACCGTGACGGTGTTCGTCGTGAAGTTGCTGGCCAGAAACGCGAGCCCCAGCACCCAGAACACGCCGGTCTTCACGGCCGCCCCGAGCGTGAGCCCGGGCACCTCGGCCGCGGCGCCCGGCGCCGCCTGGCGACCGTCTCGGCGAGGCGGGCGGCGGAGCACGAGCGCGTGAATCGGAATGGTGGGCAGCGCGAGGATCACGGCGAGAGTGGTGAGCGCCCCGCGCCAGCCGAGCCGGCCGACCAGCCACGCCTCGAACGGCATGAAGATCGTGCTGGCGAGCGCCGCCACGAGCGTCACGATCAGGAGGGCACGGTCGCGGTCCTTCAACGGAAACCAGCCCACGACCGCGGCGAAGGCGGGCTCATAGAGCGTCGCGGCCATGGCGAGCCCCATGAGCGCCCACACCGCGTAGAGCGCGCCGAGGCTCTCGATCCGTGCCCACCCGAGCAGCAACACCGTCGCCAGACAGGAGCCGAGCGTCATCACGCCGCGGGCGCCGTGGCGATCGATCCAGCGCCCGACCGGCAGCGCGGCGAGCGCCGAGGTCAGGAGTCCGATCGAGAACGCGCCGGTGAGCTGGACGCGCGAGTAGCCGAGGTCGGCTTCCATCGGGCGCAGCATGACCGGGAAGCCGTAGTAGAGGATGCCCCACGACACCGTCTCGGTGATCGAGAGGCTCGCCACGACGATCCAGCCGTAGTAGATGCGGGGAAGGGCGGTCAGCGCGATCTCAGCGGCCGTCCGACGGCGCCGCGCGCAGGATCATGCAGGTACTCACAGCGTGAGCCACGAGCTTGTCGCCCGGGTCGAGCACGTCGCACTCGATGAGCCCGAGCGTGCGCCCGGCGTTCTTCACCTTGGCGCGCGCCGAGATGCGCCCGGCGCGGACGGCTCTCAGGAAGTTCACCTTCATCTCGACGGTCGTGTAGCTCTCGCCCTCGCCGAGCGTCGTCATGTAGGCCCAGCCCATCGCGGCGTCGGCGACCGCGGCGAGCACACCGCCCTGGACGGTGCCCATCGGGTTTCCGTGGGCGGCTGTCGCCTCGAGCTCCACCAGCGCCTCGCCGGCGCTGAACGAGGCGAGCCGCATCCCGAGTAGCGTGGCCGCCGCCGGCGGCGGCGCGTCGCCCCGCAGCATCGCCTCCATGCCGTCCAGCATCCGCGCCATCGCCACGCCCCCCTTCGAACGATTCGACTCGCGCCCGCAGGCGCGTCACTCTAGGCGCCCGCCCAGCCGGCCGTCAACCCACCAACGCCGGCTCGCTTCGATCCGTCTGCTACGATCGTGAGCGTGATCGCGCTTGCCCTGGTACTCGTGTCCCTCGGGGCCGGAGATCACGATCGCTCGCTCGTCGTCGGCGCCGCCACGCGGACCTACATCGTGCATGTCCCGCCGCGGGTAAGCGAGGGTCGCCCCCTGCCGCTCGTGCTGGCGTTTCACGGCGGCGGCGGCAACGCGTCCGGCTTCAAGGCCTATGCGGGTCTCGACGCCCTCGCCGACCGCGAAGGATTCCTCGTCGTCTATCCCGATGGGTCGGGGCGATTCAGCCGGCGGCTGCTGACCTGGAACGCCGGAGGCTGCTGCGGCTCCGCCGCCGCGCAGAACGTGGACGACGTCGGCTTCGCGCTCGCCGTGCTGCGCGACGTCGCGCGCAACGTGTCGGTCGACCCTGCCCGCGTCTATGCCACCGGCCACTCGAACGGCGCCATGATGGCCTACCGGATGGCGATCGACGCATCCGATCGCATCGCGGCGATCGCGCCTGTGGCCGGCGCCATGCAGGCGCCCGGTTTTCCGCCGCCACGCCCGATGCCGGTGCTCCACATCCACAGCGTCGACGACCCGCGCGCCCTCTATGGCGGCGGCCTCGGCCCGCCATTCCCCGGAACCCAGAATCGCGTGACTCACCGCGCCGTCGAGCCCGAGCTCCAGAAGTGGATCGCACTCGACCGCTGCCCCAGCGAGCCGCGGACCGTGGAGCAGCGCACCACGCCGTCGCGCGGCGCACCGGATCACACCGCGACCTTGCTCGTCTGGGGACCGTGCGCCGGCGGCACCGAGGTGCAGCTCTGGAAGCTGACCGGGGCCGGCCACGGCTGGCCGGGCGGGCACGTGCGGCTCCCCGAGAAGATCATGGGCCCGGAAACGGTCGCGATCGATGCGGCGCTGGAGATCTGGCGGTTCGTGTCGCGCTTCCGGCGGCCGGATGCCCCGGGGCTCGAGGCGCGCTGAGCGCCGCATCTTGGCCGGGCTCGGCGGCCCGGGTGATACGATCGTGCGCAGGGCGCGCCGCAGCCGTCGCGGGGCTTGGGCCCCGCCGGCCGGGCGCGATCACGGACATCGATCATGACCACGATGAGGCAACGCGGGTTCGGCTACATCGAGATCGTCATCGTGCTCGCGGTGGTGGCGGTCGCCGGATACCTGCTGATGCAGTACTTCACATCGACGGCGAAGACCGTCGAGAAGCTGCAGCAAGACCGCCCGCTCGCGCGCACGAAGCTGGCAGCCGACCAGGCCACCCTGACCACCGTGCAGGGCCTCGTGCGGAACTATCAGGCGGAGAAAGGCCAGTTTCCGCCCGACAAGGCGACCGTGGTCGGGCTGCTCGCCGGACCGCCGCGGTTCCAGTGCCCGGGCAACGACTTCGAGTACGATCCCGCCACCGGCACGCTCGGCCTCACGATCACCGACGATTCTCGCTGCTGACCTGACGCGGCTCGCTCCGCCCGTCCCGCTCGGGACACCGGGAATACGGCGCATGCGTTACACTCAACGGGATGAGCGAGGAGCCCAGAGAAAAGCCCAGTAACTTCATCCGGGAGATCGTGCTGGAGCACAACGCCAGCGGGCGTTTCGGCGGCCACGTGATCACGCGCTTTCCGCCGGAGCCGAATGGCTATCTCCACATCGGTCACGCGCAGGCGATCTCGATCGATTTCGGTATCGCTCGCGAGTTCGGCGGGCGTTGCCACCTCAGGTTCGACGACACCAACCCCACCAAGGAAAGCCAGGAGTACGTCGACTCGATCATCGACACCGTGCGCTGGCTCGGCTACGACTGGGGCAAGCATCTCTATTACGCGAGCGACTACTTCGAGCAGCTCTACGCGTGGGCCGTGCAGCTCATCAAGGCGGGGAAGGCGTACGTCGACGACCTGACGCAGGAGCAGATCTCGGAGTATCGCGGCACCCTGACCGAGCCGGGGCGCGAGAGCCCGTACCGCGGTCGAGCGGTCGAGGAGAATCTGGATCTGTTCGTGCGCATGCGGGCGGGCGAGTTCGAGGACGGCACCAAGACCCTGCGCGCGAAGATCGACATGACGGCGGGCAACATCAACCTGCGCGATCCGGTCATGTACCGGATTCGCAAGGCCTCGCATCACCGGACGGGCGACGCCTGGTGCATCTATCCCATGTACGACTGGGCCCACGGCCAGTCGGACTCGATCGAGGGCATCACACACTCGATCTGCACGCTCGAGTACGAAGACCACCGGCCGCTCTACGACTGGTACCTCGATCAGCTCGGGGTCCATCACCCGCAGCAGATCGAGTTCGCACGCCTGAACCTGTCCCACACGATCATGTCCAAGCGGAAGCTGCTCGAGCTCGTCCAGCAAGGCCTCGTGTCCGGCTGGGACGATCCGCGCATGCCGACGTTGGCCGGGTTGCGGCGGCGCGGCTACACGCCCGAGTCCATCCGCGATTTCGCCGAGCGCGTCGGGACCGCCAAGTCCGCCAAGGTCGTGGACATCGCGTTTCTCGAGCACTGCCTGCGCGAAGATCTCAACCGTCGCGCCGAGCGGCGCCTGGCCGTGCTGCGCCCGCTCAAGCTCGTGATCGAGAACTACCCCGAGGGGCAGGTCGAGGCGATGGAGGCGGTCAACAATCCGGAGGATGCCGGCGCCGGAAGCCGCAAGGTCCCGTTCTCGCGCGTCCTCTACATCGAGCAGGACGATTTCCGCGACCCGGCGCCGCCCAAGTACTTCCGCCTCTCGCCCGGCGCCGAGGTGCGCCTGCGCTACGCGTACATCGTGAAGTGTACCGGCGTCGAGCGCGACAGCTCGGGGCAGGTGACGACGGTGCGGTGCACCTACGATCCGGACTCGCGCGGCGGCGACTCGCGCGGGCGACGGGTGAAGGGCACCATCCACTGGGTGTCGGCATCGCATTCGATCCCGGCCGAGGTGCGCCTGTACGACCATCTCTTCTCCGCGCCCAAGCCCGACGACGCCGATGACTGGCACACCGCGCTGAACCCGAGCTCGCTCGAGGTGGTGCGCGGCGCGCGCCTGGAGCCGGCGCTGGCGGGCTCCGACCGCGGCTCGCGCTTCCAGTTCGAGCGCCAGGGCTATTTCTGCGTCGACGAGCGCGACTCGTCGCCGTCGCGCCTGGTGTTCAATCGCACCGTGGGGCTCCGCGACACGTGGGCCAAGATCGAGAGCAAGGGCTAGGAGAGTGGCATGAGCTCAACCGAGTCGGCCCGACGACACGCGACCGTCATCCAGCCGAGCGAGGGCGACTCCTTCTGGCAGCCGGTGCCGGCGAACGGCCACGCCGACCCGAAGCTCACGCCCGCGAACACGCGATACGGCGATCTCTCGATGGGCTACCAGACCATCGCGCCGCGAAGCCGCGTGCGCGAGCACTCGCACGGCGATCAGATCGAGCTGCAGATCTGCTTCCGCGGGCGGGGGCGTGTCGTGGTCGACGGCGTCAGTCATCCGCTGGTGCCGGGCACCGCGTGCTTCCTCGGCTACGACGTCAAGCACGAGATCATCAACGAGACCGACGAGGAGCTCGTGATGCTCTGGATGGTGTCGCCCGCGGGTCTCGAGAATTTCTTCAGGGCGATCGGCCGGCCGCGCACGCCGGGCGAGCCTGCGCCCGCACCGTTCGCGCGTCCGGGGAACGGCGTCGAGATCGAGCGCGCGTCGGGGATGACGTACCGGCACCCCGGGCCGGCCTCGCCGGACCGGTAGGGCTGGAGCGCGAGGACGACCGCTCGAGCCAGGCCGCCATCAGCCGCCCGCCGTAGTCGTTGCCGTAGTTCAAACCGTAGTTCTTCAACGCGCCGTCCCATACGCCGATGGTTCGGTCCGACGGAAGCTCCACGTAGTACTGCTGGCGGACCAGGTGTCGCTGGATGTCGTTGATCAGCTCGCGGCGCCCGACGACGTTGAGTGTGCGCGCTGGCCGAGGGCGCGGCCCGGCACCGCGGTCGCGCCGGCGAGCGCGAGCGCGCCGAGCCTCAGGAAGCTCCGGAGCCCGGTCGTCATGGTCACCTCGCGAGGCGGTATGATATCGAACGTGTCGCCAACCGCCGAGCCCGACCCCGCGAGCCTGATCGAGGCGTACTTCGAGCGCGGCTGGACCGACGGGCTGCCCGTCGTCCCGCCGACGGAGAAATCCGTCGCCGAGATGCTGGCGGGTGCCGCGCTGCGGGGCGACGAGGTGCTCGGCGAGATCGCGGGCCGGAACACCGTGGTCGTCGCGGAGAAGGTCGCGATCAACGCGGTCCTGGCGGGCTGTCGTCCCGAGTACATGCCCGCCGTCGTCGCGGCGATCCGCGGGCTCTGCCACGCCGACTTCGCGTATCACGGGCCGGCCTCGAGCACCGGCGGCTCGGCGATGGCCCTGATCGCCAGCGGCCCGGTCGCGCACCGGATCGGACTGAACTCGGGCAACAACGCGTTCGGGCAGGGCTGGCGGCCCAACGCGACGATCGGCCGAGCCGTGCGCCTGGTGATGATGAACGTGATGCAGACTCGACCAGGCCTGCTCGATCGCGCCACGCTCGGCAACCCGGGCAAGTATTCCTTTTGCTTCGCGGAGCGCGAGCACGATCTCCCCTGGGAGCCGATCCACGTCGCGCGCGGCCTGCGCGCCGACCAGAGCGCCGTGACGGTGTTCGCCTCGAACAGCCTCTACCAGGTCTACAACCAGCTCGCGGCCGAGCCTGAGCCGCTCCTCAGGTGCTTCGCCGACGCGCTCTCAAATCTTGGCCTCCCCAACGTGAAAGGCTTCAACCAGGCGCTCGTCGTGGTGGCGGGCGAGCACACGGAGGTCCTTCGCCAGAGCGGGTGGGCGCGGCGTGACGTCCAGCGCTTCCTGATCGAGCACACGCGCCGTCGCGTCGCCGATCTGAAGCGGGCCGCCCGCCTCCCGGGTGACGTGCGACCCGGCGATGAGACCATCTGGCGCTACCTGTTCGAAAGGCCGGACGACATCCTGATCGTCTGCGCCGGCGGCCGGGCGGGAAGCTGGTCGGCGTGCCTTCCCGGGTGGGGCAACAAGTGGACGAAAGCCGTGACGACGGCGATAGGAGAGATTGCATGAGCGCGCCCCTGTTCGATCCCACGGCGGCGCCGGTCGGCCGCGAAGTGAAGATCGCCCCGCGACCGCTCCGGCTCGACGGCCTCCGCATCGGGCTCGTCGAGAACACGAAGTTCAATTCCGACGTGCTGCTTCGGGGACTCGCCGATCGCCTGGGCCGCCGCCACGGCATGACCCTGGCTCGGATGGCGCGCAAGCGCTCGCCGAGTCACGAGGTCGACGAGGCGACGCTCGAGGCGCTCCGGGCTCAGAGCGACTTCGTCGTCTCGGGAATCGGCGACTGAGGGTCGTGCTCGTCGAGCAGTGTGCTCGACGCGATCCTCTTCGAGCGAGCGGGTGTGCCGGCCATCGCGATCGTGACCGAGCCCTTCCGCGCGACGGGCGAAGCGATGGCGTCGAGCTGGGGCATGTCGGGCTACCGCTTCCTCGACATCCCGCATCCGATCGCCAACCTGGGGGACAAGGAGCTCGACGCGCGCGCCGATCGGCTGGTCGAGCAGGTCCTGGCGCTCCTGCGCGGCACGGATTGAAGCGACCCCACTAGAGAGGCCGGAGAGGAGAGCGCGCTTGCCCAGGGTCGACATCGCCGTGCCCGGGATCCCGCAGCCGCTCGCGAGCTACACGCCGGCCGCGCGCGCGGGTGACCTCGTGTTCGCGGCGGGTCATCTGGCGAGCGATTTCAAGGAAGGCGTCGCGCCCGAGGCGCGCCTGGCGCCGGCGTTTCCCTTCTACGGCTCGTCGATCAAGAAGCAGACGCGCTACGTCCTCGAGAACCTGGCGCGCACATTCGAGGCGGCCGGCAGCTCGTTGCACCACGTGGTGAAGGCGCAGGTGTTTCTCACCGATCTCGCGCACTTCGATGGCTTCGACGAGGTGTGGCGCGAGTTCTTCCCGACGCCCCCGCCGCGGACGACCATCGGCACGAGCGGTCTGCTGGTTCCCGGCTGTCTCGTCGAGGTCGACCTGACCGCCACGCGGCCGAGGGCGGCGGGTCGCGTGGTCAACTCGGACGGCCCGCGGCCGCTGGCCAGCTATTCTGAGGCGGTCGTCGCGGGCGACCTCGTCTTCGCGGCGGGCCAGCTCGCGAGCGATTTCAAGACCGGCGTCCCGCGCGAGGCGCGCGTGGATCCGGCGTTTCCCTACTACGGGTCCGACATCAAGCGCCAGACTCGCTACGTCCTCGAGAACCTGGCGCGCACGTTCGCGGCGGCCGGGACGTCACTCGATCGTGTCGTGAAGGCGCAGGTGTTCCACACCGACCTGGGCAACTTCTTCGCGTTCGACGAGGTCTGGCGGGAGTTCTTCCCGACGCCGCCGCCGCGCACGACCATCGGGACCTCCGGCCTCCTCGTGAAGGACACGCTCGTCGAGATCGATCTGATCGCGGCTCTGCCGTCGGCGAAGGTTCAGGCGATCGCGGTGCCGGACATCCCGCGACCGCTCGCGCACTACACGCCGGCGACTCGGGTGGGCGATCTCGTGTTCGCGGCGGGCCAGATCGCCAGCGACTACAAGACCGGTGTGCCGCGCGAGGCGCGTGTGGATCCAGCGTTTCCGTACTACGGCTCGGACATCCAGCGCCAGACGCGCTATATCCTCGAGAACCTGGCGAAGACGCTCAAGGCCGCCGGCACCTCGCTCGACCAGGTCGTCAAGGCGCAGGTGTTCCACAGAGACCTGGCGAACTTCCCCGGCTTCGACGAGGCGTGGCGCGAGTTCTTTCCAGCGCCGCCGCCGCGCACCAGCGTGGGCACGACCGGCCTGCTGGTGCCCGGCACGCTCGTGGAGATCGACCTCATCGCGGCCATGCCCTGAGCGGGGCCGCGTGCCCGGCCCGCTCAGCGACCCTTGAACGACGGCGCGCGTTTCTCGACGAACGCGCGGATGCCCTCGCGCGCGTCCTCGGTCTCGGAGCAGACGTTTTGGGCGAAGGTCTCGAACTCGAGCGCCCCGCGAAGGTCCGTCTCCTCGCTGTGATAGAGCGCGCGCTTGGCCAGACGGATCGCGACCGGCGGGCCCGAGGCGATCTTGCGCGCCAGCTCGTACGCCGCCGGCATCAGCTCTTCCGGCGCGTAGACGGCATTCACGATGCCGAGCCGCAGCGCCTCCGGCGCGTCGATGATCTCGCCGGTGAAGATGAGCTCGCACGCCTTGGCCATGCCGACCAGGCGTGGCAGGAAGTACGTCCCGCCCCAGTCCGGATGGAGCCCGCGCTTGACGAACGCCTGGGTGAACTTCGCGGCGGTCGAGGCCAGGCGAATATCGCAGCCGAGCGCCAGGTTCATGCCCGCGCCGGCCGCAGCGCCGTTCACCGCCGCGATGACCGGCTTGGGCGCATCCCGCATCGCCAGCAGCACGCGATCGCGCAGCGGGGCCACCTTGTCCTCGAGCGGACGCGCCGGTGCGCGTCCTTCCTTGGAGTCGTTCATGGCCTTGACGTCGCCGCCGGCGCAGAAGCCCTTGCCGGCGCCGGTGATGACCAGGACGCGGATCTCCGCGTCCTGGCTCGCCCGGAGGACCGCGTCGTAGAGGTCGTCGCGGAGCGTGTCGCCGAGCGCGTTGAGACGCTCCGGGCGGTTCAGGGTCAAGGTGGCGACGGCGTCCTTCACTTCGTAGATCAGGCACTTGTAGTCAGGCATGGTCTTCTCCTATAAGGACCTCGAATATACCGCGGAGGGCATATGGACTTCTTCGATGCCGTGACCACGCAGCGAGCCATGCGACGCCTCAAGCCGGACGCGATTCCCGAGAGCATCGTGCAGAAGATCATGGACGCCGCCGTCTGCGCGCCGAGCGGCGGCAATCGCCAGAACTGGAGCTTCGTCGTGGTCCGCGATCCGGCCAAGCGTGCGCGACTGGGCGAGCTCTACCGCGAAGCGTGGGGTGAGCTCATGAAGGTGCCGTACTACGCCGGCGCGGCCAAGGAGCCCGCCGACAGCCCGGCCGGCCGGATGCTGGCGTCGGCTCGTCATCTGGCCGATCACCTCAGCGAGGCGCCGGCGATCGTGCTCGCGTGCGTGTCGCTCGATCCGGGTGTCACGGCGGGCCTGACCACCGGCGCGTCGATCTACCCGGCTGTGCAGAACATCATGCTGGCGGCCCGCGCCCTCGGGATCGGCAGCTGCATCACGACCATTCACCGGTTCCGCGACGCCCAGGTGAAGGAGCTGCTGGCGATCCCGGCCGACGTCGAGACGGCCGCTCTGATCCCCCTCGGCTATCCGCTTGGAAAATTTGGGCGTCCTCCGCGCCGGCCGTTGCGCGAAGTGGCCTTCGCGGATCATTGGGGCCGGGCGCTCTGATCTCTATAATCGAAGTGTGGCCAGAGTCGAGCGCACGCGTTCTCACTCTATTCGCGTCGCCACAGCGGCTGATGCCGACGCTATCGCCGATCTCATCCGGCGCGCCTTCGCGGACCAGCCCCGGCCGACCGATCCGCCGTCGAGCGCCCTGAACGAAACCGCCGCCACGATCCTGGCGCACCTCGGGCGCGGCGGCGGCGCGGTGCTGGAGCGCGACGGACGTGTGGTCGGCGCCGTGCTGTGGGAACTGGAGGACGACGCCCTCTACATCAGCCGCGTGTCGGTCGATCCCGACTACCGCCGACAGGGCATCGCGCGGGCGCTCGTCGACGAAGCCGAGCGCGAAGCCCGCAGGCGCGGGCTCGTTCGCATGACGCTCGGTGTGCGGCTCGAGCTGGACGAAAACCGCCAGCTGTTCCGATCGTGCGGCTTCGAAGACCTCGAGTTCCGCCACCACGAGGGCTACACCGAGCCCACGTGGGTGCTGATGGAACGCCGGCTGTCCTAGAGGTACTTCGTCGGGTGATTGATCGTCCGCCACATGTGCGCCGACGGGCTCTGGTCGAAGCCGAGCCCTTCCTTCGGCTGCTTGAAGTGACGGCCGACGATGTCCGTGAACTCCTCGAGCTCGACGCGCACGTTCGGGTCGAAGGAGTAGAGGTCGTTCACCGTGATGAGGCGCGACGACTCGTACCACTTGTGCTCGCGCGCGCGCCGGTGTGCCTCCTGGAGGTGCGGCTCGGGCTGGTAGTCCGCGCCGAACAGCCGGATGTAGGAGTCGGGGTACTTGTACCCGTAGGCCTCGTCGGGGAAGAAGCGCAGGACCTGATGGTGGCGGATCGCCCAGCTGACTTCCTCGTCGACGTAAGGCTCGACGAGCTGCGCGCCCCAGTAGCCATGGTCCCCGCGAATGAATCCCATGGCCGAGATATCGTGGAGCAGGCACCCCAGCACGATCTTCTCGCTGACGCCGTTCTTTCTGGCCAGGCGCGCGCTCTGGAGCACGTGGGCGGAAGGCCCGAAGCGCAGCTTGAAGAAGTCGAACAGGGTCGGCGTCGCGGGCATGAGGGGCAGCCGGGGATCGTGGCCCATCATGTAGAGCTTGCCCTGGCTCTGCTGGGGCGGCAGCGGCTGTCGCGGATCGCGCTCACCCGATGTGTAAATCGCCGACTTCACGACGATCCTGTCGAGCTCCTGGCTCATCGCGTGCTCGGCTGCCTCGGCTCGTTCCAGCGACGTCATCGCCATCGCGTCCCTCCGGGAAATCGAACGTTGCCACGATGATCGGTCCCCGGGCCGTCGACTGTCAAGCCGCGCGCAGGCGGGCGGCGAGCGCCTCCGCGAAGCGATCGGCCGAGCCCGGAGCCAGGTGAAGGCCGAGACCGGGCTCGTTGACCTCGACTTCCATGACCGTGAAGCGACCACTCCGGTCCACGCCGTCGATCCTGGCGTAGAGCGGCGCCATCGGAAGCAGCCGCAGAACACCGCTCATGGCCCCGATCGTGGCCGCATCCAGTGCGGCGGCTTCCAGGCGTCCGCCGAACTGGCTGTTCACGCGAAACTCGCCCGCGGCCGGAACGCGCCTGAGCCCATGAGAGAACGCGCCATCGAAGAAAACGCCCGCGATCTCTCCCAAGGAGACCTCGGGAAGGAACTCCTGCACGAGAAGCTTCGGTGCGCTCGCGGCGGCGCGAAGTCGCGCGACCGCGTCGGCTTCCTGCCCGCGCCAAACTCGCTCCACGCCCACGCCGCTGGCACCGACGGTCGGCTTGATCACGCCCTCCACCAGCGACAGCCGTTCGAGCGCATTCGCGACCGATGAGGCATCGGCCTCGACGATCATCGAGGCGGGGAGCGGTGCGCCGCGCGCGGCGAGCTCGACGAGGTAGGTCTTCTCGAGATTCCACCGCACGAGCTCGCGTGCGTTGAAGACCCGCGTCGCGCTGAGGCGGTCGAGCCAGGCGCGGTAGTCGTCGAGCGTCTCCGGATAGTCCCAGGTCGCGCGGATCACGACGGCCGCCGCCGCGTCGAAGGGCGCAAACGATCCGTTCCACGGCGCGCTCTCGACCTGGAACCCTCGCCGCTCGAGCGCCTCGGCGAGACAGCGGTCGCTGAGGCTCAGCGCCGGCCAGGCGCGGCAGGTGGCCAGGACGACACGATCGCGATCGATCGCGCCCTCAGGCCATCACCCAGCCACCGTTGGGCTGGAGCACCTGGCCGGTGAGGGAATTGGCCCCTTCGGCGGCCAGGAAGACCGAACAGTGGGCGACGTCCTCATCGCGCGGCGACCCATCGGACGCAGCGCGCGCTGGGTGCACAGCAACGTGCCGGCCACGTTGATGGCGAACATCGAGTCGTAGCTCGCGATCGGGACGTCGAGGAACTGGCCGCGCGTCATCACGCCGGCGTTGTTCACGAGGATGTCGAGCCGGCCGAACCGCGCCGGCACGCGGTCGACCATCCCGTCCGCCTGGTCGGCGCGGGCGAGGTCGGCCCGCACGGCCTCGGTGCGCCGTCCGAGGTGCTCGAGCTCGGCGACGACCTCTTTCGCGCCCGCGGTACTGGCGTTGTAGTTCACCGCCACGTCCGCACCCTCTCGCCCGAAGGCGAGCGCGATCGCGCGGCCGAAGCCGCGCCCTGCTCCGGTGACCAGCGCGACGCGACCGTCCAGACGTCCGATGCGAGTATCCTCATGTTCGTGTTCGTTGGATGATGCTCCGAGGGCTATACAGCGCGGACGAAGGAGGTGTCAAGACGTGCATGATCCCCGCGACGTCCTGGCGCACGCTCGCATCGAGCTGGCGCGACTTCCCCTGGT
>CAYVHH010000398.1:0-8190 GCA_964450175.1 uncultured bacterium | reverse complement strand
GAGAACCGGAAGTCCTGCAGCACGTGGAGGAGCTTGGCCTGCAAGGAGAGCGGCAGCTCACCGATCTCGTCGAGATAGATCGTGCCCTGGTTCGCGTATTCGAACTGCCCGGGCTTGCGGCGATGGGCGCCCGTGAACGCGCCCTTCTCGTGGCCGAAGAGCTCGGATTCGAGGAGCTCCTGAGGGATCGCGGCGCAGTTGACCTTGACGAACGGGCCCTCACGGCGGGCCGATGCCACGTGAACCGCGCGGGCAATCAGGTCCTTGCCGACCCCGCTTTCTCCCCGGATCAGCACCGTCGTGTCGGTGTCGGCGATGCTCTCGACTATGGAGCGGATGGCACGCATCCGGGGGCCGTCGAAGAGCGGAGGCTCGGGCGTCGGTACGGGCTCGGCCAGTTCAGTTCGCACTCTATCTCCCCTCCCGGATGGAGTATTCGCCGGCGGAAACGGTATGCAAACAAAGTGCTAGTTGGGGCCTACGAGAATCCAGGTACTTACGGGCCTTCGCAGGGCATCGAAATCGTCCAGTGGTAAGAAACTGATTGATCAACTGGCTCGATCCTTACCGCTGATCGTAGCCAGGGGGTGTGACACCCCGAGTACGAAAGGGTGAAGACTCGGCGACAGACCCGCGCAGGGGCCTTACATACGGGGTAGGAGCACCGTGAAGCGGCTGCCCTTGCCCTCTCGAGACTCGACGGTCACGCGACCTCCGTGAGCCTCCGCGATCCCTCGCACGATGGCGAGACCGAGACCCGTACCGCCGCGTTCCCGATGCGCCTGACGATAGGCGTCGAAGATGTGGGGCAACGCGTCGGCCGGGATGCCGACACCCGTGTCCTCGACCTGCAGCTCGAACTCCGGCCCCGCATCGATCACCCGGGCCACGACGCGGCCGCCGGGCTGCGTGAAGCGGATCGCGTTGGCGCCCAGGTTCACGAGGACCTGATGCAGGCGCTCGACGTCGCCGCAGTACGAGAAGTCCGAGCCGATGCGCTCGCACTCGAGCGTCACGGTCGCCTCCGACGCCAGCGGATGAAGCTCCTCGACGGCCCGACCGACCAGCTCCGCGAGGTCGAGCGAGCTCCGCTCGAGGTCCAGAAGCCCGGCCTGCAGGCGCGACATCTCGAGAATCTGGTTCACGAGCCGCAGCAGGCGCCCGGAGCTGACCGACACGATGTCGGTGAGTCGCTTCTGCCGCTCGTTGAGCGGCCCCGGAACGCCCTCGCGAAGGAGCTCGGCGGCGCCGCGGATCGACGTGAGGGGCGAGCGGAGCTCGTGCGAGACGGTCGCGAAAAAGTCCCGTCGCGTTTCCTCGATTCGGCGCAGCTGACCGACCATCGAGTTGAACGACCGCGCGAGTGACCCGATCTCGTCGCGGCTCTTGATCGTGATCGGCTCGCGGAACTTTCCGGAGGCGATCGCCGCCGCCGCGCCGGACAGCACGTTGAGCGATCGCGTCATCCGGTGGGCCAGGAGCGCGGCGCCGATCAGCGCCAGGCCGACAGCGGCGCCCAGCGCGAAGAGCACCGAGGTCCACATGCGCCCCTCGACCCGCGCAGCGTCGGCCTCGACCGCGAGCACGCGCGTGTGGGTCGCGGACATCAGCGCGCCGAGTCGTTCCTCGATCCGTTCGGCCAGCACCCGCGCCTCGAAGTCGGTCAGACGTGCCGCGCCGCGGTGGTCGCCCATCTGAACGAGTGCGCGCTCCTGCGCGACGACGCGGCGGTACCCGTCGAAGGCGGCGCTCGCCTCGCGCAGGTACAGCTTCTCCGAGCCGCTCTGCGCGTATTCGCCGAGGCGCTCGAGGTCGTCGGCGACCTGTGCCGCGCGCTCGGTCCACGCCGTCGTGTAGTGCGGGTCGCCGGTGACGACCGCGCGCGCCTCGAGGCGCATGAGCGGCTCGATGGCCTCGCGGGCGGCCGCGGTGAGGCGTAGCGCTGGAACCGTACGAGTGACGATGTCCCGGTTGGCCGAAACGAGCCGATCGACCGCGCGCAGGCTCAGCGCTGCTACGCCCGCGAGCACGACGATCACGACTGCCGAGGTCAAAAAGATTTTCGACGCCAGCCGCATGCGTTCTCTCCCCGAGCCCCGGCCGTGACGATCGCTCGAGCGCGATCGACAGAGGTTCGGTGGCTCAGTCGGTGATTGCGCGAGGTCCTTGCAGGATCCCGCGTGTTTCGGGGCGCCTACCGGAGCGAGCTAGAGGGAGGGTGGCGCGTCGGTCAGAAAACGCCGCGACCGAGAAGCCGAAACGCCGGAGGAATGCTTGTGGGCTTTTCCACGAGAGGGGAGTCTATTAAACCGGCTCGCACGTGTCAACTCTGCCGTTAGAGATACACCCGCTCGGCCCGGCGAAGGGCGCGGTAGCGCTCGAACGATTTGCGCTCGTCCTCGAGCCCCAGGATCGACCTGAGGCTGGTTCCCCGGAACGTGTGCCGTAACATCTTGATCCCGTTACGAAGTGCGAAGAGCGGCGTGTGGACCATGGCCACCGGCAGGTGCTTCAGCTTGATCCAGCGGTCGGCCCGCCAGCGCAGGAACTCGATCTCGTCCGACTCGAGGTGCGCCGTCCGCACCACGGCGGTCGTTCCGTCGTAGTCCTCGAGCCGCTCGTTGATGATCAACCCCTGTTCCCGGAAGGTTTTCGTCATCGGCGTCCTCGGGTAGGGGGTCGGGTGCTGGATGTACGGCACGTCGACGTAGCGCCGGACGAAGTCCAGATTGGCCTCGATCGACTCACGCGTGTCCTGGGGGTTGCCGACGATCAATCCGCCGACGACGTACATCTTGTTCTCGTGCAGGTAGTCGATCGCCGCCACCGCGGCGTTGCCCCCGCGGGCGCCCTCGCCCCGCTGCCGGTTCTTCGCCCCGGCCCGGAGAAACTCGAGATCCTCCTCGAGGATGTTCTCGATCCCGAGGAAGACATAGCGAAAGCCCGCCTGCCGCATGAGCGGCGCCAGGGTACGGCCGTGATTGGCGATGGCCGAGGTCATCGCCTGCACCGTGTAGTCGAGATCGTCGAGCCCGGCGTCGATGATGGCGCGACAGAGCGCCTCGAATCGCCGCACGTTCAGGGTGATGTTGTCGTCGACCAGGAAGATCGCCTGGGCGCCGTGCGCCCGCGCGTCGCGAATGTCCGCCAGCACGCGGTCAAAGTGGAAGGTGTGGAAGTTGCGCCCGCGCATCTCGATGATCGAGCAGAAGCTGCAATCGAACGTGCACCCGCGCGAGGTCTCCACCACGTCGACCTGCCGGCCGACCATCGTGTAGCCCGTCAGGACGCGCGCGCCGCGATCGGGCAGCCGCACGTCGCCCCCGTCGAGCCCGCTGACCGCACGGTCCGGATTGTGCGTGAAGCTTTCGCCACACCGGAACGAGAGCCCCGGAACGCCCGAGAAATCCTCGCCGCGCTCGATGGCCCTCACGAGCTCGCGAAACGTCAGCTCGCCTTCGCCGCGCACGATGAAGTCGACCCCCGCGCTCGGATCCGTGTAGGCGTCGGGCGCGAGGCTGGCGTCGTAGCCGCCGACCACGACGCGCGCCGTGGGCCGCAGGCGCCGGACCAGCTGGATGACCCGGAGCGCAGTATGCCGCTGGAAGGTCATCACCGAGAGGCCCACCACGTCCGGCTGGATCTCGCGGACCAGGCGCTCGAGCGTCTCGCGGACCCGGCGCTGGACCAGGATCAGGTCGGCGACGGCGACTCGATGGTGAGGATCGACGTTTCCGGCCAGCGAGGCCAGGGCCCCGTTGGGCATGCGGATCGCGACGGAGGGCATGTGCTCGAACGAGTCCGGCATCGACAGCAGCAAGATGTTCATGGGGGTGTGTCGTCCTACGGGCGGTCCTCGAGCCCGATGGCGCGCGCTACCGTCTCCAGGTGAAGCTGCGCGTCGCCGAAATCGAGGCTCGCCGCCTGGATGTGTTTGTGCAAGAGGTGGAGCGGGTGCTCCTCGCAATAGCTGATGGCTCCGAAGATCTGATGGCCGCGGCGCGCCACCGCCAGGCAGGCCTCGCCCGCATAGGCCTTGGCGAGCGCCGCGTCGGCCTCGGCCGCGCGGCCCTCCGCGGCCTTCCACGCGGCCGCGTACAGGAGCGCGCGCGCCGCATCCACGTCGCGCACGAGATCCGCGCAGGAGTGCTGGATGGCCTGGTAGCCGCCGATCGGACGCCCGCCCTGGACACGTGTCCGGGCGTGCTCCACCGCCATCTCGAGGACGCGCTGGGCCCCGCCGACCATCTCGGCCGTCCGCGCGAGCGAGCCCGCTCGCAGGGCCGGCGTGAGCAGCGCGTTGCCGTCGCCGACCGCGCCGAGCAGGTCGTCCGGGCGAATCTCCACGCGGTCGAATGTCACTTCGAAGAGCTTTTCGCCGCTGATCGCGTCGAGCGGCATCCGCGCGATGCCCGATCGGTGGGTCGGCACGACGACGAGCGCGGGATCGCCGCCGACCCGGACGGCCACGATGAGATCGTCGGCGATGTGCGCGTCCTTGACGAAGAGCTTGCGGCCGCTCAGCGGTCCGGGCACGGCGCACTCGAGTGTGACGGCGGAGGTATCGAACGATCCGCTCTCTTCCAGGAGGGCGAGGCTCGCGATCCGCTCGCCGGCGGCCAGCGCCGGCAGCAGGCGCTTGTGCTGAGCCGGACTGGCGGCGGCGAGCACGAGTGACGTCGCCACCACCGCGCTCGCCACGAACGGTCCCGGCAACCCGACCCGTCCCATCTCCTCGACGAGCAGGATGACGTCGAGCAGCGAGCCGTCGCTGCCGCCGAGCTCGGCCGGGATCAAAAGCCCGGGCCATCCGAGCTCGGCCATGCGGCGCCAGAGCGTCTCGTCGAAGCCGCGCTCATCGAGCGCCAGGCGTTGCACGAGCTCGGGCGGGCAGTGCTGGCGGAGGAACGCGCGGGCCGTCGTGGTCAGGATCTGCTGGGACGGCGACAGACGAAAGTCCATCTCACCGGGCCTTCGATTCGCCGGCGGTCTTCGGCTCGGCCGGAAGGCCGAGGCCGCGCACGGCGACGGTCGTGCGGAGGACCTCGGCGGTGCCCCCGGCGATCGTGTGGCCGAGGGTCGTCTGATAGAGGTGCGAGATCTGTCCGCCGAGCTTCGCCCACCGCGAGCCTTCGCGCAGCGGCCCCCAGACCCCGAGCAGGTCCATGCCGAGGCGCGCCAGCTTCTGCCCGGTCTCGTCCGCGTACACCTTCGCCATCGCGGTCTCGTAGGTGAGGGGCGCACCGTCGCGGATGAGGCAGCCGGCGCGATAGAAGATGAGGCGCAGCGCTGCGATGTCGGCGGCGATCGCGGCGAGCCGGCGGCGCACGAACGGATCGCGCGCGAGCGGGGCGCCGCCGACGCGCGTCGTGTTGGCGTAGTCCACGAGCTGGCGCAGCACGCGCGCGAGCGCCGGCGCCTTGTAGAAGCGCCCCCAGAACCGGTCGGCGTCGAGCCCGTTCAGGAGCGCCTGGAAGCCTTCACCGGGCGGCCCGAGCATGAGGTCCGCGGCCACGCGCACATCGTCCAGGAACACCTCGTGGTGATAGACCTCACCGGTCATGCTGCGGATCGGCCGGATATCCATGCCCGGCGTGCCGTTCGCGACCACGAACATGCTGAATCCGCGGCTGCGTCGTGCCTCGCGGCTCGTCCGCGCGAACACGAGCCCGTGCGACGCGATGCCGGCGTGGCTCGACCAGATCTTGTGGCCGCGGATCACGTAGTGATCGCCGTCGCGCCGTGCCTCGGTCTTGAGCGCGAGCAGATCCGAGCCCGCGTCGGGCTCGCTGTACCCTTGCCAGAACGTCGCCTCGCCGCGCGCGATCGCGGGAAGGACGTCGCGCCGCAGGCGCTCGGTGCCGAGCTGGATGATCGCATCGGCCGTTTGCCAGACGCCGGCGAGCGGGCCGAACGGCGCGCCGGCGAGCGCCAGCTCTTCCATGAGGACGAGCTTCATGAACATCGGCTGCTCGCGGCCGCCCAGGGTTTTCGGCCAGCACATGCTGAGCCAGCCTTGGGCGCCGAGGGCTTTCATGAACGCTCGCGAGTTGGCGCCCGAGCCGTAGCCCGCGTCCATGCCGTCGACGGCGAAGCGCTCGGGCGGATTCACGCCGAGGAATCGGCGGACCTCGTCGGCGAACGCTTGCTCGGCCTCGGTGAAGTCGAAATTCATCGAACGCGCCGGTCAGGATAACGCGTCCGTCGGGCGACCACCAGCGGCCCCTGATGATGTAAGGTGTGGGCCATGCGCTACGGGTTCTATCTTCCCACTCGCGGTCGAACGGCGACGCCGGAGGCGCTCGAGACGCTCGTCCAGCGCGGCGAGAGCCTGGGCTTCGCCTCGGTGATGGTCGCCGACCATCTGGTGTTCCCGGTGACGATCAAGTCCCGCTATCCCTACACGGTCTCCGGCGATTTCCCGGGCCAGGGCGACGTGCTCGATCAGCTCTCGCTGATGACCTTCGTCGCCGCCAAGACCACGCGCCTGCGCCTGGTCACCAGCGTGATGATCGTGCCCTATCGGAATCCGGTGTTGACGGCGAAGGCCCTCGCCACGATCGACGTGCTCTCGAAGGGCCGCGTCACGCTCGGCGTCGGCGTGGGATGGATGCGCGAGGAGTTCGAGGCGCTCGGCGCGCCGCCCTTCGAGCGGCGGGGCGCGGTGACCGACGAGTACATCCGTATCTTCAAGTCGCTGTGGACGCAGAGCCCAGCGTCCTTCTCGGGCGAGTTCTATCGATTCGAGGCGCTCCACTGTCGGCCTCAGCCCGTTCAGAAACCGCACCCGCCGATCTGGGTCGGCGGCCACAGCAAGGCCGCCCTGCGGCGGGCGGCGCGCCTCGGCGACGGCTGGCATCCGGTCGGCGCCAACGCGGCGGTCCCGCTGCCACCTTCCGAGCTGCGCGTGCTCCTCGACGAGCTCTACCGGCTCACTGAGGCCGAGGGACGCGATCCGAAATCCCTCACCATCTCGTACAAGGCGCCGGTCTACGACCGGGGTCAACGGGCGCTCCGGGACGGCGAGCGCCGGCCCTTCGCGGGGGCCCCGGCGCAAATCGCGGAGGACATCGCCGCCCTCGCGCGACTGGGCGTGAGCGAGATCGTGTTCGACTTCCGCAGCGAGAGTCTCGCCGAGAGCCTCGAGCGGATGGACAGCTTCGGCCCGGTGATCCGCCAGGGCTAGCTCGGCGGCTTCACGGGACTGAGACCAGATGCAGTGAGCCCGCGGATGCCCGGCCGGACGGCCATGGTCGACCCATGAACCATTGTTCACAATACCCCCACGCTTCATCGTGCGTCCGACCACCAAGGGCGCGGCCGTGCGGCGCACCTGTGGTACGCTCTCGCCGGCAATGAAGGACGGCGTGACCCGACGCGCGCAGATCGCCGTCGTCGGTGACTTCAACCCGGCGAACGTCACCCACCAGCTCACGAGCTCGGCGCTCCAGCACATTGGACTCGCATTCACGTGGGTCCCGACCGACGCTCCCGGTGATTGGGACGAGCGCCTGGCGGCGTACGACGGCGTCTGGATCGCGCCGGCGAGCCCCTACCGGAGCATGGACGGCGCGCTCGCGGCGGTGCGCTACGCGCGTGAGCGCGGAGTCCCGCTGGTCGGCACCTGAGGCGGCTTCCAGCACGCGATCGTCGAGTTCGCGCGCAATGTCCTCGGGTACCGAGACGCCGACCACGCCGAAACGAGCCCCGACGCCCCTCGACTGGTGATCACCGCGCTGGCCTGTTCACTCGTGGGACAAGAGCAGCGGGTGGTGCTGGTCCCGCGCACGCGCGCCGCGAGTCTCTATGGCGTGCCCGAGGCCACCGAGGCCTACTACTGCAACTACGGCGTGAACCCGGACTACCGCCTCCAGTTCGAGGCGTGTGGCCTTCGGGTGAGCGGCGTCGGCGCCGAGGGTGAGATCCGGATCGTCGAACTCCCGGAGCATCCGTTCTTCGTCGCCACGCTCTTTCTCCCGCAGGCCCGCTCCACCGCCGCGAGCCCCCACCCGCTGCTCGTCGGCTACGCAGCCGCGGTCGACGCCTGTCGCCAAGCCCGCGCCCGCCTGTCCCTCGCCAAGCCCTGACGCGCTAACACTCCGCCGAAGGCCACAGGCGCTAACGTTTGCCATGGCCACCTGGCGGCCGAAGAAGGCCCAGATGCGAGGCGGCGCCCGAAGGCGCACGCGA
>CAYVHH010000397.1:0-7200 GCA_964450175.1 uncultured bacterium | reverse complement strand
GTGACCTCCATCGTGACCGTCGTGGGACATGGACCGCGACGCGGAGCGCGTGTCCAGTTGGGCGATGGCGCCTGGCGCAACATCGAGCCCACCGAGCTCGCGGCGTTCGTCTCCGAGGACGGCAATCCGGACAACACCAAGTGTGTCGCGGGCGTGGAGGTTTTCGTGCCGTCCCCGCTCCTCGCATCCGGCATGTGCCTCGTGGACACGCCGGGCCTTGGCTCGGTGTTCACCGGAGGATCGGCGGCCACGCACGCGTTCGTGCCTCACGTGGACGCCGCTCTCGTGGTCCTGGGCGCGGATCCGCCGATCTCGGAGAGCGAGCTGGCGCTCGTCGAGCAGGTATCCCGCCACGTGACCAGCCTCGTGGTGGTCCTGAACAAGGCCGACCGCGTGTCCGACGCGGAGCGCCGGCAGGCGAAGACGTTTTCCGAGCGGGTGCTGACGGAGCGCGTGGGCGTCCGGGTCGGGACGATCCTCGAGGTGAGCGCCGCCGAGCGGCTCGCCGAGGGCGAGCCCACGCGCCAATGGGCGTCGCTCGTGGCGGCGCTCGAGCGCCTTGCCCGCGAGTCGGGGGCCGCGCTCGTGCGGGGGGCCAAGGAGCGCGGACTGCAGCGCCTGGCGGACCGGTTGCTTCGCGTTCTCGGAGAGGAGCGCGACGCACTGGCTCGTCCGGTCGAGCACTCGGAGCGCCGCATCGAGACGCTGGTCGCGTGCGCGGCGGATGCCGAGCGGGCCATGCACGACCTCGGACACCTGTTCAATGCCGAACAGGAGCGACTTGCCAGGACTTTCGCTGCGCAGAGAGTTCAGTTCCTCGAGCGCACGCTTTCCGCCTGCCGCCACGAGCTTGGCGAGGAGCTCCGCAACCTGAACGGACGCGGCCCCGCATTGCGGCAGCGTGCGATCCTGCTGGCCCAGGACATCGCCGGCCGATGGCTCGATCGGTGGCGGGCCGAGGAGCAGCCCGCCGCCGAGGCCGGGTACCGGCGGGCCGCCGAAAGATTCGTCGGCCTCGCGAATCAGTTTCTCGATCGGCTGGCGAACTCCGGGGAGCCCGCTCTCGCGACGCTGCCGCGAAGCGTCGGGGTCGAGGTGGACTTCCGCGTCAGAAGCCGGCTGCACTACACGGAGCTCTGGCGCGCCGCGGGCGGGTCACCCGTGCGGTGGCTGGCCGATCGGCTCCTCTCGAGGGAGAGCCTGCTACGACGCCTCGACCAGGACACCGGCGACTACCTGGAGGCCCTCCTCTATACCAACGGCACGCGCATCGAGAACGACCTCAATGACCGGGTGCTGGAGAGCCGGCGCCTCCTGGAGTCGGAGATTCGCGGCCATCTCGGCGATGTCCACGCCTCCGCCGAACGTGCGCTCGCACGGGCTCGAGCCAGGATCTCCGAGGGGAGCGAGGCCGTGAAGGCGGAGCTCGGACGCATTGATACGCTTCGGCGGCAGGTCTTCGGCCTGCTCGAGAGAAACTCGAAGGGAGAGGCATTATGAACACCATCGAACGAATTCATGCCCGGGAAGTCCTCGATTCGCGTGGCAACCCGACCATCGAAGTCGACGTGCGGTTTGCGGGCGGACCCTTTGGTCGCGCCGCCGTTCCCTCGGGGGCCTCCACCGGCAGCCGCGAGGCGGTCGAACTCCGTGATGGCGACCGCCGCCGCTACGGCGGCAAGGGTGTCACGCGTGCGGTTGCGAATGTGAATGACTTCATCGCGCCGGCATTGCGCGGCTCCGAGGTCGTGGATCAGAAGAGCCTCGACGCGCGGCTCTGCGCGCTCGACGGCACCGCCGACAAGTCACGGCTCGGCGCGAACGCAATCCTCGGTGTTTCCCAGGCCGTCGCGCGCGCCGCGGCCGCCGCCGGCGGCATTCCGCTCGTTCGCCATCTCGGCACCGGTCGGGCGCCGGTCCTGCCCGTGCCGATGTTCAATGTCCTGAACGGGGGTGTTCACGCCGACAACAACGTTGACCTCCAGGAGTTCATGATTGCGCCGGTCGGTGCGGCATCATTCCGCGAGGCGCTGCGCATGGGCGCCGAAAGCTATCACGCGCTGAAGGCGACCCTGAAAGACAAGGGTTACGGCACCGGGGTGGGGGACGAAGGGGGGTTCGCGCCGAATCTCAAGGCGAACGTGGAAGCCGTGGAGCTCGTACTGCGCGGCGTCGAGCGGGCCGGACTGCGACCGGGAGTCGACGTGGTCCTCGCGCTCGACCCGGCGGCGAGCGAGTTCTTCGAGGATGGGGCCTACATCTTTCGCAAGTCGGACAAGAAGCGCCGGTCCGCCGCCGACATGGTGAAGTTCTATGCCGACTGGGTCGGGCAATTCCCCATCTGGTCCATCGAGGACGGGCTTGCGGAGGGTGACTGGGACGGCTGGCGCCAGCTCACCGCGCGCCTCGGCGAGCGCATTCAGCTCGTCGGCGACGACATCTTCGTCACCAACCCGGCCATCATCCGCCAGGCGATCGCGAAGAAGGTCGCGAACGCCGTGCTGATCAAGCTGAACCAGATCGGCACCGTCAGCGAGACGCTCGAGGCGATCGAGATTGCGCGCTCCGCGGGGTACGGCACGGTGATCAGCCACCGCTCGGGGGAAACCTCCGACGACTTCATCGCCGACCTCGCGGTCGCCACGGCGGCGGGGCAGATCAAGACCGGCGCGCCCGCCCGGGGGGAGCGCGTCGCCAAGTACAACCAGCTCCTGAGGATCGAGGAGGAGCTCGCCGACGAGGCGCGCTATGCGGGCGCGGGGTTCACCGCCGGGTTCCGCCGTGCGTAGGGGATCTTCGAAGCCCCCCGCCGTCATCCTCGTTCGCCCCGGCGTCGAGCCGCAGCGTCTCGATCGCCTGGTCATCGATTTCAACGGGACACTCGCGAGGGACGGGACACTTCTGCCGGGCGTGGCGGTCCGTCTGCACCGACTGGCGCGACGCATGAGCGTCACGGTCCTCACCGCCGACACTTTTGGCTCCGCAAGACGAGCCCTCCGCTCGCTGCCCGTCACCCTCCAGATCTGCCGCAACGGCGTCGAGAAACGACGGTTCACGAGGGCGCAGGGACACGGTGTCGTCGCCGTCGGCAACGGCCGAAACGACCTGGACATGTTCACGGAGGCCGCACTGGCGATCGCCGTCATCGGACCGGAGGGAGCGGTCTCCGAGGTCATTCGCTCGGCGACGATCATCGTGAGCGATGTGCGTGATGCCCTCGATCTTCTCCTTCGGCCCATACGCCTGACGGCGACCCTGCGGGCGTGACGGACGAACGGTCCAATGCGAAGTCCGTGAGGGTCGGTCGGCGATGGCTGACCCGGTCGGTGCTCGGGTTCGGACTCGCGAGCCTGCTCTCCGACGCCGGTCATGAAGCGGCCACTGCGACGTTGCCGGCATTTCTGATCACGCTCGGGGCCGCGCCCGCCGCTCTCGGGATCATCGAAGGCCTGGCCGACGGCCTCGCGAGCTTCTCGAAGCTGTTCGGCGGCTGGCTCGCGGATGAACCTCATCGCCGCAAGCCGATCACGATTGCCGGCTACCTGACGACGGGTCTGTCGACCGGCGCGCTCGCGCTGGCCACTTCCTGGATTCACGTCCTCGGCTCGCGCTCCGTCGGTTGGCTTGCCCGCGGTCTGCGTGGCCCGGCGCGCGACGCGATGCTGGCCGATGCGGTGCCCAGCGAAGCCCGAGGCCGGGCCTTCGGATTTCACCGTGCCATGGATACGGCCGGTGCGGTCGCCGGACCGGCGCTCGCCGCCCTTCTGGCGACCTCCCTGCAGCCGCGCTCGGTTTTCTGGTGGAGCCTCGTTCCGGGCGTGCTCGCGGCGGTGGCGTTCGCCGCCCTCGTTCGCCCGCAGGATGGAACAAGGATCGATCCACGGCCGTTCTGGAAGAGCGTTGGCGCGCTCCCTCCCCGGTACCGCCGGTTCCTCGCGGCCGTGTTCCTGTTCGGCACGGGCGACTTCGCACGGACCCTCCTCATCCTTCGCGCCAGCCAGCTCATGGGTCCCGGCATGGGGATCGTCATGGCGACCGAGCTGGCCATGGTGCTCTATGTCGGACACAACGTGCTCTATGCGGTCGCGTCGTATCCCATCGGGTGGGTGGCGGATCGCGTCCCGCCCGAGCGTCTCCTCGTGGCCGGCTACCTGCTGGGCACGCTCACGGCCGTCCTTGCGGCCCTCGCCACACCTTCGGCCGGAATGCTGGTTGCCCTGTTCGCGGTCGCCGGCCTGACGCTTGCCTTCGAGGACACGCTCGAGGGAACGATCACCGCGCACGCAGTCCCGCCGGAAATCCGGGGAACGGGCTACGGGACGCTCGCAGCGGCCAACGGCGTCGGGGATCTCGTCTCGAGCACGCTCGTCGGGGTGCTCTGGAGCGTCGCTGGCCCTGGAGTCGCCTTCGGGGTGGCAGCGGCGCTCTGTCTTGCCGGAACCGTTGTTCTCGCGAGCGCTCAGGGACGACAGGACTGATGTCCGAGGCGCCGCTCGGTCGCGATGCGGTCCTGAGGAGCGTTCCATGAGCGCAACCCATGAGCGGACCGGCACCGCCACGAGGTGACTCATGCCCGGCGGTCTGAACGAAAATCATCGGCGCGTGCTCACGGCCACCCTCTCCCATATCGACAGACTGCTGACCGACGCGGAACATGCGATGAGCCCCTCGCCGTCGCCTTTCGCCCGGGTGGCATCCGACCTGACACCCGCGGAGCGGGGCGTGCTGGAGGATCAGATCACCCGGGCGCGAGATCAGTTGACCGACGCGGCGCGCGCGCTGGGGCTTCATCTTCCGCCCCCCCGCGTGCAGGCCGCCGCCGCGATTCAGACCACATTGAGCTTCGCCGAGATCGCAATCGAGGACGTGGACCCTCGCCGGCTGCAGGGATATGGCGAACTCGGCGAACAGACCTCCGCCCTCGTCGCGCGTGTGGAATTGGACCTGATCCGCGCATTGAAGCGCATCCGGTCATTCCTGACCAGGCGGGCGAGCGGCGACCTTGCCGGACGCCTCGCGGAGCTTGAACGAGCCCCGTTCGATCTGCGGCTCCTGCGCGTTCTGGAAGGAGTCGTCGCCCGCCGGGGGCTTGTCGAGTATCGGTCCGCCATCGAGGCCCTGCTCGAGCACGCCGAGGCCGGGATGTTCGAAATTGCGTTTTTCGGACGGGTGGGTTCGGGCAAGTCGTCGCTGATCAACCTGGTTCTCGGGGCCAGCGTGCTGCCTGTCGGGGCGACTCCCGTCACGGCCGTGCCCACGCGTGTTGTCTGGGGAGACCCGCCGGTCGCCCGCATTCAGTATGCCGATCACCCAACGCAGGACGTGGCGATCGATCGGCTCGCCGAGTTCGTCTCGGAGGCCGGCAACCCGGAGAACGAGAAGCGCGTCATCCGCACGCTCGTCCGGCTGCCGTCGCCGGCGCTGCGCACGGGCGCCGTCTTCGTAGATACCCCGGGTGTGGGATCACTGGCGGTCTCCGGCGCTCGGGAGACCTTCGCCTACCTGCCGCGGTGCGACCTCGGGGTCCTCCTGGTGGCCGCGAGCGGCGCCATCGAACGGGAGGATGTCGAGGTCGTGCGCTTGCTGCACGAGTCGGGAATCCCCGCGACGGTCGTCGTCAGCAAGGCCGATCTGCTGTCCGGCGCGGATAGACTCCGAATGAGCAGCTATGTCAAGACCGAGCTTGAGGAGTCAATCGGTGTCGAACTGGCCGTGAGTCTGGTCAGCACCATCGGCGCAGGCGTCGATTTCGCGGCGACATGGTTTGACCGGGAACTCTCTCCCTTGCTGGCGCGCTTGAAGGAACTGTCGGACGCTTCTGCGCGACGGAAGCTCGCGGCTCTGGCGAGGGAATCGTGGCGACACTGCGCGCTGCGCTTGATCCCCGCGGGACCTCGCGGAACTCCTTCCCACGGCGGGAAGAGATCGAGCGGCGGGCGTTGGAAGCGGAAGCCGCGATGTCCGAGGCGCACCGAATATGCGTGCAGGTGGCGGAGGAAGCGGCCGTTCTCGGTGACGCCATTCTTGCCCAGGCCACCGACGCGATGACCCGACTGGTCGCTCAAGGGGATGGGCCCGACCACACCGATGTGCTTCAGCGGGTGCTGGACCATTCGTCAGAACAGATCCGTGCGCGATTGCGCGAAGCGCTCCAGGCAGTGCGCGACGTGCTGGGCGGCCTGCTCGAAGACATGAGAGCGGAGCTGTCGTGGCCATCGCCGCCGCAGGGGCTCGTTCTCGACCTGCTCTCGATGCCCGCCCCCATGGGGCCGCCCACACCGGCAGATCTCACCCTGCGGCAGCCACGCTGGCTCGCACGCTTCCCCTCGGTCCGGAAACGCCGCCTCGTCAAGCTCGTTCGCGAGCGATGCAAACCGGCTCTCGATCGGGATCTGCGCCGGTGGAGCAATGAGATTCGAGACTGGTCGGCGCGCGCGATCACCCGGCTCGCCGAACAGTACGCCTCGGAGGCTGAGCCGATGCGGGCCTATCTGCGCCGCGTGATCGTCGGACCGGCGCTGCATGGCGATGCCGAGAGGTGCATCGATGACCTGCGCGCCATCGATGCGGCGACCCCCGGCGGGCCGTCGACCGCGATCGATCGTGAGGGATGATCGTGAGAGCCGTGCCGCTGCGTAGCCTGAAGGACGGGGCGCCGGGCGCGCGAGCGGACGCTGGCGCGTGACGTGTCGGGCGGATGCGGCCTACGTCCAGACCGAGCGCCAGGCGGCGGCCGCCCGGGCGACCGCGCCGCGGTCGCGCCGCACCAGCGGGCGCAGGCGCTCGGCGAGGGTTTCGGCGTCGATCCCGGCTTCGGCTTCCTGCTCCTTGCGCGAGCCGTGCGCGATGAAGCGATCGGGGAGCCCGGCGCGCTGCACGGCGTCGGCCGGCAGCCCCATCTCGTTGCAGGCCTCCAGGACGCACGATCCGAACCCGCCGCCCACCTGGTGATCTTCGAGCGTCAGGATCGGGATGCCGGCGCGCACCAGGTCGCGGATGAGATCGCGATCGAGCGGCTTGGCGAAGCGGGCGTCGTAGACCGCGACCAGGTGTCCCTCCGCCGCGAGGATGGCGCGCGCCTTGAGCGCCGTGACCACCGGGTAGCCGTACGCCAGGATGGCGGCGGCGGTGCCGGGCGCCACGAGGTGCGCCTTGCCGAGCACGAACGGCGGCAGCTCTCCCGGCAGCGGCTCGGGGACC